>JAPPOT010000246.1:0-9931 GCA_028817855.1 Myxococcales bacterium
ATGCCCGACCCTCGCAAGCCACCCCGCCCGCAGCCGACCACCCCACCGCCCTTCCGCGGTGGAATCGTGCTCGGCGTCTTCGCGGCCCTGTCGCTGCTGATGCTCTGGATGATGGGCCGAAGCTTCGAGAGCAACGTCGTGCGCTACGACGAGTTCAAGCGCCACCTGCGCGAGGGCCGCGTCGAGCACGTGCAGGTGGGCGAGCAGGAGATCACAGGTCGCTACAAGAAGGGGCGCGTGCCGGAGGCCGATACGTCCGAGGGGGACAAGGCGGCCGAGCGCACCGAGCGCTTCCGCGTCTTTCGCGTCACCGACGAGGGGTTGATCGCCGAGCTGGAGGAGCACGGCGTGGAGTACAGCGGCGTGAAGGAGAGCGACGGCAGCTTCTTCACCTTCTTTCTCTATCTCGGCCTCGGTCTCCTGCTCTTCATGCTCCTCACCGGGGGCATGGCGCGCGCCGGTGGCGCGGGTCCTGCGGGCGCGCTCGCATTCGGCAAGAGCAAGGGCAAGGTCTTCCAGGAGAGCGAGGTCGACGTCAGCTTCAAGGACGTGGCCGGGATCGACGAGGCCAAGGCCGAGCTGGAGGAGATCATCGACTTCCTCCAGCACCCGGACAAGTACAAGGGTCTAGGCGCCAAGATCCCGAAGGGCGTGCTGCTCGTAGGTCCCCCGGGCACTGGCAAGACGCTGCTGGCCCGCGCGGTCGCTGGCGAGGCGGGTGTGCCCTTCATCTCGATCAACGGCTCGGAGTTCGTCGAGATGTTCGTCGGCGTCGGTGCCTCGCGCGTGCGTGATCTGTTTGAGCAAGCGGGCAAGGCCGCGCCCTGTATCGTTTTCATCGACGAGCTCGACGCCATCGGTCGGACCCGCAACGGGGCCGTCATGGGGGGCGGCAGCAACGAGGAGCGTGAGCAGACCCTCAACCAGCTGCTGGTCGAGCTCGACGGCTTCGAGCCCCACAAGGCGGTCATCATCATGTCCGCCACGAACCGCCCAGAGATCCTGGACGCCGCGCTGCTGCGCCCGGGCCGCTTCGACCGGCAGATCCTGGTCGACCGCCCCGATCGGGGCGGCCGCGAGGAGATCCTGCGGGTGCACGTCAAGAACGTGCCGCTCGCGGATGAGGTGGACCTGGGTCACATCGCGGCCCAGACCCCCGGCTTCGCGGGGGCGGACCTCGCCAACCTGGTGAACGAGGCTGCACTCTCCGCGGCGCGCCGGGGCGCGGCACGCGTGAGCACCGAGGACTTCTCGCGCGCGATCGACCGCGTGGTCGCGGGCCTCGAGCGCAAGTCGCGCATCATCAGCGACGAGGAGAAGCGCCGCATCGCCGTCCACGAGATCGGTCATGCCATCGCTGCCAAGTGTGCGGGGGGAGGGCAGAAGGTGCAGAAGATCTCCATCATCCCGCACGGGCTCGCGGCCCTGGGCTACACGCGCAAGAGCCCGGAGGAAGAGCGCCAGCTGATGACCGAGTCGATGCTGCACTGCGAGCTCACGAGTCTGTTGGGGGGGCGCGCGGCCGAGCTGCTGGTATTCGGCGAGGTCTCCACTGGCGCCTCGAACGACCTGCAGCAGGCAACGGAGATCGCGCGTGCGATGGTGGTCGACTACGGCATGAGCGAGGCGGTGGGCCCGCTGTCGCTACGCAGTGGAACCAAGGCGGGTTTCATCGGTGGCGTCGATCCCAACTTGATCGGTGCCCACGGCAACGCGCTGTCGGACCGCGTCGACGCAGAGGTGCGAGCGCTGGTCGATGGCGCCCAGCAGCAGGCGACCCATCTGCTCACGCACAACCGGTCGCAGCTGGAGAGACTCGCGGCCGCCCTGGTGGAGCGGGAGCAGCTGGAAGGCGCCCAGCTCGAGGAGCTGATGGCCTCCGTCGAGGCACCGCCGGAAGGGGCGGGAAATCCCAAGCCCTATGCGGTGTGAGCGACTTGCTGCTCGCGCTGCCATGCATACGTAGAGACTGAAGCTCACATGGAGGCGTAGAGAGATGATCGTGGCAGACATCATGACCGAGGGTCCGACGACCGTGACCGAGACCACTTCCATCGGCGACGCCATGGGCGTGATGTCGGATGAAGGGGTGCGACACCTGCCGGTCGTGCGGGGCTCGGATGTCGTCGGCATGCTCAGCGACCGTGACGTCGGCAAGCTCGGCGTGTCGCTCTTCAGCGATGTGGAAGGCTACGAGCAGATGAAGGCCAAGATTGCGCAGCCGGTCAGCATCATGATGACCGGCGGCGTCGTGACCGTCGACCAGGACAGCGACGTGAGCGAGGCCGTAGACCTGATGCTCGATGAGAAGCTCGGCGCGCTCTGCGTGGTCGAGTCGGGTACCTCCTCGCTGGTCGGGATCGTGAGCTATGTCGACGTGCTCAAGGCGGCACGCGACGCGCTCGACAGCCTCTGAGCGATGACGACCATGCGCCCCAGCGGAGTCCGACGACGCATTCTCGAGGAGCACCGGCAGCTGGCCACCGGGCTCGATCAGCTCGAGCAGCTGGCCGCGCGTCTCGAGCAGGAGGGCGATGCGGTGATCGCATCGGCCGTGGACCGCGCGCGGGACTTCTACGAGCAGCTGCGCGAGCACATCGATCTCGAGGATGCGATTCTGGCGCCGGCGCTGCGCGAGGCCGATGCCTGGGGTGAGGTGCGCGCGAGCAAGCTGGAGAAGCACCATCGGGATCAGCGCATCGAGCTCAAGGCCCTGGGCGAGCTCGACGTCGAGACCACCGACCCGGCGCAACTCGCCGCGCGCATCCGAGCCTTCGTGCAGGAGGTGCGCGAGGACATGCGCCACGAGGAGGAAGGCGTGCTGAGCGCCGACCTCCTGCGCGATGATGTCACCTCGGTGGACGCCGAGGGCGGCTGAGGCCGCCGCTCAAGCCTCCTCCGGCGCCTCCCCGTGCATGCCGGCGCGCTCCGAGATCGGGCGGTACGCCGTCTCGCCGTGGAGCACCGTGTCGAGACCTTCGCGCTCCTCGTCCTCCTGGACACGCAGGCCCATGGTGGCGTCGAGGATCTTGAGCAGCACCCAAGTCACGAAGGCCGCGTAGCCGCCGGCTGCGAGTACTCCGAGGACCTGTTCGCCGACCAGGCCGACGTTGCCGGCGGTCAGCAGCCCGTCCGCGTCCTCGTTGCCGGACCATGCGGTCGCCGCGAAGACGCCCGTCAGCACCGCGCCCAGGGCGCCGCCGACGCCATGTATGCCGAATGCGTCGAGGGAGTCGTCATAGCCGAAGCGCGACTTGGCGAGCACGGCCCAGAAGCAGATCAGGCCGGCGACGGCTCCCATCAGCACGGCCGACATGGGTCCGACGAAGCCGGCCGCCGGAGTGATGCAGACTAGGCCCGCGACGAGCCCGGACGCCACGCCGAGGCTGGTGGGCTTGCCGTGGCGCGTCCACTCGACCGCGGCCCAGGCCAGCGCTGCGGCTGCAGCCGCCACGTGCGTGTTCACGAATGCCAGGGCGGCGTTCTCACCGGAGGCCAGGGCGCTGCCCGCGTTGAAGCCGAACCAGCCGAACCACAGCAGGGCGGCGCCGATCAGGGTGAGCGTCAGGTTGCCGGGAGGCGCGGGCCGCAGGCGCTTGCCGAGCACGATCGCGAAGACCAACGCGCTGGCGCCCGAAGAGAGGTGCACGACCGTGCCCCCGGCGAAGTCCAGGGCACCGCGCGCGCCGAGCCAGCCGCCCGGGCCCCACACCCAGTGGCAGATCGGATCGTAGACCAGTGTGCCCCACAGCACGATGAAGACCGCGTAGGTCGAGAACTTGATGCGCTCCGCGAAGGCACCTGAGATCAGCGCCGGCGTGATGATGGCGAACATCATCTGGAACGCCATGAACAGGATGTGGGGGATGGTCCCGTTGGGCTCGAGACCGACGCCGTTGAGCATGAAGTACTGCATGCCGCCGACGATGCCGCCGTTGGTCTCGCCGAAGGCCAGCGAGTAGCCGATCACCACCCACTGCACGGTCATCAGGCCCATCGCGAAGAAGCTGTGCATGCACGACGACAGCACGTTCTTCGAGTGCACCATCCCACCGTAAAAGAACGCCAGGCCCGGGATCATCAGCATCACGAATGCGGACGAAACCAGCAGCCAGGCGGTATCTGCGCCGTTGATCGCTTCTTCCATGAGTCCCCTCGCGTCTTGCCCGTGCCACGTCTCGGGCGGCCGAACACTAGACCGAGTCTCGTTTCCGGTTCGTTTCCCGATGTGTTTCGAGATTGTTTCGTGGTGGGGCTGCTTTGGTGCCCCGGACGTCAGCGCCCCGGCCTGTGGACGTGTCGCAGGTAGTGCTCGAAGACCGCGGCGTTGTCGGGAGTGAACTCCCAGCCCTCGGCGTTGTCGACGATCTCCTGCAGCTCACAGTACCGCCCCCAGTCCACCTCGCTCGCCTGGTGCACGATGGGGCCATCCCAGACCACGCGATAGGCCGCCGTGTGGTTTCGCGTTTCGGGCCCCTCGTAGCAGTAGTGGAAGAGGTACTCCGGCTCGGGTCCGTGGATCCCCAGCTCCTCCCCGATCTCGCGCACGGCGGCCTCGTCGTAGCTCTCGCCGGCGCCGACCACGCCACCGACGAACATGTCGTAGAGCCCAGGAAAGAGGTCCTTGGTCCGCGTGCGACGCTGCACATAGATCTGGCCCGGGGGGTTACAGCACAGGATCGAGACGGTGCGGTGGAGGAGGTTCTGGGCCCTCACCTCCGCACGGCCCGCCTGGCGCACCACGCGATCCTCGGCGTCCACCACATCGACCCGCTCGTCGGCCACGGCGCGAGCATCCGCGGCGCCGGTGGCAGGGTCAACCGGCCGGCCGCGAGACGTGGACGCGGTTGCGGCCGCGCCGCTTGGCCTCGTACATCGCCAGGTCGGCCCGCTCCTCCAACGCCTCCGCGGCCTCCTCGCCGTCCCAGGTGGCGACGCCGATCGAGGCGGTCTGGAGCAGTAGCAGATCCGCCCGCACGCGCAGCGGTGCTCGACCGAGGCGGCGGCGCAGCCGCTCGGCCACGGTGGTCGCCTGCGACTCGTCGGTCGAGGGCATGATGAGTACGAACTCCTCCCCGCCCCGCCGGAAGAGCACGTCCGCCGCGCGCACGCATTCGCGCACGGTGTCCGCGAAGGCCCGCAGCACCACGTCCCCGGTGGGGTGTCCGTGGGCGTCGTTGACGCGCTTGAAGTGGTCGAGGTCGATCAGGAGCAGGCTCAGGGGGGCGCCGTGGCGCCGGGCGTGCTCCATCTCCTCCCGCAGTCGGGGGAGTAGGCAGCGCCGGTTGTAGGCCAGGGTCTGGGAGTCGGTCACCGCGAGCTGGCGCAACTCGGCGGTGCGCAGCGACTGGGCCGCTGCGCTCGCCAGCACCTGGGCCAGCGCTTGCTCGGCCTGGCGGAAGGCGCAGGTGCGGACCGAGGAGACCGACAGCACGCCGACCGTGCCATCTGGGCTGCTGATCGGCACCGAGAGCAGCGAGCCCACATCGAAGCCCCGCTCCCGGGCCACGAAGCGCGGCTCGTGGGAGCTGTCCTCGATGCACGCGCACTGACCCGTCTCGGCCACCCAGCCCAGGACCCCCTCGCCGCGCCGAAAGGGGGGTGGAGGGCGGTCGGTACCGAGCCCGGCGCGGGCGCCGGCTGCCATGCTGCCGTCCGACTCACAGAGCCGCACCGAGGCGTGGTCGGCGCCGAGCAGATCGAGCGCTGCATCCGCCACCCGCTGGAGATTGATCTCGACCCGCTCCTCCTCCAGCAACTCCCGCGTCACCTTCGCGAGCATGCCAAGCGCATCGTCCTGCATGGGCTCTGATTCTAAGCATGACAGGATCAACCCAAGTAAAAATCGCGTAACAACAGACAAAAAGACTCTCCCCCGTTCCGATACAAGGATCTCCCGTGCCCGTGAGCTTGGATCGATGAAACATGTCGTTTCGCGCGGTTACGGATGAAACCTTCGGAGTCGATCGAAGACCAAAGAAGGCTCCGCGCGACGACTAGAATGCAATTTCAACCCGTCGATCGACACGCAGGCGGTCGTTCCCATGCAGCGCTACACGTTTGTTGTGGGGAGCGATTGTGATCCTTTGCATGGTTGGGCGCCTGTGCGAGCATCGCGCCATGTTCCGCGATCTCCTGCTCGGATCGCTCTTGATGCCACTGTGCGTGTGCGGGGCGATCGCCTGCACCGCGTTGGTCGAGGCCGACGAGGACTCCCTTGGTGCGCCCCCCCAGGCCTGCGCGCCGGGGGAGATCAACAACTGTCCGTGCACCAGCGGCACCTCCGGCCGCCAGAAGTGCAACGAGGGAGGCAGCTTTGATCCCTGCGTCTGCGGGGTGGACAGCGTGGTGACAGCGGGAACCGCCGCGCCCGCACCGAACAACTGAGCGGGCGTCCCGGTCCGGGCGAGGACCCTCTAGCCCTTCACCTCGAAGGCCCAGGTGAAGGTGGCGTCACCCTTGCGGGCGTCGGGCGGATCGAGCGTGAGCCCATCGAGCGCCTTCACGACGCACTGCCCGAGGGAGGCTGGCGCGCTGCTCGCGTCTTCGTCGACGCGCGCGTCGGTCACGGTGCCCGTCTCCGCCTGGACGGTGAAGCGCACGACGACCTTGCCCTGGGCGCTGCGGTCATCCTTCAGCTGCGCGTCGTAGCAGGCCTTGATGTCCGCGCTGCGGGTCTCGACCAGCTCGCGGGTGACCTTGCGGTAGGAGTCCGCGTCCCGGGCATGGAAGCTGCAACCGCCGATGCTGCCCAGGACGGCAAGCGAGAGGATCTGGCACAGGATCGCGGTACGCATCACTTCCCGCCCTCCACCTCGCGGCGTTTGCCGGTCTTGGGATCGACCTCGTAGACCTGCTTCACCTCGTCCTGCTTGGTGATGATGAACTCCACGCGGCGGTTCTTCTCCTTGCCCTCGTCGGTCTCGTTGTCCGCGATGGGCTTGGACTCACCGAAGCCCTTGGAGGTCAAGCGACCGGCCTCGATGCCTTTGCCCTCCAGGTAGGCGCGCACGGCACCGGCGCGGCCATCGGAGAGCTTCTGGTTGTACTTGTCGTTGCCGTCCGCGTCGGTGTGGCCCTCGATGGAGACCTCGCGGATGTGGGCATTGTCGCGAAGCACGCCCGCGATCTCGTCGAGCAGGCCGTGGGACTCTTCTCGGATCGTGCTCTTGCCGGACTCGAAGAGGATCTTGTCGCGGATCATGATCTTGCCCGCCGTGACCTCCACGCGCTTGGGCTCGGGCGGCGGCTTGGGCTTGGGCTTGGGCTTCGGCTTGAGCTGGGCTGGCTTGGGCGGGTCGCCCACGATCACCAGCGCCGACTGGTCGGAGAAGGCCATCGTGCCCCCGCAACCGACCAGCCAGAGCGACACGAGGGCCGCCGTCAGCTCCCGGGCTGCCCGCCGTCCTTTGCTCCTGGATTCGAACATGTCCCCGCTCCCCGCGCCCCGAACGCCCGGCCCGCCGAGCCCGACATCCCCTCGCGCCGCATCAGGATCCGGGTGGGGCGGCTCCAGATCAACCCCACGATCGGCAGGCCGCGACCGAGGGGTGAAGGGACCGTCACAGGTGACTGCCCCCGCACTTGGCCGTGCGACGCGATTCAGCTACAAGCCCTCGGAAGAGCGGATGTTTACCGCCTCGTTGTTCGGCTTTCTCTTCGGTTTCTTTGGTTCCGTGCCCGTCGCGGGGCCGGTGGCGATCCTCGTCTTCAGTCGTGGCCTTCAGGATCGAGCGCGCAGTGCCCTCTACCTCGCGGCTGGCTCCGCGATCGCGGAGAGCGTCTACGCCTATTTCGCCTTCTGGGGCTTCAGCGAGCTTTTGGCCGCCTACCCGTGGGTCGATCCGATCACGCGCGGCGCTGCGGCGGTGATCCTGTGCGGCCTGGGCGGGCACTTCGCCTTTCGCCGCATGGACGTGGAACGCCCGCCACCGGATCCGCGTGTCGGCAACAAGCGCAGTTTCTTCCTCGGGCTCACCATCACCGCGCTCAACCCCACGCTGATCGCCACGTGGACCGCCGCCGTGGCGGCCCTGCACTCGTTCGACATCGTGGTCTTCGACGCCCACCGCGCGCTGCCTTTCTCGATCGGCGTCTGCACGGGCATCTGCGCCTGGTTCGCGCTCATGCTCGTGCTGCTGGCGCGCTACAAGGAGCGCCTCCAGCGCTCCACGATCGAGCGCATGGTGAGGCTGATGGGCGTGCTCCTGATCGGTCTGGGCCTGGTCTTCGCGGTGCGCTTTCTCGCGGCATTCGTCGATCTGATCTAGCCGTTGTGTCCGGTGCGAGGTGCGGTGAGGTGGGACAACCCGCTGCTTTGCCCGTGGGGGCCAACGCGGCCTTCTGATATCCTCGATAGAGTCCCTGTCGGTCCCTCACGTGGCGGAGAACAAGTCCAAAGTGCTCGTCGTCGACGATGACGACGACATCGTCTGGATGATCACGGCCGTGCTGCGCAAGGATTACGACGTCATCAGCGCCAACGACGGCGACGGCGCCGTCAAGCAGCTCGAGGGCAACGCGGTGGCCGGCATCATCACCGATCACATGATGCCGGGCATGACCGGCGTCGAGCTGCTCGACCGCAGTCACGAGCTGCGCCCGACCGCGGCGCGCATCCTGATCACCGCCTCCGAGCGGGTCAACGTGCTCAAGGACGCGGTGAACCGGGCAAAGGTGCACCGCTTTCTCTCCAAGCCCCTGCGCTTGACCGAGCTGCCTGCCGTGCTCGCGGAGGCGATTCGCGAGGCGGGGCTCGAGGCCGAGAACAACCGCCTCGTGGAGGAGCTTGGCATCAAGAACGCGGAGCTCGAGCGGGCCAACGAGAGCCTCGAGGCCGAGGTCGCCCAGCGCACCCGGGAGCTGCAGGCCGCCGTCGAGAAGCTCGAGCAGCTGGCCCTGCGCGACGGCCTGACCGGCCTCTACAACCACCGCTACATGCAGGAGGCACTGGACGCGGAGCTGGCCCGCGCGGCGCGCCACCAGCACCCCCTGGGCCTGCTCTTCATCGATGTGGACCACTTCAAGGCCTACAACGACAAGAATGGGCACCCGGCCGGCGACCGCCTGCTCAAGAAGCTCGCGGGCGTGCTCACTGGCGGCCGGGACAGCGGGCTGCCGGTCCAGGGCCGGCGCTCGGACATCGTCGCTCGCTACGGCGGTGAGGAGTTCGTGATGGTGTTGCCCGAGACCGACATCGAAGGCTGCACGACCAAGGCCGAGCGCATCCGCCGCACCGTGGCCGAGTACCCGTTCGAGCATGCCGACAGCCAGCCCCTGGGCCGCGTCAGCGTCAGCATCGGCGCCGCCTGCTACCCCCAGCACGCCCCCGACAAGCAAGAGCTCATCGACACCGCCGACCAACAGCTCTACCGAGCGAAAAAGGACGGGCGGGATCGCGTCTGCGTCGCGGAGTGATTCGGCCGAGGTTCGCCTAGGGTCGGTTCACTTGCCGTCGGGCTGCGCCCGACCTGGGGAAGGGTCACGCGACCCTTCCCCCCGAGTGGCAAAGCCACACGGGCCCCCATCCCGCGTGGTCGTCGTCGCGGCGCTCCTCCGCGCCGACCGTACGAGGCGTGCTCGCCCCTGAACGAACCTCGCCCGGATCAGGCCCTAACGGGCTTCCAGTCGGCGGACGATGATCTCCACGCGGCGATTTTGGGCGCGGCCCGTGCGCGTCGTGTTCTCGGCGATGGGGCGGTCCGGACCAATGCCGACCGAGGTGATCGACCCAGCGGGCACGCCGCGCGCGACCAGGAAGTTCATCACGGCCTGGGCGCGGTTCTGGGAGAGCGTCATGTTGAAGTCGCGGCTGCCGCGCGAGTCCGTGTGGCCCTCCACCACGAAGTCGTGGGTCTCGGCCTGGGGTGCCAGGGTGCCGGCGACCAGCGTGAGCTTCTGCTGGGCGCCGGCGGTGAGGGCGTCCTTGCCG
>JAPPOT010000246.1:9941-17167 GCA_028817855.1 Myxococcales bacterium
CGCCGACGCGGCCAGCTTGCGCATGGCCTCGCGCGCGCGCTCCTCGGCCGCGGCACGCGCGGCGCGCTCGCTGGCGAGCTGCTCGGAGGCGCTGGCCAACTGCTGGTCGGCGCTCGCGAGCTGCTCGCCGCGGACCGCCAGCTCCTTGCTCTGCTCACTGAGCATCGCGCGCGCCCGCGCCAGCTCGCCGCGCGCGCGTGCGATCTCGGCCTCGCGCAGCTTGGCGATCCGCTGCTCGCTGCGCGCCAGCGACGCCTCGGAGTCCTTGATGCTCGCCTTGGCCTGGACCAGCTGAGCCGTGCGCAGCGCCACGTAGGCGAGCGCGAAGGTCTCGGGGCTCTCGGCGTCATCTTGATAGGCCTGCTCGGCCGCGTTCAGCGCCACCTTGGCCGTGTGCAGGTCGGCCGGCGTGAGCTGCGCGGCCTTGCCCGCGCGCGCCTCATTGTAGGAGGCGCGCGCGTCGAGCAGCTGGCGCGGGGGAGGGGGGGTCGCGCAGGCGGCCAGCACCAGCACGGAGACCAGAAGGAGCAGCGGTCGGTAAGTCATCGTCATCCTCGCATCCCTCAGCGGTTGAGGGCCTTCATGGCCGCCGCCTTCATCTGCTGGACCTTGGCCTGGGCGGCCTGGGCCTCGTTCGTCAGCTTGGCCTCGTTCGAGATCGCGATCGCGAGCTCGGCGTCGGCCTGGGCGCGCTTGAGCGTCAGCTCAGCCCGCTTGTGGTAGCCGTCCTGCATCAGGCGCTTGGCCTTCTCGGTCTGCTCTTGGGCGAGCTTCAGGTGCAGCGCAGCACGCGGCACCTGCGTCGCGCCCACCTCCTGCGCGCCGCGCACGGCGGCCTCAGTGGTGGTCAGTCGCTCGGTGGGGGGCGGGTGGCTCGCGCAGCCGATCAGAGGCGCCACGGCCAGCATCGCCATCAGTACAGGGGTAACCAGTCTCGTCATCAGCATCCTCGTCGAAGCGGTTCCGGGGCCATCGGGTCGTGCACCCCACCGCGCGCTCGGGCCTGCGGCCCTTTCGGGGTTGCGCGCTGCGGGGTTGGCACCAGCGGGGTCCCGTGCATGGCGTTCGTTGGAGTCCTCGGCGGAGTCCCTCCGGCGGGCGTCGGCGTCGGCCACAGCGTCGGCAAGCCCGCGCAACGTCGGCAGAATACCAAAAAAGGGCATTTGCAGAAAAGTCCAAGTTCACGAGGACATGGCGGTAGAAGTTGGTCCCCGGGACCACATCGGAGCAGGTCCTACGCCAGCTGGTGATCCGTTTGACACGTGCTACCACTGCCGCCCGAGGTACCCATGCTGAACCCCACCGACGACGTCCGCATCAAGCACCTGCGGCCGCTCCTGCCCCCGGCGATCCTGATGGAGGAAATCCCCGCCAGCGAGCCGGCCTGCAAGACCATCGCCGAGGCGCGGATAGCCATCGGCAAGGCCCTGCACGGGGAGGATGACCGGCTGCTGGTGGTGGCCGGGCCCTGCTCGATCCATGACCCCAAGGCGGGAATCGAGTACGCCAGGCGCCTGGCCGAGGTGGCGGCTGCCCACCGGCAGGATCTGCTGGTGGCGATGCGCGTCTACTTCGAGAAGCCGCGCACCACGATCGGCTGGAAGGGCCTGATCAACGACCCCCACCTGAACGACAGCTACGCCATCAACGACGGCCTGCGGCTGGCGCGGCGCTTTCTGCTCGATGTGACCGAGTTGGGACTGCCCGCGGGGACCGAGTTCCTGGATCCGATCACGCCCCAGTTCATCGCGGACCTGGTCGCCTGGGGCGCGATCGGCGCCCGCACGTCCGAGAGCCAGGTGCACCGGGAGCTGGCCAGCGGCCTGTCCATGCCTGTGGGTTTCAAGAACGGCACCAACGGCACGGTGCAGATCGCCATCGATGGCATCGGCTCGAGCCTGCACGGCCACCGCTTCCTGTCGGTGACCAAGCAGGGGCTTGCCGCGATCGTCGCCACGAAGGGCAACCCGGACTGCCACCTGATCCTGCGCGGTGGCAGCGCCGGGCCGAATTACGATGCCCAGAGCGTGGCCGCGGCGGTGGCGGTCCTGGCGAAGAACGAGCTGCCCACGCGCGTGATGGTCGACTGCAGCCACGCCAACAGCAGCAAGAATCACGAGAAGCAGCCCGACGTGGTGCGCGACGTGGCCGCCCAGGTGGCGGGCGGCAGCACCTCGATTTTCGGCGTCATGCTCGAGAGCTTCCTGGTCGACGGACGCCAGGACCACACCTCCGGCGCCGAGCTGACCTACGGCCAGAGCATCACCGACAAGTGCATGGGCTGGGACCGCACCGAGCCGCTCTTCGAAGTGCTCGCCAAGGCGGTCCGCGACCGCCGCGCCGCCGGTTGAGGCCGGGTTGCGCCGCGGCGCGCATGGCCGCAACAATCGCGGCGTGCTCGCCCCCGGAAGGCTACCGCTCGGCCTGGTGCTGCTCCTGCTGCTCGGCTGCCGGTCGAGCACCGAGACGCGCCCCGCCGACGAGGTCCCCGTGCCCGACGCGCCCAAAGAGCCCGCCGATCCGAGTACAACGCCGGAGCCGGTGCTGCCGGGAGTGGCCAACCCCGACGCCGCGCGCAGCGTCTTCGTGAGCGCGGCGGCGGCCACGCACCTCGCGAAGAACAAGCCTCGCACCCACCACCTGAACAACGACGGCTCCCCCCGCCACGTCAATCGCCTGGCCCACGAGACCAGCCCCTACCTGCTGCAGCACGCCTTCAACCCGGTCAACTTCCGCCCCTGGGGTGACGAGGCGTTCGAGGTGGCGAAGCGGGAGGACAAGCCCGTGCTGCTCTCGATCGGCTACTCCACCTGCCACTGGTGCCACGTCATGGAGCGCGAGTCCTTCGACGACGAGGAGATCGCGGCTTACCTGAACGCGCACTACGTCTCGATCAAGGTCGACCGGGAGGAGCGCCCCGACCTGGACGACATCTACATGAGCGCCGTGAACCTGCTGGTCGGGCGCGGCGGCTGGCCGATGACGGTCCTGCTCACACCCGACCGCGAGCCCTTCTTCGGCGGCACCTACTTTCCAGCGCGCGACGGCGACCGCGGGGCGCGCAAGGGCTTCCTGACGATCCTGCAGGAGATGAAGCAGCGCTTCGCGACCGAGCGCGAGGCGGTGGTCACCCAGGCCGGCCAGATCAGCAGGCAGATCGCCGCCATGTCGCGCCCGCAGCGGCCGGGTGATGTGCCCGGGCCCGAAGCGATGGTGCGTGCGGCCCAAGGGCTGGCGCGGGGCTTCGACAGCAAGCTCGGTGGTTTCGGTCGCGCGCCGAAATTTCCGCAGCCCTCGCGCCTTGCCTTCCTGAGCCGCTACCACCGCCGCACCGGCGACGACAACGCGCGGCGCATGGTCGTGGAGACACTGCAGAAGATGGCGGCGGGCGGGATATACGACCACGTCGGCGGCGGCTTCCACCGCTACTCGGTCGATGCCCGCTGGCTGGTGCCGCACTTCGAGAAGATGCTCTACGACAACGCCCAGCTGGTGGTCGCCTACATGGAGGGCTACCAGCTCACGGGGGACGCGAACTTTGCGCGCGTGGCCACGGAGATCCTCGACTACGTCACGCGCGAGATGACCCACGGCAAGGGCGGTTTCTATTCTGCCACCGACGCCGACAGCGCCACGCCGGAGGGCCACGAGGAGGAGGGCTATTTCTTCACCTGGACGCCCGACGAGGTGCTCGCCGTGCTCGGGGCCGAGGACGCCAAGCTGGTCTTCGCCCACTATGGGATCACTCCGCGAGGGAACTTCGAGGGCCGTACCATCTTCCACACGCCGCGGCCGCTGGCCGAGGTGGCGAAGGAGCAGGGCGTGGTCGCGGCGCAGCTGGAAGCGCGGCTGGCTGCCGCGCGCCAGAAGCTCTACGACGTGCGTGCCAAGCGCATTCCGCCCTTGCGCGACGACAAGATCATCACCTCCTGGAACGGGCTGATGATCAGCGCCTTCGCCCGCGCCGGCTTCGCCCTCGGCCGCGACGACTACGTGCTGACGGCGGCCAAGGCTGCCGCCTTCGTGCTGCACCGCCTGCGCGGCGAGGACGGCCGCCTGCGGCGCACCTTCATGCACGACGAGGCGCGCCACAACGCGTACCTGGAGGATCACGCCTTTCTGGTGGCCGCCCTGCTCGACCTCTTCCAGGCCACCGCCGACGGTCAGTGGCTGAGGGAGGCGATCGCGATCCAGAAGACCCAGGACGCGCACTTTGCCGACGAGGACAACGGCGCCTACTTCGCTACCAGCGACGACCACGAGAAGCTGATCGCGCGCGACAAGCCCAACTACGACGGCGCCGTGCCATCCGCCAACTCGGTCGCGACCGGGAACCTGCTGCGGCTGGCGGAGCTCACGACGGACATGACCTACCGCCAGCGCGCCGAGCGGGCTCTTTCGACCTTCGCGGCCGAGCTGGGCCGGGGAGGGCGCGGGCTGCCGCGCATGCTCGGGGCGCTCGACTTCTACCTGGACCGGCCGCTCGAGGTCTTCGTGGTCTACCCGGAGGGGCAGAAGCCCGGTCCGTTGCTCGACACGGTGCGCCGCGCCTACCTGCCGAACGCGGTGATCGTCGCCGGGCCCGACCCCGCGATCGCCGCGCTCGCGACCCAGGTGCCGCTGCTCAACGGAAAGGTCTCGCTTAGGGGCAAGCCCACGGCCTTCGTGTGCGAGCAGGGGCGCTGTGAGCTGCCGACGAGCGATCCGCGGGTGCTCGCGAGGCAGCTCGACAAGCGCGCGAAGCTGCTGCCCGAGGGCGACCCGCCGCCGCTCGTGATCCAGGAGTGAGCGCGTCCGGCGGACTCAGCCGATCTTCTCGGCGAGGAAGGCGCCCACCTTGTCCAGCGCGATGCGGTCCTGGCCCGCGGTGTCGCGGTCGCGCACGGTCACGGTCTGATCGCTGAGCGTGTCGCCGTCGATCGTGAAGCAGTAGGGCGTGCCCACCTCGTCCATGCGCGCGTAGCGCCTGCCGATGGCCTGCTTCACGTCGAGCTGGGTGACGTGTTTGCTGCGCAGCTCCTCGTAGAGCTTGCGCGCGACCTCGGGCATGCCCTCCTTGTTGACCAGGGGGAAGACGCCGGCCTTGATCGGCGCCATGCGCGGCTGGAACTTCATGTAGACCTTGCTCGGCCGCTCCGGGTCGGGAGTGTAGGCCTCGCACAGCAGCGCCAGTACGCCGCGGCTGAGACCGGCGGCGGGTTCGATCACGTGGGGCAGGTAGGTCTCCTTGCGGTCGGCGTCGAAGTAGCCGAGCTTGACCTTGGAGTGGGTCTGGTGCTGCTTGAGGTCGTAGTCCGTGCGGTGGGCGACGCCCTCCAGCTCGCCGAAGCCGGGCGCCGTGAACGGGAAGCGGTACTCGACGTCGAAGGTGCCCTGGCCCTCCTTGGCGTAGTGCGCGAGCTCGTCCTGCCCGTGGGGCCGCATCAGCAGGTTGTCGGACTGAAGGCCGATGCTCTGCCACCACCTGGCGCGGGTGTCGCACCAGAAGGAGTGCCACTTCTCGGCTTCGTCGCCGTGGCAGAACCACTCCATCTCCATCTGCTCGAACTCGCGCGAGCGGAAGATGTAGTTGCGGGGGGTGACCTCGTTGCGGAAGGCCTTGCCGATCTGGGCGATTCCGAAGGGCACCTTCACGCGCGAGGTGTCCACCACGTTCTTGAAGTTCAGGAAGATGCCCTGGGCGGTCTCGGGCCTCAGATAGGCCACCGAGTCCTCGTCCTGCACCGCGCCCACGTACGTCTTGAACATCAGGTTGAACTGGCGCGGCTCGGTCAGGCTGCCCGGCTTGTTGGCGTCCGGGCCCACGATGCGCGGCAGGGCGTCGTCGCCGAGCTCGGTCATCGCCACGGTCTCGAAGTCGTCGGGCGAGCGGCCCTTGGCGAGCTTCTTCATGCGCTTGAGGGCGGGTGCGGGCTCGCCCTCGAGGAAGGCGAACATCGGCACGTCGGCATCGCTCTTGTGCCTGAAGACCAGCAGGTGGTCGTGGCGGTAGCGGGCCTTGCTCTCGCGGCAGTCGACCATCGGGTCGTTGAAGCCGCCCACGTGGCCAGAGGCCTCCCAGGCCCGCGGGTTCTGGATGATCGAGCTGTCCAGGCCCACGATCGACAGTGCCTCGCCGTCCGGGCCGGCGGGCGGGCACCGCACCATGTCGTGCCACCAGGCGTCCCGGATGTTGTTCTTCAGCTCGACGCCGAGCGGACCATAGTCCCAGAAGCCGTTGATGCCCTGGTAGATTTCGCTGGCCGGGTAGATGAAGCCACGGCGCTTGCAGAGCGCCACCAGATCGTCCATCGAAACAGTCACGTCGGAATTCCCTGTCAAGAGCGGTCTTTGGGCGAGGCATACCACACGCCGCCCCAATGGCGAGCGATCCGCGCCTTTTATTCGGCGGCGCGTCTGGCCTACTCGGCGGCCCGCTTGGCCGCGGCCGGGTAGCGCTTGCCGATCTTGCTGATGGCGGAGCGCAGGTTGGGGCGCACGCAGGCGTAGCAGTCCGACAGGCTCAGGAAGCCGCAGCCAGTCTTGGGCGCACGCCGCATCCGCCACAGCGGCTCGAGGTACTCCGGATGGGGCTTCTTCGTCATCGACCGAATCGCGGCCTTGCGGGTCTTGCACCCGCGCGCGGTCTCGAAGGCGGCGATGTTGCGCAGGTAGAGCGGCACCTCGCCCTTGGGCTTGTAGGCCAGGACGCGCTTGGCGGCGCGTCTGCGGGCGCGGATGGTGTTGCCGTGGAGCATGGTGTCGACCGGTCCCACCAGCTCGTCCGGCACCTTGGGGCCGCCGGGCAGCACCTTCTCGACCGCGTCGACGACCTTCTCGATGGCGCTCGGCTCCTCCGTGGGCGGCTCGGGCTTCGCGGCGGCTGCCGCTTGCTCCTCTCCGCGCTCGTGTGCCGGCACGTTCTCGGTCGGTGTGCCGCCCTTCGCGCCGGCGCTCTCGTCCTTGCCCTTGCCCTTGCCATTGTCCTTGTCCTGGCCCTCGCTCTTGCCTTCGCTCGCCTCCGCGGTAGCTGCCGACCCCGCGCTCGCGGCCGTGCCCGTTGCGCTCTCGTCACCCCCCGCAAAGAGCACCACCGCTAGCAGCAGCGCAACCCCAACCGCGACGCCCATCATCTGCATCTGTCGGTTGCGAGGCTGGGTCCGGAAGCGCGACACCACGGTGGACACGGCCGGCGCCACCGCGTCGAGGATGGCCGGCACCAGCGGGACCGTGGGGCGCGCGCCGGC
>JAPPOT010000082.1:0-9004 GCA_028817855.1 Myxococcales bacterium
GTCCCTGCTCATCGCCATGGGCTGCGGCGACCAATCGACGGCCTCCTCGGTAGGCAGCGTCTGTGCGGCGTCCGGCGATACGCACGCCGACGGCCGACCGACGGCCCTGGGGCAGGGCACGGCGTCGGGTGCGAGCGTCGAGTTGCTGTGGGAGAAGAGCGGACGCGAGCTCTGCCCTGCCGATGCATGCACCGGCGAGCCCCTCATCGTCGCGAGCACGCCGCACCGCGATGGCGGGGTGCTCTTCCTGCTCGCGCTCACGGACGCCGACAACCGCTTTGCCATCGAAACGGGCGTGCCCGTGGCGCTGCAGCACGTGCACGCCGACGGCACGCTCGAGCTTCTGGGCACGCGGCAGACGGGTCCCATGCCGGCGTTTCCGCTGCAGCTGGCCCCGGACGGCCGCGTGGTCACGCGCAGTGAAGATGGCCGCGGGCTGCTCTCGATCGCCCCGACACTCAACGCCGAGACCGAGATCCAGTTGCTCGATGGTGCGCACATCGTGGATGTGGCGCTGGGACCCGATGGAGCACTGTGGGTCGAGCTGATCGAGGCCACGGAGGGCTGCGCGGACCCGGAGGACCTCTCCGGTTGTACCAACCCCTTCTTTCGCAATCCCAGTGAGCTCGATCTGGAGGGCGCCCGTATCGAGCTACCGGAGCGCTTCGTCGCACGGCTCGACGAACAAGGCGAGCCGCGCTGGAAGGCGCCGGTGCCAGAGCGGATTCACGAGGAGGAACGGATCTGGTGGGAGTCCGAGCTCGCCGTCGATAGGCGCGGCTGGCTCTACCGCAGTCAGGTCTTCCTCGACCCACACCGCACGGTGATCGACGCTTTCGATCCCGAGGGTGAGCACCGCTACAGCCGCGAGCTCGACGGCTACGGTCGCATCGTGTCCGATGACGAAGGAATGACGCTAGTATTTGCGGCTCTGGACAACGTGAAAGTGGAGGAGCCTGAGCCCGAATCCTCCGTCGTCGGCCGACCTATCGAGGAAACGGGCGACGGCCCGGTCCAGCTCGAGGACTTCGAGCAGGCCCTCAACCCCACGCCGGTGGAGGAGATCTCCCCCGACGGCCCACCGGCCGGCGCGCGCGGCTTCATCGTGTTGGCGCAAGTGCCGGGCTACCACGGCTGCCCCGGTCTCGTGCGACTCGACGACGCCGGCGACATGGCCTGGTCGTGGTCCGGCGTCTTTCTCGCGGGCCACGCGGCCGGCAGCACGCTGGTCGTGCAGGAGCTCGACGTCGAGCAGACCGAGTTCCGCGTGGCGCAAGCACCGGGCCACCACGATGCGCAGCCGGTGGTGCGCGCCACGCATCGGCTCGGTGCCGACGGCCGCTACGACGGCGCGTTCGAGCTGCCCGCTACGGATGTGCTCCTCGTCGACCGCAATGGGGTCGTCTACAACGGCGCGATACCGATCAGCGCCTACCGCCTCGACTGAGCGCGGCTGGCGCTGGGGCCGCCCACGGTGCGGCCCCGCGTGGGCTGTGATCGAGCCTACTCACGCTCGAGCAGTCGCTTGAGGTCGGGGTGCTCCATCGAGCCGAGCACGGCGTCGACGTGGCGTGGGTCGATCTCGGTGGGATCGTCGGTGCCGAAGAGGACCTTGGTGACACCGGGGTAGCGCAGGGAGATGAAGCGCACGATGTCGCGGCCGTCGCTGGGGCCCAGCTCGCGCGCCACGAGGGCGGCCTGGAAGTCCATCGGGCCGTTTTCGAGCTCCCAGATCGCCTCGACCGGCGTCGACGCCTCGACCACCTCGAAGCCGAGGCCGGAGATCGCAGCGACCATGGTGCGACGGTGGCGCTCGTCGTCGTGGACGAGCAGCACGCGTCCGCTGTCCGCCGCTCCACCGCCTGCTGTGCCCTTCATCGTCCTTCGCAACATCCCTCCCCCGATGTCCCGAGCGATCAACCTAAGGCCGCGACCTGGCGGGTGGAAAGAGAGCGCGCTCACCCGATCGACAAGTTCACGCAGGAGTCGCCAAACTAGGTCGTACAGGCACGTACATCGCCTCCCCAGCGGAGCCACAAAAACGGTCAGCCTTGACTGTTTTAAGCGCCTACACTAGGGTGCGCAGCCAACAGCCCCGGGCACGGGTTGTGTGGCCGGCTCGAGAGCAAGGGAGGAATACATCATGGCGCAGGCGTACATCGCGGGTGCCGTCCGCACGGCGGGCGGTCGGAAGAAGGGTCGACTCAGCGGGCTGCACCCCTCGGACCTGGGAGCCAAGCCGCTCGACGCGCTGTCTGCGCGCACCGGCATCGACCCGGCGGCGATCGACGACGTGATCTTCGGCTGCGTGAGCCAGAACGGCGAGCAGGCGGGCAACATCGGCCGCACCTGCGTGTTGGCCTCGAGCTATCCGGAGAGCGTCCCGGGAACCACCGTCGATCGCCAGTGCGGCTCGGGCCAGCAGGCGATCCACTTCGCGGTGCAGGCGGTCATGAGCGGCACCCAGGACGTGGTCGTGGCCGGCGGCGTCGAGAGCATGACGCGCGTGCCTATCGGCTCGAACATCATCGACGGCCTCAAGAACGGGCACGGCCAACCCTGGAACGGTACCGCCGTGACCGCGCGCTATCCCGGCGTGCAGTTCAGCCAGTTCACCGGCGCGGAAATGCTCGCCAAGAAGCACGAGCTGACCCGCGACGAGCTCGACGAGTTCGCCCACGCAAGCCACGTGAAGGCCTCACGCGCCGTCGAGGAGGGTCGCTTCGATCGCGAGATCGTGCCGGTCTCCGTCACGCTCGAGGACGGCACCGAGGCCGAGCACACGGTCGACGAGGGCATCCGCCCCGACGCCAACCTCGAGAAGATGAAGGGCCTCGACCCACTCGAGGAGGGCGGGCTGC
The DNA here is from genome assembly GCA_028817855.1 of Myxococcales bacterium. Taxonomy (GTDB): domain Bacteria; phylum Myxococcota_A; class Polyangia; order Polyangiales; family JAFGIB01; genus JAOUOP01. The sequence goes on from JAPPOT010000082.1 coordinate 2,862, forward strand.
TGACCGCCGCCAGCAGCAGCCAGATCTGCGACGGCGCCGCAGCGGTGTTGATCGCCAACGAGAAGGGCCTGAAGGACAACGGGCTCACCCCGCGCGCCCGCTTTCACACGCTGACGGTGGTGGGCGACGACCCGGTGATCATGCTCGAGGGCCCGATCCCGGCGACCCAGAAGGCGCTCGCGCGGGCGGGAATGAAGATCGAGGACTTCGATGCCTACGAGGTCAACGAGGCCTTCGCACCGGTGCCGCTGTCGTGGGCGAAGGTGATCGGCGCCGATAAGGACAAGCTCAACGTCAACGGCGGCGCCATGGCCCTCGGCCACCCGCTGGGCGCGACGGGCGCCAAGCTGATGACCACCCTGCTGCACGAGCTGGAGCGTATCGACGGCCGCTGGGGCCTGCTCGCGATCTGCGAAGGCGGCGGCACCGCCAACTGCACAATTATTGAGCGCTTGGGTTAGGGAATCGTCGAGTGGCGGGCAGCGGGTGCTGCTCCTCAGATTCGGTGCGGTATCGCTGTGCATTCTTCCCCCGAGCGCTTGTCCTCGGGGGCTTGCCGTCCTAGGTAAGGCCGCATGAAGCGTGCACTCGTGCTGGGTGGTGGCGGCGTGGTCGGCGTCGCCTGGGAGACGGGATTGATGTTGGGTCTGGCCGATGCCGGGCGCTCGCTCCGGGACGAGGTCGACGTGATCGTCGGCACCTCGGCCGGGGGCATCGTCGGCGCCCAACTGCTCAGTGGCCTGCTCCGCGATCCACGCAAGCCCACCGCGGAGGGCGAAGAGGGCATGCAGGAAGCGCAGAAGGCGGCGGCGGCGACACTCGACTTCAGCAAGATCGATCCGCAGGCGATGGGCGCGGTCTTCACGATCTGGCGCGCGATCGAGCGCACGACCCCCGAGCTCGCGCAGAAGATCGGAGAGATCGCCGCGGCCCAGAACCGCGGCGGCGAGGACGTCTACGTCGAGCGCATGGCCGCCAGCTCGCGCGTGGGCGACTGGCCGTCCACGCAGCTTCGCATCTGCACGGTCCACACGGGCACCGGTCTGCGCCACGTCTTCCATCGCGACAGCGGCATCGCGCTCGGGCGCGCCCTGGCCGCGACGGCCGCGGTGCCGGGGCTGTTTCCATCGGTCACGATCGACGGCGGCCTGCACATGGACGGCCAGGTCCACAGCTCCACCAACGCCGATGTCCTGCTGGAGGACCGGCCCGAGCAGGTGTGGATCGCGATGCCGTCCAACGCACACAACGCGCGCTCGATCGGGCGCCATGCCCAGCGCGCCGTGGACGCCGAGATCGAGGCCCTCGAGCAGGCCGGCAGCCGGGTCTCGTTCAAGACGCCGAGCGAGGCGGACGCCACCAAGCTCGGCAACAACCTGATGGACCCGGCCGCCGCCATCCCGGCCTTCGAGGTCGGCCTGGAGGCTGGCAAGGCGTGGGCGAGCGAGCTCGACTGAGCGCGCACGCCCTGGACCTCGCACGCCACCAAGGCTACGGCGCGAAGCCCCGCTGCCGGTAGAGCACGGCCGCATCGTTCTCGTCCAGCGCGCGGTCGTAGACCCGCAGGTCGTCGAGGCGGGCGCCGCCACCCTGCAGGGTCAGCACGGGATCGCTCGCGAAACCGCACTCACCCTCGACGACCTCCGTCAGCTCCCCCACCTCCACGCCGTCGCGGAAGAGCCGCATGGTGAGCGCGTCGCCGTCGCAGTCGAAGCTGCCGACGTAGAGATGCCACTGCGCGTCGCGGCGCTCCCAGCCGTCCTCGCTCACCAGGCTCTGCCCGACCAGCGGAGCATCGAAGCGCAGACCACCGCTGTTGAAGTCCTCACCGAAGAGCAACAACCCGGTGGACTCGAGCGCAAAGTAGACCGCGGTCGAGGTGCAGCCCACCTCGCAGTGGCGCACCCAGACGGCGAGACTGTAGGTACCGCGGATCGGAAGCGGAGGAAGCGTGATGAAGCGCGGGTCCGGCCCGTCCTCCGGCACCAGCTCCAGTGCCCGATCCTCCTCACCGAAGCGGTCGTGCTCGAACCCTGTCGTGTGGACGGTACCGGTGAAACCCATGTGAAGCTCGCTGCCACTGCTGTCAGCGTGGTCGCACACCTCACCCCGGCAAGGCCCGGGACCGCAGCGGAACTCGGCGCTGCACAGCACCTCTTCCCCACCTTCCATGCACAGGTACTGGCAGCCCACCACGTCGCTCTCGAAGTCGAAGAGGTACTCCGCCACCAGCCCCTGGCTGATCCGCGCCTCGGGATCGAGCGGATCGAAATCCTCGCTGTCGAGATCGCCGTCACCGTCGGTGTCGGCCTTGTTCGGGTCGGTCCCGCGCATGCGCTCCTGCGGGTCGTCCCAGCCGTCGCCGTCCACGTCCGACTCGGCGGGGTTGGCGTAGACCAGGTACGGCTCCTGGGACACCACCGTCACCATCCAGCCCTCGGTGATCTCCTCGAAATCGGAGATGCCGTCGTCGTCGCTGTCGGTGTCGTCGTCGCGGGTCGCGTAGAGCGCCTCCTCGCGCGCGCCGACACCGTCGTAGTCGGCATCCTCGACGTAGACCAGGTGCAGCACGTCGCTGCCGCGCAACTCGATGTCCTCGAGCGCGTAGCTCTCCGTACGCATGTCGAGGATGCGTGAAACGGTCTCGTTTCCGTCATCCACATCCAGCCGCACCATCCAGTAACCCTGGATCACCGGATCGATGCGCGCGCCGTTGACCGCCACCAGCCCCTCCTCGGTCATGGCGTCGGTGGCGCCGTCACCATCGCTGTCCCACGCGCTTCGGCCCATCTCCAGCTCCAGGCCGAGGATCCCCTCGAGCGCCGTGCGCGCATCCACCCGCTTGTTCTCGAAGTCCGCGCTGGTTGCGACGAAGAAGGAGCGGCTGCGATAGCTCTCGGACTCGGCCTGCAGCCGCGGCCCGTAGTCGACCACGACCGCGGCGTCCTTGGCGGCGATCGCGGTTTGATCGAAGGCGAACGCACGGTCGCTTTCGTCGGTCAGGCGCCAGCTGGCGGGCCGCAGCGTGATCGCGCTCGAGCGCTCCAGGATCGCCTGTACCTGACCGAGGCCGATCTCGACCGAGAAGACCAGCGGGCTCTGCGTCCCGCTACCGGGCCCCAGGTCCACCTCGAGCGGATCGTCTCCGTCGAGCGTGAGGTTAGCCAGAGGCTGAAAGAGCTCGGGGTGCTCGAGGTCCGTGTACTCCGCAGTGATGCTCAGATCGCTGAGGCTAAAGGCCAGGTTGGCGGCGTTGCGCACCGACACGCTGGCGGTCAGACGCGCGCCGGTCAGGCTGGTCGACTCGCTGTCGAGCCGGCGATAGGTCTCGCGGTTCTCCCGGGTCTGCTCGCGCGACCAGGTGACGGTGTTCTCGCGCGTGGTGTTGTGCGAGAAGCCATAGCTGGCGCTGCCCAGCACGCCGCGCAGCCGACTGGCCGTCACGCCGACACCAACCTCGTGGTTCTGCTCGACCACCACTGAGTTCCGGTCGGAACGCCGCGTCACGACGCGCATCAGGCTCTCCTGCGAGCGCTCCTCCTCGCTGCTGGTCGTCACCGTTCCCTCGAAGGTCAATACTGGCAGGCTCTCGAGCTCGACCTCCAGCTCGGGCACGTCCGCGATCAACGGGTTGAAGAGGTAGTTGTTGCGGCCCGGATCGAAGGCCAGGCTCACGATCTCGCGGTAGTCCTCGAGCCCGTCGCCATCGGTGTCCGGGTCCACCGGAGAGGTGCCGATCGACTCCTCATAGCAATCAGGAAGCTGGTCGCTGTCGCGGTCCACCGTCCCGCAATCGAGGCTGACCGCTCCCGGCAGCGCGGCGGGCCCCGACCCGTCCACAGCACCCGCATCCGAGCCCACGCCGCCGTCCGGGATCAGCCCACCGTCCGGGATCTCGTCGAGCCCGACGCAGCGCGCCTCGAAGCAGACCCGGCCGTCGCGGCAGTCGCCGTCATCCAGGCATGCGTCCTTGCCCTCCAGATCCAGGCCTGAGCATGCCGACAGCAGTGTGGCGGTGAGCACGAGCGAGTAGGCGGTCGGTCGATGCATCGGTTCGTCCCTCCAAGCAAAGCAGGTCCTCGCGCCTGCCCCTGGATCTACGCGGACGCGCCCGCTTGGGCCGCTTTTTCTTCGGAACCCGGCCGCTTTTTGCGGCTAGAACGATCCATGTACTCGAAATTGAACGTGTTCTTCTGACGGCCCCGGATCCGCGGAGAGCCACAGGTAGAGCCCGCCGCCAAGTGAGGCCGCAGCGACGCCGAGCGAGACCAGGCTCACGGTGCCGAGCGTGCGGTACTCGCCATCGAGCTCGTGGGCGCGCCGCTCGAGCGCGGTGTCGTCGAGCTCGGCCTTGCGCTCGAACGCCAGCACGCCGGTCACGCCTGACGTCACCAGCGCCGCGCCTGACAGCACCCACAGGCCGGTCGCCAGCACCGCGGAGCGTTCGGGCTCACGCGCGCCCGCGGCGTCTGCCTGCGGCGCTGGCGTCAGGCCGTAGCGATCGACGAAACCTCGATAGTAGTCGGGACCGTAGGGCGACTCGAACAGATGCCGACTGTAGGCGCTGTCGAGACTGCCGCGCGCGCTCTGCCGGCGCGGCCCGAAGCGCAGCTCCGACAGCGCCACCGGGGGCCCGCTCAGCGCGATCGCCGCTTCCTGCGACGCGGTGCGCAGGAAGGCCGGTCCCGCGCCGGCGGGCAACCAGAGGCTCAGGGGCGCGTCCGCGCTCAGATGCCCCTCCGCGTAGCGCAGGCCGCTGCCGAGCTCGACGTGAAAGCGGCCGAGCGTGCCGGCACGCGGTGCATGCAGACGCACGCTGTCGCGCAACGCGGCGACCGGAAGCAGCACCGCCCGGCCGTCGGCCACCGGCAGGCGCACCTTGATGTGGGCGACGGCGCGCGGATCGGGCAGGGTGCGATTGGCGGCGGCGGCGAAGGCCTCCACCTCGGTGTACTGGACTCGACCGTCGGCATTCACGTCCGCCGCACCGACCAACGCCGAGATCACCTCGTGCGTGAAGACCCCGCTCTCGACCTCCTGCCACTCGTGGGCCTCCTGCCCGCGAGCGGTTGCGATCAACGCGCCGACGTGGGGAAAGCGCGCGAGCGGCGCCTGCTGCAGCAACGAGGCGACCTCCTCGGCGCTGCCCTCGCGCTGCGCGGTGTCCAGCTCACCGCTCTCACCCCCGCGCACGCCCACGACCGCGCCCGCGTGACAGGCGTCCACGATCAGGTGCGTCCACACGTCCGGAATCGAAGCCAGGAGCTCGTCGTAGAGGACCGCCTGCGTGAGCGGCTCGTCCAGCAGGCTGAGCTGACCGCGCCCCCGGGCGTCGAGCGTGCCGTGTCCACTGAACGTCAAGTAGAGGACCGGTCGATCGCCGCGCGCGAGGTCCCGCTCCATCGACGGTCGCAGGCGTTCGAGGGCGACGCGCAGGTTCTTGAGCGTGGGCCGCTGCGCCAGGCCCGCATAGGTCGGGTAGCGCTTCTGGCTGTCGGCATCGAGCACCGTCAGCAGGACGACGCTCTCGCTGAGCCGCGCGAGCACACCGTAGTAGCGCGCAGCATCGTCGTCCGCGAAGCGCAGCGCCGCGAGCGGCTCGCCCGCGGGCGGCGCATTGTTGCCGATCACGATCGCGTAGTGCACATCGGCCGCCAGGGCCGGGCTTGCCGAGACGAGCACCAGGACCAGGACACTGGCCACGAGCCGAAGCGGGGCCGCAATGCTCATGGAGCGGCCTCGTCTGCGAGGACCTGAAGCGTCGTTCGCAGCACCGTGACGCTGCCGTCGCCCTCCCGCGCCGGTCCCAGCGCCGCCCGCACCTGGGCGCGCGTCAGCGGCCCGTCCGAGAGCACACCGTAGACCGCGTAGTGGCCCTCGACGTGCTCGTCGCCGAGCTCGATCAGGCGCTCCACCGCTTGCTCACCCGCTCCCGGCGACAGCTCGAGGCTGCGCTCGGACGGCGCAGGAAGGTACCACAGCACGGTCCCATCGGCGCGCACCGACAGCGCCGCGAAGTGTCGCCGCTCCCCCACCCCGGCGAGCACGAAGCCCAGCGCCCCACCGCGACGGCACGGTGCCGGCGCGCCCGTGGCCGCGAGCCTCAGCGTGCGCTGCCTGCGCTCGGGCGCGGCGACCTGCGG
>JAPPOT010000082.1:9014-17131 GCA_028817855.1 Myxococcales bacterium
GTGCCGGCGCGCCCGAGCGCAGGCAGCGCACGCTGAGGCTCGCGGCCACGGGCGCGGCGACCTGCGGCGCGTGGGCCGCACCGCGCGCCGCGAGCTCGGGTTCGCGTGCAGGTGCGAACCACCAGAGGGCGAGCGCCGCAGCCGCGGCCAGGGGCGCGCCCCACGCCGCCATGCGCAGCGCGACGCGCGGTCGCGACGCCGCCTGCTCGCGCTCGACCTCCTGCTCGATGTGCTCGAGCATCTGTTCCTTCTCGAGCACGGAGGGGCGGTCTCGACCGGACAGCAAGCGCGCCAGCTCGGCATCATCCACCGCGCACCCCCTCCTCGTCGCGCAGCAGCCCGCGGCGGCTCAGGTATCGGCGCAGCCCCTGCAAGGTCGTGGCTTCCAGCGTGCGCACGCGCCGGCGCGTGACTCCCATTGCCTCCATCACCTCGTACTGGGAGAGCTCCTGCTCGAAGCGTAGCTCGACGAAGTTCTTGAGCTCGCGCGTCTGCTCGGACAGGTACGCGCGCGTGGCTTCTGCGAGCGTGCGGAAGTGCATGTCATCCTCCGGGCACGGCACGGCTGCGTCGCGTTCGATGAGCTGGTCGAGCGTGGTGCCGCCCGCGTGGGCCGGCTCCGACGCCGGCAACTCGCGACCCGCCCGGCGCGCGAGATCGACACACAGGTTCTTGGCGATCGTCAACAGGTAGGGCCGGTAGCGTCGCACGCCATCGAAGGCCATGCGCGCGCGCCGCGCGAACGCTCGCACGAAGACCTGCTGCACGGTGTCGCGGACGCGCTCACCATCGGATTCGCCCGGGATGCGCCGCGGTGGCGTGCCGCTCAGCAGAAAGCCGTGGCGGGCAAGCGCGAAGACATCGTCGACATAGTGCAGGTAGACCGTACGCAGGGCGGGTCTCTCCCCCATGCGGAAAGCCTGCAGCAGGCGCGGACGTGCCTCGAACACTGTCATCCGCGCACCATCCTATGTGAGCGCCAGGCGTGTGGAAACGCCCCCGGGTCAGCGGGCCAGGTTGCGGCAGCCCGAGACCAGCGGTCCCGTCGCCCGAGCGACGCACTGACGGAAGGCGGAGCGGGCGCCTTCTCGATCGCCGAGGGCGTCGCGCGCGCCGCCGAGCACGATGTACGTGCCCGGATCGCTGGGGTCTAGCATCAGCGCGCGCTGCGCGAGCCCCTGCGCGCGCTGCGCGTCGCCGCGGTTGAGCGCGCGGTAGGCCCGCTTGCGAAGCGCGACCGCTTCCGAGTCGCCAGGCGCAGCCGGCTTCGCGCGCGAGCGCGGCCGTGCCTTCGTGCTCGTGCGCGCGGGCGCGCGCTTGGCTTCGTCGCTCTCAACTGCCTTCCGCGCCGGCAGCACCCGCCCATGGGAGCTGTGAATGGCGAGCGCCGCCGGCGCGGATGCTTCTCTGGGTTCGGGCGCCGGAGCAGGCGCAGCTGCCGCGGGCTCGACCGGCGCCGCGGACTCGTCCGGTGCGATCGGCGCAACCGACGCGCCTGGCTCGAGCGCAGCCGCGGCCTCCACGGGCTCCGGCTGCGTTGCGCTCACGGACGCCGTTTGGACGCTCGGCGGAGGCGGTGGCGCCGGCTGGACCGCAGCGTGCGTGGCCGCAGCCCTCGCCGCCACCAGCGCTTCGCCGAAGTGAAGCTCGCCGACCGGCGTCATTCGCGCATCGCCGACCACGACCGGCTGCACGATCGCGACGTCGGCCAAGGCGGTGAAGGCGAGCAGGCTGGCGCAACACAGACCGACCATGCCGATCGTCGCGAACATCGCGCGCCGCTGCAGCGGCTCCATCGGACTCGGCTGCCAACCCTCGACGGGCGCGTCGGGTGCTGGCGGGACGGTGCTGAAGAAAGTGGCCGCCAACTCGTCATCTTCGAGCGCGTCGGCGGCCACTTCGGTCCCTTCTGGTTCTTCGCCCAACGGACCCTTACCCATACCCATGCCGACGCAACGCAAGCGCCGTGCGTTGCATGTTCGTTCGAGAAAGGAGCCGGTGCTCGCTACTGCACGTAGCCGAGCGCGCGTAGCGCTTCGAGATCGGCTTCCTGCACGACCGCAGGCTCGCCCCCGCGCGGTGCACCCGCGCACACACCGAGCAGCGTCGCGAGACTCGATGACTCCGCACGCGACAGGTCGTGTAGCTCTGCGGGATCGCGCGCCAGATCGTAGAGCTCGGGGCGTTCCAGATGAATCGCCTTGAGCACACCGTTGCGCACCGCGCATGTCTTGCCGCGACGCTCGGCAGAGACTTCATGCATGAAGTGAAGGTTGCGCATTACCAGCCTGCGCGTCTCGAGCTGCTCGGGCGTGGCCCGCGCCAGATCCAGACCCGACATGGACGGCGGCACGGCAACGCCCGCGAAAGCCAGCACCGTGGGTGCGATGTCGATCAACGATGCGGCGCCGTCCCCGCGCCCGCGCGCCGGAGCGCCGTCACCGGCGAAGACCAGCGGCACGCCCACGACCTCCTGGTAGTAGCTGTGGCCGTGCTCGTAGCCCCCGTGGTCGAAGAGCTCCTCGCCATGATCCGAGGTGAAGATCAGGAGCCGACCGCGGGCGGGCGGCGGTCCTAGGGCTTCGAGCAGCGCCTGCACCTGCGCGTCGAGGTGATGCGCTTCGTTGTCGTAGCTGCGCTTGAGCAATGCCTGTCCGTCGGTGCTCTGCCAGTACTGGCTGCGCGTGTAGCGCAGCTTGCCCACGCCCTGGTTCGACAGCTCCAGCATGCGCTCGGGCGCGACACCCTCGAGCTCGATCGCATTGCGGTGCGGCGCGTGCATGCCCATGAAGTGCGCCCACAGAAAGAGCGGACGGTCTCGGCGGGCGCGCAGGAGCTCGACCACGCGCCGCACCACTGCAGCATCACCCATGCGCTCGGCCGACCGCAGCATGCGCTGCGCGGGAAGCGACTCGACGGCCAGCAGCGATGCGAAGAGCAGCTGCGGGACCAGTGGCCGCGCCGCGCCGCCGCGACTGAGCGGCACCTGGAAGCGCAGCCCGCGCCTTCCATCGAAGTCGAAGTGATCGAAGCCGCGCGCGAGCCCGAAGCTCGCCGCCACGTTCGGGTTGCGCGCGAGCACCGCCGCGGTGTCATAGCCAGCCGCCGCGAGTTGCTCGGCGAGCGTGGGCACGTCATCGCGGATGCGAGTGCGCCCGCCCGGAAGGGTGCGCGCGCCATGGGCGGCCACGTCGGTGCCGGTCATGACCGAGGCCATCGCCGGCAACGTCCAGCTCGAGCTGGACTGGGCCGCACCCCAGTCGCCGCCGCCGGACGCCAGCTTCCGCACGCTCGGCATGCCCATCGAGCTGTCGTGGCGCAAGGTGTCGGCCACCACCAGCACGATGTCGGGCCCAAGCGCGGGCGCGCGATCCTCCGCCCACACCGCAGGCTGCGGGAGGGTGCCCGGTGCAAGCGCGAACAAGGCGGCCAGCGGAGGGAGCGTCCAGCGCAGTCGCGGACCGCTCAGCGCGCACGCGAGCGCACAGAAGGCGAGCAGGGCAGCGAGCATGGTCCAGGGCAGCTCCCCCGCGATCAGCGCCCAGCACACGCCCACCGCCACCAACACGTCGAGGCAGATGTGCGCAGCCAGGACCCGGCCGCCGCCGGGCGCACGCAGCGCGGAGATCGCTGTCAGGACCCCCACGGCGAGGGCTGCGACCCAGAAGCCGTCCACGTGGCGCGTCGCGAGCGTCATGCCGCTCAGCAGTGCGGCGAAGCCCGCCGCGAGCACGGTCGACGCCCAACGCTGCAGCGCGGCGCTGCGGCGCAGGCGCACGAGCCAGAGCGCGCCGAGCACGAGCGCCCAGCCAACCAGATCCAGAACCACGTCGACCGGCGCGATGGGTCCGGCAGTGATCCTTGGCAGCGCCAGGCTCAGCGCCGACAGCAGCAGCGCCACCGTGATGGCATCGTGGGCACCGCGTCGCGACCCTCCGGCGCTCGCCATGGCCCTGCATACCACAGGGCACGAGCCGCCAGAGCGTCAACGTGCCCTTGCCCCTGCCCCGCAACGCCCGTCCATGCCGCCACTGCGGCCATGGGCAGGTTCGATAGTCGCTGGGCGCTACGCGTCGCCGTCACCCGCGTCGCCGTCACCGGCATCCCCGTCGCCGCTGTCGCCGTCACCATCGCCGCTGTCGCCGTCGCCGTCACCGTCGCCATCGCCACCGGGGAAACCGCCACCCGGGAAGCCCCCGCCGCTGTCGCCGCCGAACATGGGCATGTCGCCGTCGCCATCGCCGCCGCCGAACATCGACTGGCCACCGCCCGTGTCGCCGCCGGGGAAGGCACCGCCGCCCGGGAAGCCACCACCGGTGCCGCCGCTGCCTTGATCGTCCATGCCGGTGCACATCGACATGTCGAAGGTGCAGGTCACCGGATCGCAGGCCAGCTGGCCGCCACTCGCCCCCAGGGACATGCAGGTCTCGCCGCCGAGATTCTCAGGGTCGCAGTCGCCCCCGTCGCCGCACGGCCGCTGATCGGCGGCGCTGTCGCTGCCATCGCCGTCGCCATCGCCCGAGCCGGGCGCGCCGGTGGCGCCCGGGCCCATCCCGACGTCGCTGCCATCCGCACCGGCCGGGGAGTCGCCGTCGGGCGCGATGTTGGTCTGGGGCTCCTCGGAGAGGCCGGAGCTTACGCCGCAGCCGGCCACCAGCAGGATGAGGCCTACCACACTGAAATTACGCATGAATTTTCCTTCCAGGAGGCCGAACTTCGCGCGCCCACCCACCACGAGCCCCGGGACGGTGCGACCGACTCAACTACACCCGACGAATTGGGGGCGACTTTCGTTGCCGCCCACGGTGTCCTCTTTACCACAGGGGTCCGCCCGGGCGGGCTCCAACAGCCTTGAATTCAATTCAAGGCTGCGACTAGGGTCGGCGTCTCGCGTCGGCCGATCTGTACGGGGGTGCCGCCGCGACGGAGGTACGTGATGGCGATCAATCCAGAGGCCGTGGGAACGACGGGTGGACCGGCCGAGCGCAGCTGGTCCTCGAAGGACTGCCTGCTCTACGCCCTGGGCGTGGGCTCCGGCATCGAAGAGCTGGAGTTCTCGACCGAGAAGAACCAGAAGGTGCTGCCGACCATGCCGGTTGTGCTGGGCGCCCGCGGCGCGATCCCGATGGGCAACATCGGGCGCTTCAACCCCGCCATGCTCGTGCACGGCGAGCAGGCGGTCGAGCTGGCCGGGCCGATTCCGGTCTCGGGCACGCTCAAGGCGGTCGGCAAGATCGCGGCCATCTACGACAAGGGCAAGGGTGCCGTGATCGTGACCGAGACCGAGTCGCGTGACGCGGAGAGCGACGCCCTGCTCTTCAAGACCCGCTCGTCCATGTTCATCCGCGGCGCTGGCGGCTTCGGCGGCGATCGCGGTCCGTCGGGACCGAAGAACGAACCCCCCGGGCGCGCGCCCGACCACGAGGTGACCTACCAGACCTCGGTCGATCAGGCGCTGCTCTATCGCCTCAGCGGCGACCGCAACCCGCTGCACTCGGATCCGGAATTCGCCAAGATGGCGCGCTTCCCGAAGCCGATCCTCCACGGCCTGTGCACCTACGGCTTCACGGGTCGCGCCCTGCTCCACACCCTGTGCGAGTCGGATCCGGCCCGCTTCAAGTCGATGGAGGGACGCTTCTCCAAGCCGGTCTTCCCGGGCGAGGCGCTGACGGTGAAGATGTGGGTCGACGGCACGCAGTGTCTCTTCCAGACCGTGAACCCGAGCGGTGAGGTTGTCCTCGACCAGGGCTTGATGACCTTCGGGTGAAGCCCTACACCGAGCGGATGTTCGATCTGACCGGCAAGGTGGCGCTCGTCACCGGCGGCAACGGGGGCATCGGCCTGGGCATGGCGGAGGCGGTCGCGAAGGCGGGCGCCTCCGTGTGCATCTGGGGCACGAATGCGGACAAGAACGCGGCGGCGGTCGCCCAGCTGCGCGAGCACGGCGGCAAGGCCGAGGCGCTGATGGTCGACGTCAGCGACGAGGCGGCGGTGGCCAGCGCATTCGCCGAGACGCTCGAGCGCCTCGGGCGCGTCGACGCGTGCTTCGCCAACGCCGGAGTCGGCGGACGCGCACGCTTCCACGAGATGAGCAAGGAGGAGTGGCGCCGCGTGCTCGACGTCAACCTGGACGGGCTCTTCCACACCCTGCGCGCTGCGGCTGCCCACATGGTGGAACGCTCGAAGGCCCACGACCCGGGCGGGCGCCTCGTCGGCATCTCGTCGCTCGGCGCGATCATGGGCATGGCCCAGGCCGAGCACTACGCTGGCAGCAAGGGCGCGGTGGTGTCGATCATGCAGGCGCTGGCAGTGGAGTACGCGCGCCACGGCGTGACGGCCAACAGCATCCTGCCGGGGCACATCGAGACCGCCATGACCGCGCCGTCCTACAAGTGGCCGAAGTTCGTCGACGCCATCATGCCTCGCATCCCGATGCGACGTTGGGGCACACCCGCCGACTTCGGCGGCATCGCGGTCTACCTGATGAGCGACGCCAGCGCCTACCACACGGGCGACAGCTTCCTGATCGACGGCGGCTTCCGCGTCTTCTGACGATCGCGTCCCTGGGGCTTCTTCCCGACGCCCGCCGCTGCGACAATTGGCCCCGGTGAGCGAAGGCGATCACCAGGCCTGGCACCCCGCCAGCTTCGTGGAGCACGTGCGAAGCCTGGAGCGCGACGAGTACCTGGAGAGCCTGGGAGCCGGACTCGAGGACCGGGGCAGCAAGAACGGCACCTTCGTCAACGGCAGCCGCATCGAGGGCCGGGTCGATCTCGCCTCCGGCGACGAGCTCCGTGTTGGCACCGTCCGCGCGCTGCTGGCCGACGGCATCGGCCTGTGGTCAGCGCTCAGCGGCTGAGGCGACGCTAGCCGAGTCGGGCTTCGACCTTGGCCAGCACGGCTGCGCCCATCTCGCCGGTCGACAGCACCTTGTCACCCTGTTTCGCGAGGTCGCCCGTGCGCAGCCCGTCGGCGAGCACGTCTTCGACCGCTCCGTAGATGGCGCCGGAGAGATCGCTGCGCTTGGCGGTGTGCTCGAGCAGCATGGCGATGCTCATAATGGCCGCCAGCGGGTTGGCCTTGGCCTGGCCGGCGATGTCGGGGGCCGAGCCGTGCACCGGCTCGTAGAGCGCACACTTCTCGCCGAGCGCAGCCGACGGGAGCAAGCCGATCGAGCCGGTCGCAGCCGCGGCCAGGTCGCTCAGGATGTCGCCGAACATGTTGCCGGTGACCAGCACGTCGAAGTCCGTGGGCCGCAGGATCAGCTGCATCGCGGCATTGTCGACGTACATGTGGTCGAGCTCGACGTCGCTGTACTCCTTGCCCAGCTCGGTCATCACCTCGCGCCACAGGCCCATCACCTCGAGCACGTTGGCCTTGTCCACGCTCAGCAGCTTCTTGCGGCGCTTGCGCGCGGTCTCGAAGGCGACTCGGCCGATGCGCAGGATCTCGCTCTCGTCGTAGACCAGCGTGTTGACGCCCTTGCGCGCGGCGCCCTCACCCTCGATGAACCGGGGCTTGCCGAAGTAGATGCCGCCCACCAGCTCGCGCACCACGATGAAGTCGAAGCCGGCCGCGCGCTCCGCCTTGAGCGGGCTCGACTCGGCCAGGGGCGCGAAGAGCTTGGCGGGGCGCAGGTTGGCGAAGACCTCCATGTGCTCGCGCAGCGCAAGCAGGCCCTTCTCCGGGCGCTTGTCGGTCGGCAAGTCGTCCCACTTGGGCCCGCCGCAGGCGCCCAGCAGCACGCCGTCGGCCAGGCGCGCCCGGTCCAGCGTCGCCTGCGTGATCGGCGCGCCGTGGGCGTCGATGCTGGCGCCCCCGAAGTCCGCCTCCTCCAGAGACAGGGCAATGCCACCCTTCTCGCAGGCGCGCTTCAGGACCGAGATCGCCTCGGTCGTGACCTCCGGGCCGATGCCATCCCCAGGAAGAACCAGAACGTCGAGATTGCTCATTCCGCGGATACTTAACCAAGGTTAAGTATCTGTCAAGGCGCATGTCAGCTCGAATAGGAGAGGCCAGGCGCGTGAATGGGTCGAGGTTCGCCCAGGAGCGAGCGCGCCCACAGAAGAAACCGGAGGCGTACTGGAAGTACGTCGAGGATTTCTTCGAGGACGTAA
>JAPPOT010000490.1 GCA_028817855.1 Myxococcales bacterium
CCGGTCAACGTGATGATCAGGGCGATGGGCTGCAAGCCCTACAAGACTTATCGGCTCTTCGAGAAATCTCTCTAGTTGTCCATCCCGAGCCCCGCCCGCCCCCCCCACCCGACCACCCGTTGTGGAAGCGGGGCTCGGTGCGCCGGGATGGGTCGTCGCTAGTGCGTGATGGTGCCGTCGGAGGTGTGCAGGGCGCGGCCGATCAGCTCCACGAGCTCGAGCGAGAGGGCCTCTGGCGTTCCTGCGAAGTGAAGCAGCACCACACCCGAGCGCTCGAAGCCGCGCGAGCTGTAGTGGCCGAGCACCGCGGGTAGCCAGCGGGCCTGGCCCTGACCGGTCACCACGGACTCGTCGATCGCGGTGGCGGTGGCCGGGTCGTCGTCGGCAGAGGCCGGGCCGAGGATCGCGTCGCCGAACTCCGCAAGCTCAGGTGCCGTGTACCCGTCCAGCTGTCGTGCACACTCGGACAGGCCCTCCTCGGTCGCGCGGTACAGGACACCGGCATCGGCGCCGCTCTCCCGCATCAACAGCGACAGGGCCCGCTCGAAGCGCTCCTCGCGACTGTCCCCATCGAGCTCCGTGTAGAGCTGGGTGCTTCCCCAGGTGCTCGTCTTGCCCCCGGCGGGCGTTGGCGGCGGCTGCATCGACGGCGTGCCGATGCCCGCCTGATGCGCCTCACCCAGCAGCTTTTCGTAGCGCGCGACGAGCGACGAGCCCGCCGCGCCCTTGCCGTATTCCTCACCGCAGCGCTGGGCGGCCTTCACGAACGCCTCCTGGTCGCCCATCGAGATCGCCACGCGTGCGCGGTTCTCATAGGCCCAGCCCAGGTCGAGCCCGCGGCTGCCCAGCTCCTCGCGATACTCGATCGCGCTGTCGATGCGCTCAACCGCCCGCGCGTGATCCCCCTGGCGCGCCTCGATGATCGCGACTGGGATGGTGGCGTGGTGCCCCATTACGCCCAGGCTCATCTCCTGCGCTCGCTGGACGAAGACCAGGCCGCGCGCGTGGGCCTCTTCGAGCCGACCGAGCGCCGCCAGCGTCTCGAGTAGGGTGTGCACGACCCAGGGCCAGGTCGGGTGCTTGCCCGGCTCCACCAGGGAAAGGGCCTTCTCGCAGTGCGCGAGCGCGCTCTCGTGGTTGCCGCGCAGTAGCTCGTAGACCGCGGGGCCGTAGTGTTCGTAGACCTCGTAGCCCGGCTGGATCGCGATCAGGTCGGACATGCGGTCCATGGCTCGCCGCACACCTGTCAGATCGCCTGCGTGGGCGGCGCAGTCGAGCTCCAGGCGCGCGCTGGTGTCTACCATCGGTGGGCGGCGGCCGCTGTCGAGTCGCATGCGCTCGATGCGCCGCCGGCAGCTCTCGGCTTCCCGCTCCTCGCCCAGACGCAGGTGGTAGGCGCGCCGCACGTCCATCGCCGCGATCGCCCACGCCGGGTCCTGCTCCAGCGAGTCCGCGAGCTCCAGCGCGCGCGCCATGCCCAGCCCCGCCTGGATGTGGCCCATCGCGAACCGCAGGGCGGCGACCGCCCAGCGCCAGTAGTCCTCGTCCAACCCGGCCCGATCGTCCTCCATCAGTCGCGCGAAGGTGCGCTCGTAGGCGTCGAAGGCCTGCTCGTAGCGTCCCGCGTTGAGGTGCTCGCAGGCCGGCAAGGTGTTGTTCACCGTGCTCTCGATCGCGGGCGACAGGGGAACGAACGGACTCAGATCGGGCAGCGAGGACAGCACCTCGTGATCCATCGAGGCCGCGCCGAAGGCGCCGGCCTGTCGCGTGGTCATCGCCAGCGCGCGAATGCCGTCGACGGGCGCAAGGACGCGCTCGCGCTCGGGCAGCGCGTCGTAGCGTGCCTGCGCCTTGCCCAGCGCCAGCTCCAGGCGCTCGCCGGGCTCGGTGTCCGCGGGGAGCGCCTCGTAGGCGTTCAACACACCGTCCTCGCGCAGCTGCGCGAGGAGCTCAGCGAAGTGCTCGCGCATGCGCGGCACCCCCAGGTGCTCGCCCACGTGCACCAGCTCGCGCAGCAGTTGGTAGCGCTCGCGGGCGGGGCGCTCGTGCGCGCTGCAGGCCTCGATCGCCCACTGCAGGACCTCGGCGTAGCCGGCGGGCGCGGTGTCCCAGCGTGAGCCGCCCTCCAGCTCCGCCAGCAGCGCGTCGATCGCGGCGGAGAGCTTGCCGGCGATGAGCAGGCAATGCGCCACGTCGATCGCGTCCTGGCCCTGCTCCTGCAGCAGCGCCGCCAGCTTCTCGTGGATGGCGTCGACCCGTGCCGCATCGGCCGTCTTGCGCAGGCGCTCGCGGTGCGCCGTGCTCACGAAGGCGTAGCGTCCGCTCTCCAGGTGAAGCAGGCCGGCCACCAGCAGACCATCCAGCGCAGCCTGATGGCGCTCGCGGTCGCCGTGGGAGGTGAGGGGCGCGACCTCGCTCGGGTCGAGCCCGTACTCGAGCGCGAAGGCAAGCACCTCCGCCAGATCGCGGTGGTCGGGCTCGAGGGTGGCGAGGCGAGCATCCAGCGCGTCGGTCAGGGCCTGGGGCAGGTCGTCGCGCGTGAGCTGGGGAGGCAGGGCCCAGCCGCCGAGCTCGTAGCGCGCCTTACCGGTGTCGATCAGGTGCTGTGCGAGCTCCATCGTGGCGCGCGGGTTGCCGCCCGACAGCGCGTGGACGCGCTGGGCCACGAGCGGGACTCCCGGCACGTCGCCGAAGACCGACCCGAGCAGCGCCTCGGTGTCGCCCTCGGTCAGGGGCTCGAGCTCGATCGTGGTGGCCTGGGCTCGCGCGGTGTCGAGGGCCGGATCAAGCGAAGTGCCGCTGCGTACCGACAGCAGGATCAACAACCGCCGCCGGGCTGCGCTGGGGAGGGTCGCAAGCAGCGCCTGGGAGGCGGGATCGAGCGCCTCGGCGTCGTCGACGGTCAGCACCACCGCACCGTTTGCGCTCGCGCGCCGGATCATGGCTCGGGCCCGGGAGATCAGGCGCGACCGGCCCGCCCTGGCGAGCGCGCTGGACGTCGAGTCCACGATCGACAGGGCCGGCCCGCCGCGGGTCTGGAGCTCGTGGAGGATCTCGCCGGAGCGCTCGAGCAGGGCGTGACCGACGCCGCAGTCGCCGCGCGATCCGTCGGTGCCGTCGAGCCGCAGCACGGCGGCGCCCTCCAGCGCGGCCTCGACCGACGCCGCGTCCAGCAGGCGCGAGCGCCCGACCCCCATCTCCCCCTGCACACAGACCACGCGGCTGGCTCCATCCATCGTCGCGCTCAGGGCGGCGCGCACGACCTTGAGCTCCTCGCGGCGACCTTGCAGCGACGGCGCGGACAGATAGGAGAGCGGCACATGCAGGTGCTCGTCGTCGTCGAGCCCGGCGATCACGCTGAGTCGCTCCATCACCTCGGCCGCGGTGCGCGGCCGCGCCTCCTGCGCCTGGGCGAGCAGCTCCAGCACCAGCGCGTCGAGCGCCGCCGGGACGTCGGGCGCCAGGCTCGAGGGTGGGGCGGGGCGTTGCTTCCACAGCTGGGGCTGCGCGCTCAGGGTGCGCGCCGGGTTGGCGTGGCGACCGGTCAGGGCCCAGTAGAGGGTGCCGCCCAGCGCATAGAGGTCGCAGCGGCCGTCCAGGGTGTGTCGGTGCAGCGCCTCCGGCGGCACGAGCGGCGGGGTGCCGACTACCTGATGGCCGGGACCCATCGGGACCATCGCGCCGAAGTCGATCAGCTTCGCGTGGTCGTCGGTGCAGCGCACGTTGCGCGGCGAGACGTCGCGGTGCAGCAGGCGCCGCGAGTGCAGCAGCGCCAGCGAGGAGGCCACGTCACGCATGTAGGCGCAGGCTTGCCGCCACCCAACCGGTGCCAGCGCGTGCAGGTCGCTGCCCGCCAGCAGCTCCATCGTGTAGTAGGGGCCCTCGTCGGCGATGCCGTACTCGTGCACGCGAATGACGGAGGGATGGGCCAGCTGCGCCAGCGTGCGGTACTCACGGCTGAACATCTCCACGCGGTGCTTGGCGGAGCGGTCGCCCCCTGTTGTGAGCCGCTTGAGGGCGATCTCGCGCTTGTCGGTCTCGTCGAAGGCGCGGAAGACCGTGCCCATACCGCCGCGGCCGAGCACGCCCTCGATGCGGTAGCGCCCGCCGACGCGCTCCGGCAGCACGAGCTCTTCCTCTTTGCCCAGCGCGTTGCCCATACGAACCGGACCCCAACCCGGTCGAGCGATCATAGCGCTGTCGGGCCCTCCTTCGCGATGTGGTCCCATGGGGGTCGCGGGGTGTTCGCGGCGCACCTCGGCGCCCCGGCTGGCCGCAAGGCGCGCGGGTCTGCTAGACCGTGGCGGTGGCCGGTGAACGGCAGATCCTCGAGGACAACGGAGCGATCGACCTGCGCGCGAGTTGGGTGCCGATCGCGGCGGGGTTCGGCGATCCCACGACCGTGATCGCCCCCGATCGCGTGGTCCGCGCCACGCGCACGCCACAGGGGCCAGCGAGCTTCGAGCTACGGCGCGACGGCACGCGCATCGTGGTCGAGGCCTTCGGCCCCGGCGCCGACTGGGTGCTCGAGCGCGCCGCCGACCTCGTGGGTCTCACCTCGCCCCCGCCACCCCTACCCGACCACGCCAGCGAGCGCATCCACGGCCTGCGCGCCGCGGCGGCGGGCGTGCGGCTGGTGCGCACGCACCGCATCGTCGAGGCGTTGGTCGTGCTCGTGCTGCAGCAGCTCGTGCGCGGCAAGGAGGCCGGTCGCGCCCACCGCAACCTGGTGAGCGCCATCTCCGAGCCGGCGCCCGGGCCCTTCGACGGGCTCATGCTGCCGCTCGCGAGCGATCAGCTGCGCACGCTTCGTCCGGGTGCGCTGATCGCCCACGGCGTGCTGCGCAAGCAGGCGGTGACCCTGCGCGAGCTCGGCTTCCACGCGGCCACCCTGGAAGCTTGCACCGAGCTGCCGCTGGCCGACGCGGAGCAACGCCTGCAGCGCGTGCGCGGCCTGGGTCCGTGGACCGCGGGCTCACTGATGGTGCGTGTCATGGGCGCGGCCGACGCGGTCATCGTCGGCGACTACCACTTGCCCGCCTTCGTGGCCTACAACCTGAGCGGGGAGACGCGTGCTGACGACGCGCGCATGCTCGAGCTGCTCGAGCCCTATCGCGGCTTGCGCGGCTGGGCGACACGCTGGATCGGTGCGGCGGGCAAGTCGCCGCCGCGCCGGGGGCCGCACCGCTCCATGCGCCAGATCCCCGGCCGCCCGCGCTGAGCCGCTACGCTGGCGCCTGTCGCCGTGCGAGCCCCGATGCGTGGAGCTATGCTTCGGGTGCCTGCAGTGGGGAGGCGGCCCGTGGCCCGTTTGGACGCTCTACATCGCGGGGGTCTTCGCGTCGGCGTCGTGCGTGATCCGCGGATCCGTGATCACATCCTGTGATCCATCAAGAGCCCTGTGGATTCCAGTGCTTCGATCGACGGATCACACTTGATCCACGTCGAGGTGGAGGCTTCCGAGGGGCCCGAAGTCGACGTCGAAGACATCGCCCGGGCGCACGGAGACCGGATCGATCAGGGAGCCACACAGGATCCATTCTCCCGCCCCGAGCCGCACGTCGTGGCCCGCAAGCAGGGTGGCTGCGCGTTCGAGGATCGGCTCGAGGCTGTCGACTCGCAGCGCCTCGACCGCCTCCCGCACCACCTCGCCATTGCGTTTCACCCGCGGAGCCGGTGGCGTCAGTGGCTCGAAGGCGGCCCGCGTCGTTCCGAGCAGGGCCGCCGCGTGGAAGAAGCTGTGGCGGACGATCGCCTCGAGGGAGTCGGAGGGGCGGGCGTAGTCGACCAGCTCGAAGGCTGGCGCAACGGCGTCGACGGACACCGCCCCTCCAGCTGCGCCCAGGCGGACGGCGAGCTCGGCCTCGAGCTTCAGCCGCCCGCCTTCCGGGACTGCGATCCGGTGGCCCGAGGCGGGCCCACCGACCTCCGGGACCGTGCCGAGCAGCCAGCCCTCGAGACCGAAGTGGGTCTGCACGGCCGCGACGTTCAGGGCGACCTTCCAGCCGGCCCTCGGCCCTTCGGAGGCCAGCAGTCGCGCCATGCCCGCAGCCACCTCTTGCTCGGCCGCCGCATCCGCCATGGCCTCAGGCGTAGCACCGTGCTCCGCGCCGTCAATCGGCCCCCGGGCCGGGTCAGCTCAGCACGGCGCCCCGGGCCGCTGAGCTCACGTGCCCGGTAGCGGCGGATGAAGCCGAGATGCGTGTCCGTCTCGATCGGCACGTGCTGCGCGCGGCGGCGCTTCAGCTCGGCCTCGTCGACGACCTCGTGCTCGACTGCGCGCGATGGTGGAGTCGTGAGGAGGACATCGTGGCGCCGCACCGCGGTTCACCCCCGGCGCCGGCGTACGATCGCGAGGATCGCCGTCAGGTCCGGCCGGCCGAGCTCGCGCAGGATCGCCAGCGCGGCCAGGTATGCGAGCCCGCCGGCTATCAGCGCGAGCAGGGCAGCCAGCGCCGTGTCGCTCGGCAGGTTTCGCGCCGTCATCCAGCCGACTCCCCCTGCGGCCAGCACGCGCACCACCGTCAGGGGCGGCAAGAACGCGCCGAAGCGCATGCGCACGGCCATCGCCACGGTCACGAGGGCGAAGGCCGTTCCCACGCTCGTGCCGCTGGCAGCCGCCAGCAGCGTGTTGTCGCCCACGCCGACGGCGCGGACGAACGCCACGTTGCAGCCCACCACCAGCACCACGGTAGTCGCCGCGATCGCAGCTGCCACGCTCGGGCGTCCGGCGCCGCTCAGGATGGTCGCCCCGATCACGAAGAGCGCGAAGCAGACCATGCCGAGGGACAGCACGGTGAGCGCCTCGGAGCCCGCCAGGTAGGCATCGGGGTAGGCGATGCGCATGACGCCCATCGCTGCGCCGCTGATCGGCGCAGCGATCGCGCACAGCACGATCAGCGAGAACCGCATGGCGCCGTGGATGTAGCGGCGAGTCGCTTCGCCATCACCGATCGCGACCGCCTGCGAGACCATCGGAAAGACCACGAAGGTCACCGAGAGGATCAACTGGTAGGGCACGAATGAGAAAGTCTGCGCGGCGCGGTAGAAGCCCGACATGCGTGACGCGACATCGGCCGCCGCCGCCGCCGCCATGCCCGAGCCGATCGACAGCTCCGCGACCGAGCGTTTGAGCACCGTGAGGTCGACCTGCAGGGTCAGGTTCAGGCAGAGCTGGTAGATCCACAGCGGCGCCATCAGAACCAGCCAGGTCTTGAGCGGGGCACCCGCGCCGCTGCGACCGAGGCCGACCACCAGCAGCGCCACCAGCAATACGCCGCCGGCCGCGCAGGCGAAGCCGCTGACCGCCCCGAGGGCCCCGAAGCCCAGCCCCGCCGCGCCCAGGATGCAGAGCGTGCGCAGCGTCGTGTAGGTCAGGTCGAGCCCGGCCTGCCGGACGAAGAGTTGGCGGCCGTTGAGCGAGCCGACCAGGGAGGCGTAGATCGCGTAGGAGAAGACAACCGCGGCGGCCACACGAAAGAGCGGTGCCATCAGCGGATCGAGCAACACGCGCTCGGCCAGCAGCGGCGCTGCCACGAAGAGGGTGCCAGCCAGCATCAGGCCGATCACGGCCTGCAGGCTGAGCGCCTGGCGCAGGGTTGTCGGGGCCGCCTGCTCGTCCTCGCTGACGCGCTTGCTGACAGTCTGGATGGTGGCGACGATCAGGACGTTGTTCAGGATCGACACCACGCTCATCGCGGAGGAGTACAGCCCGAACTGCTCGGGGCTCCCGAGCAGGCGCGGCAGCATGAGCTGGACTGCGTACCCGCAGACGATGAAGTAGAGCTTGGCGAAGGTGATCGACAGCACGCCGAGCCCAGCGGTGCGCGTCTGCTCAGCGCTCTGCTCCGAGGCGGCCATCGCCGCGCCGTTGTGCCCGTCGGCCGCCCGCCCGGTCAAGCCCGGGGGCTCCGCGATCGAGAGGTATCGAAAACGGCACAATTCGCCGTAACTGAAGTGCTCCCGCGCGGCAGCAGGCGCTCGTGATTTCAAGCGCTTGGGGCCTGTCGCGGGAAGTTCGGATCACGGCTGAGCCCGCCCTTGACTCGGATCGGGGACTGCTTAAGTTGCGGGCCGACTTTTTTAGCGGCCGCGCCGCGCTCGGCCGCTCACTGGAGGCGAACGCAAGATGGGAAAGATCATCGGGATCGATCTGGGCACCACCAACTCGGTCGTGGCGGTGATGGAGGGCAAGGAGCCCAAGGTCATCGTCAACGAGGAGGGTGACCGGATCACGCCCTCGATCGTGGCCTGGGACGACCAGGGCGAGACGCTGGTCGGTCAGATCGCCAAGCGTCAGGCGATTACTAACCCCGAGGGCACCATCTTCAGCGCCAAGCGCTTCATCGGCCGCCGCTTCGAGGAGGTGAGCGACGATGACAAGCGTCGCGTCCCCTTCGAGGTCGTGCGCCGCGAGAACGGCGACAGCGGCTTCAAGGTGGAGGGCAGGGAGCTGTCGTCCCCCGAGGTCAGCGCGCACGTGCTGCGCAAGCTCAAGCGTGCCGCCGAGGCCTACCTGGGCGAGGATGTGAACGAGGCCGTGATCACCGTTCCGGCCTACTTCAACGACAGCCAGCGCCAGGCCACCAAGGACGCCGGCAAGATCGCGGGCCTCGAGGTCAAGCGCATCGTCAACGAGCCGACCGCGGCGGCGCTGGCCTACGGTCTGGACAAGAAGGGCGAGGAGCTGATCGCGGTCTATGACTTCGGCGGCGGCACCTTTGACATCTCGATCCTCGAGGTCAGCGACTCGGTCGTCCAGGTCATCAGCACCAACGGCGACACCCAGCTCGGCGGTGACGACGTGGACAACGAGGTCATCGATTACCTGGCCGAGGAGTTCCATAAGGACCAGGGCCTCGACGTGCGCGAGGACAAGATGGTCATGCAGCGTCTCAAGGACGCGGCGGAGAAGGCCAAGATCGAGCTCTCCAGCAAGCTCGAGACCACCGTCAACCTGCCCTTCCTGACGGCCGATGCTTCGGGTCCGAAGCACATGAACATCAAGATCACGCGCGCCAAGCTGGAGTCGATGATCGACGCGCTGGTCGAGCGCACCCTCGAGCCCTGCAAGAAGGCGCTGGCCGATGCGGGCAAGGGCCCGGGCGAAGTCGACGAGGTCGTGCTGGTTGGCGGTTCCACCCGCATCCCGCTGGTGCAGGAGGCGGTCAAGAAGTTCTTCGGCAAGGAGCCGCACAAGGGCGTGAACCCGGACGAGGTCGTTGCGATCGGCGCGGCCGTGCAGGCCGGCGTGCTCAGCGGCGACGTCAAGGACATGGTGCTGCTCGACGTCACGCCCCTGTCGCTGGGCGTCGAGACCCTGGGCGGCGTGATGACGACGCTGATCCCGCGCAACACCACGATCCCGTCGCGTCGCGACGAGGTCTTCTCCACCGCCGAGGACAACCAGGGCAAGGTGGAGATCCACGTGCTGCAGGGCGAGCGCGCGAACGCCAGCGACAACCGCACCCTCGGACGCTTCCACCTCGAGGGCATCATGCCGGCGCCGCGGGGCGTGCCGAAGATCAAGGTGACCTTCGACATCGACGCCAACGGCATCCTGAGCGTGACGGCGGCCGACGAGGCCACGGGCAAGGATCAGAAGATCACGATCACCGCCAGCAGCGGCCTGTCGGATACCGAGATCGAGACGATGGTCGAGGCCGGCAAAGCGCACGAGGAAGAGGACAAGCGCCGGCGCGAGCAGGTCGAGAACCGCAACCGCGCCGACCAGCTCTGCTACTCGGTCGAGAAGGCCCTCGAAGAGGCCAAGGACAAGCTCCCCGAGGAGAAGGTCACCACCGTCAAGGCCCTGGTCGCGGACCTGCGCAAGGCGATCGACGAGCAGGACGACGACGCCATCGCCAGCGGCATCGAGAAGCTGGAGAAGGAGATGAGCGAGGTCGCCCAGGCCGCCTACGCCGCCGCCGGCGGCGAGGGCGCGGCACCCGGCGCGGCGCCGGGCGGTGCGCCAGGCGCCGCCGCGCCGGATGGCGACGCGGGCGCTCCCAAGAAGCCGGATGATGGCGTGATCGACGCTGAGTTCGAAGAAGGCAACTGACGCGCCCCTGACAGCGGAGTTGAGGCGGTGTAGGTTTGCGGGCGTGTTGTGCCGTGCCGTGATCCTGCTGCTCCTGGTTTCGCTTGCCTGCGGGTGCGAGACGGACGACGGCTCGGGTGACGATGGCGTGATGCTGGGAGGCGCTGGGGGGACGGGCTCCCCCGCGGAGCCTCCCGCCGGCGATGACGCGCCACCGGGAGACGAGCCGGGTGGCGGCGACACCGCGGAGCCCGATCCCGCCGGTCCGGGGACCGAGCCCCCGAACCTGCCCGAGCCGATGGAGATGGACGGCGACGGTGCGAGTGAAGGCGCTGCTGGCGAGCGTGCGGACCCCGAAGTCGACCCGTCCATGGACGACACCGCGCCGGCCAGCGGCGCGACCGGCAGCGACGCCGACGCAGGTTGCCACCTGGGCAAGACCCGCGTCCACCTGGAAGACCGCGCGGTCGCGGAGGGCGAGCTCTGCGACGACGTCGTGGTGTGCGTGGCGGACGCAGCCAGCGCCACGGCGCTGGTCGCGGCGGCGCCAGGCTTCAGCTGCGACGAGGGGGACAATCCGATCGAGCCATGTGGCGACGGCGAGACGCCGTGCATCTGGCGGCCGAGCGTGCTCGACGCGACGGAGATGGCCGAGCTGTGCGCCGCGACCACGGTGCTCGCCGACGGCGACGAGCTCCTGTGCATCGTCTACCGCTAGCGCGGGCGGAAGTCGGCCGCGGCTCGACAAGCGGGGCGGAGCCCTTACACCCATCCATGAACCTGCCTTGCGCCCAACCGGCCCCCGACACCATCCTGCCACCTCGCGATACCTAGGCTCTGGGGCGGGGGCGAACGCCCAGCGACAACGAACTAGCCCGCTTCTTGCAGTGTGCTGACAGAGGAGTTGGCTCTGTGCCAGATCGCACCGACCGGGCGCCGACTCGTAAATCCGACACGCGAAAAACGACAGGCATTTGGGACATGGGCAGCGGACGACAGCGCAGGGCGGGACGAGCCTGGCACGGCCTGGTGGGACTGCTGCTCGCGCTGCCCGCCAACTTCGTTGGCACCGGACCGGCCATGGCCCAGGAGAGCACCCTGCGCCTCAACGGTGGGCTCGGCGCCGGCACGATGATGAGCGAGGACCAGCTCGGCTACCTGGGCTACGACGGGCTGGCGGGTCGCACCTGGGCCGCGGTCGGCCACGCGCTCAGCGACATGTGGGTGCTCGAGGGCCACGGCGCCAGCGGCGCCTTCGGCTCCAG
This sequence comes from Myxococcales bacterium, assembly GCA_028817855.1. Lineage (GTDB taxonomy): Bacteria > Myxococcota_A > Polyangia > Polyangiales > JAFGIB01 > JAOUOP01. The sequence continues at coordinate 11,305 of JAPPOT010000490.1, forward strand.
CGGGCGCGACGGCGGCCTGTTCGAGATCGGCGCCGGCATGCGCTTCGACTACCTGACGCCGATGCACAGCGTGCGCCTGAGCCCCGCCGCCCACCTCAACATGGGCATCACCGGCGGTCAGGTGCGGCCCACCTTCAGCGTCAGCGTCGGCATGCTCTTCGACCTCTCGCGCGCCTGGGCCCTGGGGCCGACGCTGCAGTACGGCCAGGTCTTCCAGCCCGACGGCCCGCAGTACTCCTCGGACGCCCGCTACTTCAGCTTCGGCGTCGGCATCGGCTACCGCCCCGCGCCCGACGCGCCGCCGGCCGCCCAGAAGGAGGGCCAGATCTACGCCTGGCGCATGCCCGATCCGGTCGAGGAGCCGGAGGAGGAGATCCCCGCGCCGGAGCCCACCCCCGAGCTGCTGGTGCTGATCGAGGAGGCGATCGAGCCGCTGGTGGAGGCGACCTCGTCGTCGCTGATCCCACCGATCCTCTTCGAGCACGACTCGGTGGCGCTGATCCCGTGCGGTGAGGCGGCGCTCTACTACGCGCGCGATGCGATCAACGCACGCAAGGATCCGGTCACCCTCGAGGGCCATGCCGACAAGACCGGCGACGTAGCCTACAACGTCGATCTGGCCCAGCGCCGCGCCGAGGTCGTGCGCGAGTGGCTGATCGCCCATGGCGTCTCGGCCGCGCGCCTGGAGGTGGCCTCCCAGGGTGAGTGCTGTGGCCTGGCCGAGGAGACCGACGACGGCCAGCGCCAGATCAATCGGCGCGTGGTGATCCGCTTCGGCAAGGGTGGCGAGGAGGGCGAGCCCCAGCGCGAGCCCACGAGCGGGAAGGAGGCGGCAGCCAAGCCCGCGCCCGCGCCTGCCCAGCCCGCGCCGCCCTCCGCTGCCGCGCCGGTGCACGTACCGGCGCCGCCGCCAGCAGCCGCACCGCCGGTCCAGGCCGAGCCCGCACCCGCGCTGGAGCAGGCCGCGCCCGCGCCCTCCCTCGCAGATCCCGCTCAATCCCACGTCCCTGCGGAGGTATCCCGATGAGGAGCGTGCTGGTCGCGCTTTCGCTGCTGCTGTGCGCCTCCTGCATCGGCCGCCCCGTGGTGGGCGAGCGTGACCCGGGTGACGCCGCGGAGACGGGCACCTGTCAGGATGACGAGATGCACTGCGGGCAATTCGGCGTGCCGCCCGAGGTGCCCGGTATCGACGGCAACCTCTTCCGCGAGCAGCCCTGCGGCGACGAGCGCATGGTGATGCGCGTCGACGACGTGCAGGCGATCGGCGACCTCGACCTGCGCTGTCGCACGCTCGAGCTCACCGTCGGCAACGAGGCGCGTGTCACCCTCGCCCGGCCGCTGGTCGACGACGCCCACATCGTGCTGATCGCCGACGGCGCGGCGATCGTCACCATCCAGGCACCCGTCGGCAACAACGTCGCGATCGAGGTGGAGGGTCAGTCCAGCCTGCGGCTGCAGGCGGTGGCCGGCATGGACGGCCTGCGCATCGACGCCACCTCGGAGACGATCGGCTGGGACGTGGAGATCGAGGACAGCGCACTGACCGCGCCCGCGGTACGCACCGGCTCCGACGCTCAGCTGGTGGTGCGCGGCAGCGAGGTGCGCGACCCGGTCTTCCAGGTGGGTCTGCTGTCGCTGCAGACAGCCACTGTCGAGACGGCGACAATGCAGGCCAAGGAGCTGATCGCCTCCGGCACGGACGTGCGCGACAGCGACCTGATCAGCCGCCGGAGCACCTTCGCCACCGGCAGCATGGAGCGGGTCACACTCCACGACTGCGAGACGATGCTGGTGGGCGAGTCGGTCGTGGAGGATGCCGACATGGGGGCCTGCGCCGCCGGGCCCCTGGAGCTGCGCAATACCACCGTGCGCAACTCGATCCTGCGCGGCCGCAGCTTCGCGCTGCAGAGCCGCATCAGCAACTCGATCCTCGGCACCGAGCTCGGCTCCTCGGTCTCGCTCTTCGACTCGCGCATCAACTTCAGCCTGCTGTGCTCCGTCGACGCCATGGCGGCGCGCGGCGGCACTGTGCTCTTCTGTGCCCGTTGTCACCCCGAGTCGCCGCGCGCGGCCTGCATCGACGAGTCGACCGCCGTGGCCGTGGTCAACTGCCCGGAGCTCGCCATGGCCGAGACCTGCGACGAGGGGCTGCCCGAGTCCCTGCGCGGCTCCTTGAGCGACCCCATCCTGGATGAACCCGAGGACGACCCGGACCCCCTGCTGGGCGGCGACTCCTAGCCCGGACAACTCACCGATGCGTGCGGAGATCGTGCAAGATGATCGGCTTCGCAGTGGTTTCGGTGAGTGGAGCGCATAGGGCGGTCCGGTGGCCACAGATCGTTGCCGGGTTGTGGGGAGTGGCGACGCTGCCGTAGCGTGGGGGGGTGAGCGCACGGCTCCCGGGGACGGTGCTGCTCGCGCTGCTGTGGGCGTGCAGCAGCGAGGGCTCCGGTGCGTCCGACGGGCTGGAGATGGCGGATGGGGCGGATGGCCGCGCGCCGATGACGTCGACGGACGCCCCGGCGCCGGCGGCCGGCATGGATACCGCGCCCGCGGCCGACCCGGACCCGTCTGCCGCCGAGCCCGGCGCGGGTGACGACCCGACCCCGACCGACGGCGCCCCCACTTCCGGTGGGCGCGGCTGCGACGATCCGGATCCGGCCTGGCTGCTGTGCGAGGACTTCGAGGACTACGCGGGCGACTGGGACAGCTGGTTTGAGAGCGCCCCGTGGCTGGAGGCCACCGGCGGCGACGACCGCGGGCGCATCACCATGGACTCGGAGCACGTCCACGGCGGCGAATACGCCGTGAAGATGCCGGCGGCCGCCGAGTCCGGCTACCAGGGCGGGGCGCTCTTCTGGTGGGCCTGCGACGGCGAGCAGCGCACCGGCTGCCCCCTGCGCAGCTACGAGACGCTCTACTTCCGCACCTGGCTGCGGTTCGCGGAGGACCACGAGTACGTCCACCACTTCCTGACGATCAAGGGCAGCCGGCCCGACGACTTCTGGGACCACGGCACCGCCGGCTGCCACCCCAATGGCTCGCTCGACATGAGCACGGTGGTCGACTTCCGCGAGGGCAGCCACGAGACCTTCTTTTACGCCTATCACCTCGACATGCAGTGCGACGCCAACTGCGGCAACTACACCGACGTGGCTGCCGTGTGCGACGAGTGTGCCGGCAAGGGGCTGCCGACCTGCGAGCAGCAACCCCAGTGTTGTTGGGGCGACAACCTGGAGCCTGAGACGCCGGCGGCGCTGCCGGTTGGCCAGTGGACGTGCCTCGAGATGACGATGACCGCCAACACGCCAGGCGAGCACGACGGCTCGATGGCCTACTGGATCGACGGCGAGCTCGGTCATCGCGTGGACGGCATGCTGTGGCGCACCGACCCCGAGCTGTCCCTCAACCGCGTGCGGCTGATGCACTACATCGCCAGCGGCGACGCGGACCGCAGCAACGTGGTCTGGTTCGACGACGTGGTGGTCAGCACCGAGCCGATCGGTTGCGACTGACGCGCTACTCTCGCGCTACCCCAAACCTGCGCCTGCCGAGCGAGTCGCCTCCGGTGCGCTCGACGCAGATGTGCTTCCGCAGTTTCACCTCCCTCCACGTCGGGATCTGAGGGGCTTGCGGGTGCTTGCGCGCCGGCATCTTTGACCCCACGCATGGGGCATGGACATCCCAACGCGCGACCGCCCGCTGCCGGCGGACTGGAGCGTACGTCGCGGGCGCGACGCCTACCTGGCGGAGAACGGCTTCACGGTCGAGGCCTACGACGACCCCACCACCGAGGCCACCGCCTACGGCGTGACCATCCACGTGCCCAACACGCCGAAGCACCGCTGGGCCATCATGCTGCACGACCTCCATCACGTGGTGACGGGCTACGGCACGGACCCCGCTGGTGAGGGTGAGGTCTCGGCTTGGGAGGCGCAGCGCGGTATGAAGCCGCTGGGGCTCTACGTGGGCGCGATCGTGACCTACGGCTGCGCGACGGGTTTGGTGCTCGCGCCCCGCCGCACGCTGGCGGCCTGGCGCGTTGCGGCCTCGTCCGACGCGCCCTCTCTCTATGCCGAGCCATTCGGCCCGTACGAGGCGCTGCTGGACCTCACGATCGGCGAGCTGCGCGAGCGCCTTGGCGTGCCGCGCGGGGGCCTGAACCCGCATCCGCGCGCGCTGCATCACGGCGCGCCCCGGCCCTCCGCGGCGCTCTAGCGTCTACAGGCAGCGGGTGTTGTCGGTGGGATCGATGTCGCCGCAGGTGCGCGTGACCGGATCCAGGCAGCCGCCGCCGTCGGTCGTGGCGCGCCCGTCGCAGGATGCGCCCAGGGTGGCCGCGCAATCCGGGTCGAGGGCGCCGCAGCCGCAGTGGCAGCCGTAGTCCTCGAGGTTCGTGTCGACCGAGCCGTCGCCGTACCAGGCCGGGCTGCAGGTCCACGCCACCGGGATGTCGCAGCGGGAGTTGTCGGTGGCGTGGATGGGCGCCTGCGCGCAGCCCAGCCCGGAGCACCCCTGGTCGCAGGTGGCGCACGAGGAGGCGTTGCCGTCGACGCAGTCCGGATCGGGCAGGCCGCATCCGCAATCGCAGACGCCGTTGGCGTAGGCCGTGCTCGGGCAGATCCAGGTGCCTTCGCCGATGCAGCGGGAGTTGTCGACGGGGTCGAGGTTGGACGGGCAGGTGATGTCGCGCACACAGGCGCCAAGGGCATCGCATGCGTCGCAGGCGCTGGTGTGGGCCTCCGTCAGCGGGCCCACGCCGTCGGGGTCGACGCAGTCCGCGTCGAGCACACCGCATCCGCAGTCACAGCTGGTGCCGTCGTCGTAGAAGCTCGAGTGGCAGGTCCAGCCCGCCGGCGTCACGCACTCGGAGTTGTCGGGCCCCCAGATGTTGGAGCAGTCGGCGGTGCCGCACGAGCCGGCGGCATCGCAGGTGTCACAGGCGGCGGCCTCGAAGCTGTCGCAGTCCGGGTCCAATATGCCGCAGCCGCAGTCGCAGCCGTCGCCGGTGTTGTACTTGCCCGCGGGACACGTCCAGGCGGCGTTGCCGCAAAACTCGTTGCTGCCGTCGATCACGCCATAGCACAGCGGGCCCGCACAGGATCCGGCCACGCCGCAGGCGTCGCAGGTCGCCAGGTTGCCGTCGCTGCAATCGGGGTCGCGGATGCCGCAGCCGCAGTGGCAGCCATCGCTGGTTCCGTAGTGCTTCGGGTCGCAGGTCCAGCCCGCCACCGGCGTGCAGATGGCGTTGTTGGTCGGGTCGAGATTCGTGGTCAGGCAGTCGGCGCTGTCGGTGCACGATCCCGTGCCACCGCAGAAGCCACAGGCCGCGGGATCGGCCGCGGTGAGCGGCCCGCCGCCGTCGGGGTCGACGCAGTCGATGTCCAGCGCCCCGCATCCGCAGTCGCAGCCCGCGTCCCCGTACCAGGCCAACGCGCAGTGCCAGCTCGGCGGCACACCGTCGCCGCAGATGGCGTTGTTGGTGGGATGGATGTTGGCCGGGCAGCTGCCGGTGCCACAGGAGAGGTAGTTGCCGCAGAAATCGCAGGAGGCCGCGCGCGCGTCGTCGCAGTCCGGATCGATCGCTCCGCATCCGCAGTCGCAGCCGTCGCCCGCGTCCCAGTAGTCGTCCTCGCAGACCCACTCGGCGGGCGCGTCGCATGCGTCGCCCTTGTCGTCGCCGTCGAAGTTCTCCTGGCCGGCGTTGGCGAGGGCGGGGCCGTTGTCGAAGTCCCCGCAGACGCCGGCGGCGTCCTGGTCGTTGTGGGGATCGTCGTTGCAGGGGTCGGAGACGTACACGAGGGCGTGGCCGT
>JAPPOT010000433.1 GCA_028817855.1 Myxococcales bacterium
CGAGGATTGGCCCGAGGACGAAAGCCGCTCCTGGGCGAACCTCGACGATTCCCTCGCAGAAATCGCCCACGCTCCGCAACCGGCTGGGGGCCTCTCGGTTTAACCCCGTCAATGGGAGGCATTTGCGCAATGAATCGAGGGGTTTGGTTCCTGCTTTGCATGCTGCTGTCGGGCTCGGTCGCCTGCGGCGACGACTCCGGTGACAGCGACGACGGGGGCGGCTCCGACACCACGCCGGACGCCGGCACCGCTGGGCCCGCCGACGCGGGGGAAGAGGACGAGGAGGAGCTGGTCTGGATGCCGATGGACGCCGGCACGGGCGACAGCAGCTCCGACAGCACAGGCTCGAGCAACGACAGCAGCAACATGTCGTCGATCGAGGGCCGCGAGTGCGCCCAGGAGCGGGATCTGCTGCCGGATGCGCTGCTGCCACGCTGCAGCGCGGCGACGCGCGACTGCGTGGCCGGCTGCGCCGAGAACGCCGACGCCGATGCCTGCCGCGAGGCCTGCCTGGCCGCGGACGACACGCCCGCGGAGGGGATGTTCGGGCTGAACTGCTCGAGCTGCATCTACCTGCAGCTCTTCGGCTGCTTCGACCAGGCGGGCTGCCACGAGGGCGTGGCGGAGCTCTTCTGCTGCCTGGCGGACCGCTGCGCCGACAACGACGACGACGGCTGCGCCGAGACGATGTGCGGCGACGAGCTCGATGCCGCGATCACCTGCGGCTACTTCGCCCAGGAGAGCTGCGTGAACTTCCTGGGCGAGGAGCTCGGCGCGTGCTTCGCGGACGACGACAGCGACGGAGGGGTGTGAGCGATGACGAGGGCAAGCCTGCTACTTCTGCTGCTTCTGCTCGCAGCGTGCAGCGACGACGGCTCGGGCGATGAAGCCCAGGACGGACCGGACGACGGAGATGGCGGCGGCAGCGCTGGCGAGGGCGCCGCGCCGAGCGACGACGGCGACCCGGGTGATGGCGCCGGCGAGCCCACGGGCGACCCGGACATCGCGGTGCTCTCGCCGCAGGAGCACCTGACGCGGGCGTCGATCGCCCTGCGCGGTGTGCGCCCCGCGCTGGACGAGCTCGAGGCGGTGGCGGAGGACCCGCGCTACGTGGAAGCGATCATCGACTTCTACCTGACGACGAAGAACTTCGGCCGCACGGTGCGCGAGATCCACGAGGAGGCGCTGCTCACCGGCGTCGACCCCGCGATCTACCCCGCGGGCTTCCCCGCCATCGGCGCGCTGGCCGGGCGCGACCTACAGGAGATCAACACCTCGGTCGTGGAAGCGCCGCTGCGCCTGATCGAGCACGTGGTGATGAGCGACCGCCCCTACGGCGAGATCGTGACCGCGGACTACACCTACGGCGACGACATCGTCGCCACCGTGTGGGGTCTGGACTACGACGACAGCGGCCCGGCCTGGCAACAGACCCAGTACCAGGACGGCCGCCCGACCGCCGGCATCCTGTCGGACTCCTTCATCTTCACGCGCCACTCGACGACCTTCTCGAACAAGAGCCGCGGGCGCGCCAACGCCGTCTCGCGCGCCCTGCTCTGCTACGACTTCCTCTCGCGCGAGCTGCCGGTCGACTCCGGCATCGACCTCGCCGACGAGGACGCGGTGCTCGAGGCCGTGACCAACAACCCCACCTGCGTCGGCTGCCACGCGGCCCTCGACCCCCTGGCGGCGTACTTCGCCAGCTACTACCCGATCTACGTGCCGGCCACGATCGACGACTACCCCTTCAGCGTCTACGAGCCCACCTTCCGCAACGTCTTCAGCGTGACCGACCCGGACTACTTCGGGATGGCCCAGGGCGGGATCGTGGAGCTCGGCCAGGCGATGGCAGAGGACCCGCGCTTCTCGAGCTGCGCGGCGCGGCGCTTTTACAGCTTCTTGACGCAGACCGAGCTGGAGGACGTGCCGCCGGCCGTGGCCACGCGCCTGCAGGCCGTGCTGGTCGACAGCGGGATGGACGCCAAGGCCCTGGCCAAGGCGGTGGTGATGAGCGACGAGTTCCGCGCCAGCCACGCCGAGACCGATGAAAAGGCCGAGGCGCTGGTGGGCCTCAAGCGCGTGCGGCCGCGCCAGCTGGCGCGGATGGTGGAGCGCCTGACCGGCTACCGCTGGCGCACCTCGCTGCCGATCGACCTCGGCGGCTACGGCGAGGTGGGCGACATCGACCTGATGTCGGACGCGCTCTTCGGCTTCAAGGTGCTGGCGGGCGGGATCGACAGCACGAGTGTCACGCGCCCGAGCCACACGACGAACGCGACCGCGATGCTCGTCGTCGAGCAGCTCGCGGCGCGCGCCGCCGACCACGTGGTCGAGGCGGACCTGGAGGAGGGCGACCGCGGGCAGCGCAAGCTCCTGAACCTGGTCGACGCGGACGACAGCGACGAGGCGCTGCTGCTGGACCAGCTGGTCGAGCTGCAGCTGCGGCTCTACGGGCAGACCCTGGAGCGCGACGACCCGATGGTGCAGCAGGCCCTGGCCCTGCATCAGGGCGCGCGCGAATCCACGAACGACGGCCGCCGGGCCTGGACCATCACGCTCTACGCGATGCTCCAGGACATCCGCATGACGCACTACTGAGGAGATCACGATGGACCGCAAGAACGACCGCAAGTCCCTCAGTCGCCGGCAGATGCTCAAGGCCTCCGCCGCCACCCTCGCCTGCGCCAGCCTGCCTGGCGGATGGGCACCCGCCCGCGCCCAGAGCAGCTCCGCCGCGCGCAAGCTGATCGTGGTGCTCAACAACGGCGGCTGGGATCCCACCTACGCCCTCGACCCCAAGCCCGGCTCGAGCATCGTGGACACACCGGAGGGCGAGATCCGCCAGTTCGGCAACCACGCCGTGCTGACGAACGCGACGCGGCCGGCGGTCGACGATTTCTTCACGCGCTACGGCGACATCACCGCGGTGGTGAACGGGCTGCAGGTGCGCTCCTTCGTCCACACGGACTGCATCAAGCGGATTCTCACCGGCAGCCCCTCGGAGACCACGCCGGACCTGGGCGCGATCACCGCCTTCGAGCTGGGGCGCGAGCTGCCGGTGCCGTACCTGGCGCTCGGGGGGCAGGCCCGCGGCGGGCCGCTGGCGGCGATCACCGGGCGCACGGGCACGACCAACCAGCTGGCGGCGCTGATCGACCCGGCGGCGGGCTACCCGCGGCCGGGGGGCGTGCTGCCGGAGATCGGGCTGGTGCCGTCCGACGGTGAGCAGGCGCTGGTGCGCGAGTACCTGGACGCCAGCGCAGCGCGCCTGCAGGCCACGCGCGGCGCGCGCGGCTACAACCGCCGGCGCGTCGAAGACTTCATGAGCTCGCTGCAGCGGGCCGAGCAGCTGCGCGCCTTCGCGCGCACCAGCAGCGTGGGCGAGCGCGACTACACGCAGGACCTGCAAATTCAGATCCCGCTGGCGGTGCGCGCCTTGGGCGAGGGCCTGTCCTGCACGACGCTGTTGCAGACGGACGACTGGGACACCCACGACGACAACTCCGAGCAGGACATGCTGCACCAGGGGCTGTTCGCGTCGCTGATCACCCTCGTGGAGAGCCTGGAGCAGGCCCAGCTGCTCGACGAGACGATGGTGCTCGTGATCAGCGAGATGGGGCGGACCCCGCGCCTCAACAACGACGGCGGCAAGGACCACTGGCCGGTCACCAGCGCGATGCTGCTGGGCGCGGGCGTGGGCGGCAACCGCACGCTCGGCGGCACCAGCGACAGCTTCGACGCGCTGTCGGTGGACCTGGCCACGGGCGAGACGGCGAGCGACGGCAACCAGCTGCAGGCGGCGAACTTCGTGGCCGGCGTGCTCGAGGCCCAGGGCGTGGACCCGGCCGCCTACCTGCCGCAGGTGGAGCCCTTCCGCGGCTTCGTGGCCTGAGGCTCCAAGGCTGGGAGCTTCAAAGCGAGCCCTGACTGGGGCAGGCTCGACCCATGGCCCGAAGCGTCCTGGTCCCGATCGCCAGCCTGCTGTTCCTGAC
>JAPPOT010000028.1 GCA_028817855.1 Myxococcales bacterium
CCCAATGGCCCACCCCTACGAGCGACGCCGCACCTTCGCCATCATTTCGCACCCGGACGCGGGCAAGACCACGATGACGGAAAAGCTCCTCCTCTACGGAGGCGCGATCCACACCGCCGGCGCCGTCAAGGCCCGGCGCGCCCAGCGCTCGGCCACTAGCGACTGGATGGAGCTCGAGAAGAAGCGCGGCATTTCGATCACCTCCTCGGTGATGCAGTTCGAGTATGGCGACATCCGCTACAACCTGCTCGACACCCCCGGCCACCAGGACTTCAGCGAGGACACCTACCGGACGCTCACGGCCGCCGACTGCGCGATCATGCTGATCGACGCGGCCAAGGGTGTCGAGGCCCAGACGCGTAAGCTCTTCGATGTCTGCCGCATGCGCGGCACGCCCATCGTCACCTTCGTCAACAAGCTCGACCGGCCGGCGCGCGATCCCCTCGACCTGATGAGCGAGGTCGAGGAGGTCCTCGGCCTCAACACTGTGCCCTGCTCGTGGCCGATCGGCAGCGGCGACCTCTTCCAGGGCGTCTACGACCTGATGCAGAACCGGGTGCTCAAGTTCGAGCGCACGGAGAAGAACGCCAAGCAGGTGCCCTTCGAGGTCGCCGGCATCCAGGACGCCGAGCTGGATCGCCTGCTCGGCGAGGACCCCGCCAGCACCCTGCGCGACGAGGTCGAGCTACTCGAAGGCGCCGGCGATAGCTACACGCGGGAGGCCTTCCTCGGCGGCGCGATCACCCCGGTCTTCTTCGGCAGCGCCCTGACCAACTTCGGTGTCGAGCCCTTTCTCGACGCGTTCGCCGAGATGTGCCCCCGCCCCGGCCCGCACGACAGCAGCGAGGGCTCGATCGAGCCGGAGGCAGAGCGCTTCACGGGCTTCATCTTCAAGGTGCAGGCCAACATGGATCCCGCCCACCGCGACCGCATCGCCTTCCTGCGCGTGTGCTCGGGCAAGTTCAGCGGCGGCATGCGCGTGCACCACTACCGGCTCGACAAGGAGATTCGCCTGGCCCACGCCGAGCAGCTGATGGCGAAGGAGCGCCAGGTAATCGACGAGGCATTCGCAGGCGACATCATCGGGCTCTACGACCCGGGCATCTACCGGATCGGCGACACCCTGGCGAGCGGGGGACCGCTGTCGTTCGAGACGGTGCCGCGCTTCTCGCCCGAGCACTTCGCGCGCGTGCAACTGCTCGATCCGATGAAGCGCAAACAGATGCAGAAGGGCATCGAGCAGCTGGCCGAGGAGGGCACCCTGCAGCTCTTCTTCGAGCCCGGGCGCGAGAAGGATCCGATCATCGGCGTGGTCGGCGAGCTGCAGTTCGACGTGCTGCGCTACCGCCTGGAGCACGAGTACGGCGCGAAGGTGGAGATGCAGCGCCTCGGCTTCGCCCATGCACGCTGGGTCGATGGGGCCGCGACGCCCGAGGATCTGCGCAAGGCACGCATCTCGATGGCCGTGTGGGACGTGGACAAGCGACCCGTGGCGCTGTTGCGCGACGACTGGGAGCTGCGCCGCTCGCAGGACGACAACCCCGCGTGGACCTTCAACGCGACCGCGCCGATCAGGCCCACCTAACGCGCCGTGCGACCACGCAGCGGTCGCCGGTCGATTTGCAGTTGCGCACGACGGCCGTTGCGGTCCCCGGCGTGGCTGCGCAAGTGCCAGCACGGCAGGCATGCGTCATTGCTGATGTACGAGCCGCAGCCACACTCTTGCGGTTTGGCACGTTCGAGGTTGCGCCTGATGCAAGGCGGGCGACATAGGAAGGGTAGGCCTTCCTTCAAGGAAGACAACGCCGCAGCGGGCGCGAGATGGGTCCTGCAACGCGGCCAGAACCTCGTTGTCAAAACACCAGGCCGTCCGCGTCCCTAAACGGGGCGCTTGTGCTCCGGTCCGTTCTGCGGCTAACAAGGGCTGCTGTAGGGTGCACAGGGGAGTGAGGTCCACGATGCGAAGTCTTCTTGTCGGGTTGATGGTTTTCGGGTTCGCCTGCAGTGAGGAGAGTGGCGGCAACGAGGGCGATGGCAACATCATCCTGCCGCAGCCAATGCCGATGCCCATGGACAGCACGCAGCCGGGCACCATGCCGGGCATGCAGCCCCCCGCCAACACCACTCCCCCGATGACGAACCCGGGCGATACCGGCATGCCCATGATGATGATGGCCCCCGACGACATGATGATGATGCCCGCCGGCGACATGATGATGATGGACATGGGCACGGCAGGCATGCCGAGCACCGATCCCCCGGCGATGGCGGAACCGCTCGCCTTCACCGCCACCGACTTCACCGACGGCAGCATGATCCCGGCACGCTTCCGCTGCGACGCGCCTTCACCTGCGCTCAGCTGGAGCGGCGGACCGGCGGAGACGATGAGCTACGCGGTGGTGGTGACGGACCTGGGCCTGGATCTGCTGCACTGGGTGCTCTACGACATCCCGGCGGCCACCACCTCGATCGCGGAGGGCGTGCCCGAGGGCGCGGCCCCGGCGACGCCGGCGGGCGCGAAGCAAGCGCCGATCGACGCGCTGGTGGCGAGCACCGCAGGCACGGGCGCCGAGCGCTTCGTCGGCCCCTGCGCGCCCTTCGGCACCAGCAGCTACGAGTTCAAGCTCTACGCCCTCGGTGAGGCTGCGCTCAGCGGCGCCGGCGCCGCGGGCCCCGACGTCAAGACCGCCCTCGAAGCCGCCGCCCTCGAGTCCACGACCCTCACCATCACTTCCATGCCCTGATTCCTCTCGGCCTGTTCGCGTCCGGAAGCGCTCAGGAGCAGCGCGCCCGGAGCGCCACAGCGGAGGCGTAGCAGAGCTACGTCGAGGATTGGCCCGAGGACGAAAGCCGCTCCTGAGCGCGTCTGGACGCGAACGGCCTAGAACAGGGTGCGCTGGCCACTGCCTCGAAACCAGATCCAGCCTTCGCGCTCGGCTCGGTCGCGGTCCTCTGGCGGGAAGCCATCGCCGCGCGCGAAGTCCGCGCCGGCGAGCACGCAGACAAGCGCGTCGAGCAGGTCGCCGTTTTCCATCACCAACTCGCGCTTGATGCTGGTGACGACCTCTTCCTGCAGGCGCTCGAAGACCGCCGCACGCGCCTCGTGCCCGGCGGCGGTCTTCGCCTTGTAGCCGCCTATCTTGATGCCGCGGCTGATCAGGGTCGCAGCCGGATAGACCTCGAGGACGCCCGAGTCGGCGCCCGGTTCCCACGCCATCGGCAGCGGCTGCCCCGAGAGCTCGCGCACCTCGGCCAGCAGCTCGAGGGCGGCGCGGGCCGTGCGCGCGATGCGATCGGCGCCCACCTCGAGCGGCACCTTGCCGAGCTCGTTGTGCACGAAGCGATCGGTCTCGCGCCGGAAGAGCTGATCGGCCTCGGGCGCCAGCGGCTCGCCCGCGTGGTGCTCGACCAGCGCGGCACCCAGCGGCGCGGGCCAGCCCAGCGGCGCGTCCATCGCGAGGACATGACGCTCGCCGGCCGCGCGAATCCATCCAGCCACCGTGGCGGCCGCCGACTCACCGGCGGTGCCGAGGGTGACGCGGACGACAGTCAGCTCGCCGTCCGTGCTCAGCAAGCCGCGGCTGAGCCCGATGCGCTCCTCCTGGGTCGCGCAGTCGACGCCCACGATCGTCCACTCCCCCCCCGTGGCCTGCCCCATGGGATCACCCTACCCGATCTCAGCCACGCGCGCGCTCGAGGCGACGGCGCAGGCGTCCCAGGCGGCGGCCATGGGACTCGGGCCCCTCGGCGGGTAGCGTCCAGCGCGCGTGTCGGTGGGCGAGCAGCAGGTCCTTCAGCTGGTGCTCGTAGAGCTTCGCCAGTGCAAAGTGCGCCTCGGCCGCGGTCTGCTCGCAGGGGGCGACCTCGAGCGCACGATGCCAGGCCGCCGCGGCCGAGGATGCGTCGCCGCGCTTGCGCGCGATCGCCGCGCGCAGGCTGTGGGCCTCCATCGTGAGCTGGTCCTGGCCGCCGCCGCGCGC
>JAPPOT010000181.1 GCA_028817855.1 Myxococcales bacterium
CCGAGGCCGTCACCGAGACCGAGGCCGTCACCGAGACCGAGGCCGAGGCCGAGGCCGTGACCGCGGACGTGGCCGAAGCCGTGACCGCGGACGTGACCGAGGCGGTGACCACGGACGTGACCGAGGCGGTGACCACGGACGTGACCGAGGCTGCGGCGACCGCCGCTGTGCAAGCCTCGACCCCTGCGCCGAAACCGGAGCCCAGCGCACCGGCGACGGAAGCGCCGGCACCGTCGTCGGACGCCGCGGTGGCCTTCAAGCGCGGGCGCGTCGCCTATGTGCGGTGCGAGGGAATCGAGCGACCGGGCGAGCGCTTTCCCTGTCCGCGCGATCGCGTGCTCGAAAGCCGCGTCTGGAGGATGCTCGCGGCGCAGCTTCCGCAGTGCCTCACGACGCCGGGCATCGTGGATGTTCGCCTCGAGTTCAAACGACACATCGTGATGCGAATTCGCACGCGCGTGGACGGCGCCGGGCTGACTGGAACCGCTGTAGAGAAATGTGTGGGCCGTTCGCTGCGGCGCGTGCGGACCGGGTTGGCGCCAGATCGCATGATCGTCTCCTTCCGATTCTCGCTCGACTGAGATCACGTCGATCGAGCTCGCCTGTGGACAACGGTCAGTAACTCCCGGGAAGGCCCTGTAATTTCCCGACGAGGGTGCGAAGACGACTCCTCTGTGCCGGAAAAATTCGTCCTCGCCGGAAGCTAGGACCTTTGCCGGCGAAGGGGCCTGTGCTAGTTTCACCAACTGTGGATGTCGTATTGCGCAAGCTGGGGCGCAAGGGAGGACGCGTCGTCGCGGGCCGTCTCGTGCGCCCACCCCGCAACGGCTCGGTCGTCGTGATCGAGTTCCCCGATGGGCTCCACGAGTACGTCACCACACCCGTCAAGCGCGTGCTGCGTCTGGTCGGTGACGAGGTCTTCTTCCTCCAGACCGCCAACAGCTGCTACCGGCTCGAGGTCCGCTCCGGCAACAACGTCGTGACGGACACCGTCGTCAGCAAGTAGGGCGACCGCTATGCAGCACCGGCCCCACGCGTTCAGCAGCGCGGGCCCGGACGGACGCGGCGCCGGTGCGTCTGCTTCATGACAGATCGAGCTGCGCGAGCTTCTCGACCAGGCGCTGCAGCAACGCGCTGAGCTGACCGAACTCCGGCTCCTTCGGCTGACCGCTCGCCTCGTCGACGTAGAGGCCGCGATTGAGCTCGATCTGCACCGCGTGCCAGCGCTCGCGCGGACGGCCGTAGTGCGTGGTGCTGAAGCCGCCCTTGTAGGGATCGTCGTGCCGCACGCTCAGCCCGGCCTCGCTGAAGTGCGCGTCGACCAGATCGAGCACGCGTGGGTCGCAGGTGGTGCCACCGCGGCTGCCCGGCACGACGTCGGCGCGTCGCGCCCCCGGATCGGCGTGTAACGAGCGGCCCATCGAAGGCATCGAGTGCCCCGCCAGCAGGATCGCGTAGCCGAAACGCTCGCGCAGCTCGGCGAGCGTGCGCTCCAGCGTCGCGTGGTAGGGCGTGTAGTAGTGCTCGAGCCGTGCGAGCAGGCGCTCGTAGGTCAGCGGGCGCGTCAGCACTGGGCGCCCGTCGGTGGTCGAGCGCCACACCACGCCGCGCGGCTGGACGCCGGCCGGAGCGGGATGATCGCTGACGGTCGCGGCGTCCACGTCGTCACTGGCGCGATTCAGATCGACCACGTATCGGGACACCGTCGCGTAGAGCAGGGTCGCGCCCGCCTCGGGCGCCTGACCGTAGAGCTTGTCGACGTAGATGTCGGCGTCGCGGACGATCGCCTCGGGCGGCGCCACCAGCTCGTCCGTGACCGCCTCTGGCACCGCGAGGCCCGCATGGGGCACCTCCACGAGCAGGGGACGCGCGTCTTTCCGCGGAACCTCGAGCTCGTAGGGGGGCATGCCCCGTGTCTACCACAGTTGCGCGGCTACGCCTCCGGGCAGGTGCTCCCACGCCCACATTTCAGCAGCTACTCACCGCCTTCGAACGCCCCACCCAAAGAGGGGTGTTCAGATGCTTACCGCTTGGCGTGTATCATTGTGTTCGTACCTTTCAGCGCAGCGAACTTAGACCATCCATGAGCTCCTCTTCCGCGCGACGAAAACAGGATCCCTACCTCGGCAAAACAGTCGCGGGTCGCTATCGACTCGAGGCGCGACTCGGTGAGGGAGGCATGGGCGTCGTCTATCGCGCACGCCACGTCCTCATCGACCGCGTGGTCGCGCTCAAGCTGATCCGCCCGGACCTGCGTAGCGAGACGCACCTGCGCGCCTGGATGTTGCGCGAGGCGCGTGCCGCCAATCGCGTGGACCACGCGCACATCGTGCAGATCCACGACGTGGGCGAGACGGAAGAAGGCGAGCTCTACCTGGTGATGGAGTACCTGGTCGGCACCGCACTGTCGGCCGAGTGTGCGAAGGGGCAGATGCCGGTCGAGCGCGCCGTCGACGTGATCGAGCAGATGTGCGCCGCGCTCGCGCGCGCCCACGACCTCGGCGTCGTGCATCGCGACCTCAAGAGCGACAACATCATGTTGACGGTTCAGGGCGGCCGCCGGGACTTCGTGAAGATCCTCGACTTCGGCCTCGCCGCGCTCACGCGCGACGCGCGTCTGGCACCGAAGGGCGCGGTCTTCGGCACGCCCGAGTACATGGCGCCCGAACAGGCCCGCGGCGAGGATGCGACCGCATCCTGCGACCTCTATGCGCTCGGCATCCTCTTCTTCGAGCAGCTGACCGGTCAGCTGCCCTTCCGCTCCAACGACCGCGAGACGCTGCTCGAGATGCAGCGCAGCGCGCCACCGCCGCGACCGACCTCGATCCGCGCGGACATCCCGCCGCAGGCCGAGGCCATCATCCTGCGGCTGCTCGAGAAGGATCCGAAGAAGCGCTTCCGCGACGGCCACCACTTGCAGGAGGAGCTCAAGGCATTCCAGCGCTCGCTGCCGTCGAAGATCCTCGACCCGACCTCACCAGGCTCGGATACGGCGCCCGCGGTGGCACCGCCGCCGCCCCCCGCACCCACGCCCGGCGTGCAGGAGTGGGGCACGCGCGCCTCCAACCTGCAGCGCATCCTCTCGCGCGCCTATCCCAATGGCCGTCCGCCGGAGGATCTGCAGGAGGCGGTCGGCTCCCTCTGGCAGCTCGCTTCCCAGGCCGCACGGCTCGAGGGCGAGCTCGCGAGCCAATCGCGCAAGCTCGAGGCCACCGAGCGGCGCGGCCGGGCGCTGCGCGCGGAGCTCGGCCGCAAGGTCGAGGACCTCGCGACGGACGAGTCCCGCGCGCTGCGCGAGGCGAGCGACTGGCGCGAGCGCGCGAAGTCGATCGACAACGACCTGCGCATCGCACACGACCGCCTCGACGAGGCCAAGCGCAAGGCGCGCGAGGCCGAGGCCGCCGCGGGCAACGACCTCGCGACCCTGCGCGGCGTCTTCGAAGAGGTGGGCGCGGCGCGCGCCACGATCGAAGCCGGTCAGGGGCATCAGGAGTCGCACCTGGCCAACGCCGCCCGCGTGGAGGCGCGCGCCGGCGAGCTGCGCAAGCAGATCGACGACCTGCGCAGCCAGCTCCAACGCTATTCGGACGCGCTCGAGAACGACCTCAGCACTGGACGCGACCGCATCGCGGTGAAGGTGAAGGAGGCGCTCGGTCTCGAGAAGGGCTTCGGAGATGCATCCGAGCTTCTGATCAAGAGCCTGCGCGATCGGCCCGAGTGCCGCGACCTGATCGAGGAGCTGGTGGCGGCCGACGCCGACAACCGGGGCCTGCACGAACGCCGCTCCCACCCCCGCCAGTCCGAGCGCGTGACCGATCGCGCGCGACGCAGCAACGCCGGCTGAGCGCCGGGTGGCAAGGCCCCCGAAAGGGGGTATAGTGCGCCGGCTGTCGGCCGAGTGGCGGAATTGGCAGACGCGCCGGATTCAAAATCCGGTGCCCGCAAGGGCGTGTCGGTTCGAGCCCGACCTCGGCTACC
>JAPPOT010000717.1 GCA_028817855.1 Myxococcales bacterium
ATTGCAGCGGCGGGGCTGCGGGTGCGCAGCCACGTGGCGGTGTGGCGGCTTGGCTGCTGGGTGGCCTGGGCGTGTTGCCCGGGTTGAGGCGGCGGCGGTAGGGCGGGCAGGGGCAGGGGCAGGTTCCTGGGCCCTCGCACGGTGCTGTCTTTTGTTGTCTAGCGGGGGGGGCTACCATGCCGCGCCAAGGGGCGAATGGTAGACAGCGGTAACGACCCGACGGAGACCGACGAGCGGGACTCCTTCGACGACCTCCTTCAGAAAGCGGCACACGTCTCGGAGGTGGCGCCGCGCTCGATGCTCGCCGTGGGCGACACCCTGCTCGACGGGCGCTTCACGATCCGCCGCGCCCTGGGCGAGGGCGGCATGGGCACGGTCTACGAGACCTGGGACCGGGAACGCCACGGGCTGGTCGCGCTCAAGACCCTCGGTCACGCCGACCCGGCAGCGGTCTACTTCCTCAAGAACGAGTTCCGCGCCCTGGCCGAGGTGACGCACCCGAACCTGGTGGCGCTGCACGAGTTCTTCGGCGACGGCGAGCGCTGGTTCTTTACCATGGAGCGCGTGCGCGGGCGCGACTTCCGCGCCCACGTGGCGCTGCGCGACGACGCCTACCTGACGCAGCGCGGCGGCGAGCCGTGCTTCCACGAGGGGCGCCTGCGCGAGACCCTGGTCCAGCTGGTGACCGGCGCGAGCGCGGTGCACGCCGCCGGCAAGCTGCACTGCGATCTCAAGCCCAGCAACGTCATGGTCGAGGAGAGCGGCCGCGTGGTGCTGCTCGACTTCGGGCTGGTGAGCGACGTGCGCGAGGACGAGCGCGTGGGGCACACCCTCGGCAACGTGGTCGCCGGCACGCCGCTCTACATGGCACCGGAGCAGGCCGGCTCGGGCGCGGTGGCAGCCAGCGATCTCTACGCCATCGGCGTGATGCTCTACGAGGCGCTGTGCGGCGTGCTGCCCTTCGAGGGCAATCCCACCGCGGTGCTCGTGCGCAAGCAGGCCGAGCGCCCGAAGCCACCGTCGGAGCTGGCGGCGGGCGTCCCGGAGGACCTGGAGGCGCTGTGCCTGTCGCTGCTGGCCACCGCACCCGAGGAGCGGCCCACGGCCGCCCAGGTGCTCGAGCTGCTCTCGCCCAGCGCCGCGGGTGGCGCGCGCCGGTCGCTGCCCGCGCCCGGGAGCGACGAGCTGCTGCGCTTCGTCGGACGGCGCGGCGAGCTGGAACAGCTGATGGGCGCGCTGACCGCCGGCACACAGCGCGGGCCGCGCCTGATGCTGCTGTCGGGCCCGTCGGGCATCGGCAAGACGCGCCTGCTGTCGCGCTTCGCCGAGCTGTCGCGGCGCCAGTCGGATGCGGTCGTGTTGGGGGGCCGCTGCCACGAGCGCGAGTCGGTGCCGTACAACGCCTTCGACAGCCTGATCGACGCGCTCAGCCGCACGCTGCGGCGGCTGCCGGAGCTGGAGGCGGCGCGCCTGATGCCGCGCGACGTGCACACGCTGGTGCGGCTCTTTCCCGTGCTGTCGCGCGTGCAGGCGGTGACCCACAGCCCGGGGCGCTCGCCGGCGGGCCTCGACCCGATGGAGCTGCGGCGGCGCGCCTTCGGGGCGCTCAAGGAGCTGCTCGCGCGCATGGGCGATGCGTCGCCATTGCTGCTGTGCTTCGACGACCTGCAGTGGGCCGACGACGACAGCCTGCGCCTGCTGCGCGAGCTGCTGAGCGAGCCCGACCCGCCGGCGGCGCTGGTGCTGGGCACGCTGCGCAGCGGGATCGACGACAGCGCCGTGCACCGCGAGCTGGGCGAGCTGTCGCCGCAGACGATCGAGCTGGGGCCGCTGGGCGACGACGACGTGCGCGCCATCGTCGAGGGGCTCGCGCACATGGACGACAGCCAGCGCAAGCGGCTGCAGGACGAGGCGGGCGGCAACCCCTTCCTGCTCGGCGAGCTGGTCGCGCACGCGCGCCAGGGGCAGGACGCGGGCGCGGCGGCGGGCTTCGACGCGGTGCTCGGCGCGCGCCTTTCGCCGCTGCCGGAGGACGCGCGCAACATGCTCGACGTGCTGTGCATCTCGGCGCGACCGCTGCCGCTGCCGGCTCTGCTGGACGCGGCGGGCGTCGGCGGGGGCGTGAGCCGGCTGCTGACGCTCCTGCGCAACGGGCACTTCCTGCGCACGCACCGGGGCAGCGATGGCGAGCGGCTGGAGCTGTACCACGACCGCATCCGCACCGCCCTTTCGGCGCGCATCGAGGGCGCCCCACGGCGACGGCTGCACGGCCAGCTGGCCGAGTCGCTGGAGAAGAACGCGCCCGGCGAGCACGAGCACGTGGCCGAGCACTGGCTGCTGGCGGGCGAGAGCGGGCGCGCGTCGGAGCACCTGCTGGCGGCGGCGGAGCTGGCGGACGCGAGCTACGCCTTCGCCGTGGCGGCGCGCCTCTACGCCACCGCCATCGAGCACTCGCAAGGCGACGGGCGCCTGCAGCTGCTGCACGGGCGGCTGGGCGATGCCCTCAGCCGCACCGGGCGCGCGGGTGAGGCGGCGCGCGCCTACCTGGCGGCGGCCGAGCTCGCCGATGACAGCGGGCAGCGCATGGAGCTGTCGCGCACGGCGGCCCAGCACCTGCTGGCCTGCGGCGAGCTCGACGAGGGCACCGAGGTGCTGCGGCGCGCGCTCGACGAGACCGGCGTGCAGTACCCGGAGTCGCCGGAGCTGGCCGAGCGCTGGCTGTCGCTGCGGCACGCGCAGCTCGCCGACGGCGGTCTGCAGCACACCGTGCGCGATGCGCGCAACGTGGACCCGCAGCTGCTGTCGCAGATCGATCTGTGCTGCGCGGTGTCGCCGGCGCTGGGGCTGTACGACTTCGTGCGCGCGGGCTACTTCGCCGCCCACGGGCTGCTGCTCGCGCTGGAGGCGGGCGAGCCGTCGAGGGTGGCGCGCGCGCTGAGCACCTACGCCACGTCGCTGGCCTCGTCGGGCGAGCTGGCGCGGGCGCGCGAGCTCTCGGAGCACAGTCTGGAGATGGCGCGTGGCCTGGGTGACGAGGAGCTGCTCGCGAACGCGGAGATGGTGAGCGGGCAGGTCGCGCTCTTCGGCGGCGAGTTCGAGGCCGCCGTCGGGCGCTGCGACGCGGCGCGCGAGCGCTTCCGCAAGCTGCGCGTGGGCGCGAGCCAGGAGGTTCCGATCTGCCACGTGTTCTCGAACATGGCGTTGCACATGCTCGGTCGCATGCAGGAACACGTGGCGCGCTCGCAGGCGCAGCTGGCCGAGGCGCGCGACCTGGGACACATCCTGTCGGAGGCCTCGCTGCGCGTGTTCGGAATCGCGCTGGGGGAGCTGGCGGACGACGCGCCCGGGCGCGCGCGCGAGCAAGCCGCCGCGGCGCTGCAGCTGTGGCCGCAGCAGCAGTTCCACGGGGAGCGCTTCAAGGTGCTGCGGCTCGAGGCGTGGTGCGACCTCTATGAAGGCACGCCGGCCCGGGCGGTGGAGCGCATCGCCCAGGCGCGCCAAACCGCGCTGGACTCGCGCATCCTGCAGTCGAGCTACTGGCGCTTCTGGTGGTTCGACCTGGTCGCCCACGTGGGACTGATGGCGGCGGCCGAGGGCGACGCGGCGCAGCTCGCCGAGGCGCGGGCGGCGGTGGAGCAGCTGGAGGGCGACAACCTGAGCTACGCGCAGCCGCTCATCACGACCTACCGGGCGGGCCTGGCCCACCTCGCAGGCGACCGCACCGTCGCCCTCGACCTGCTCGAAGAGGTCACCCGCGCCCACGACCCGATCCTGGCCGCGTGCGCCGCCCGCACGCGCGGCGAGCAGCTCGGCGACACCACCGCGGTGACCGCGGCCGACCGGGTACTCGCCCAGTCGGTGAAGCGGCCGGAGGCATGGGCGAGATGGAGAGTCCCCGGGTGGAATCTTGCGAGGTTCGCCCAGGAGCGGCTTTCGTCCTCGCGGAAATCCTCGACGTAGCGCTGCTACGCC
>JAPPOT010000926.1:0-719 GCA_028817855.1 Myxococcales bacterium
CCGCGAGCACCTGCGGAATCCGCAACGCCCCGGCCTGCGCCAGCCAGCGCAGCCCGTCGGCCTCGGCACCGAACATGCCCGAAGGCGGGCGGGGGTGCGTCTTCGCGAAGCAGTGCCGCCCGTCGTCGAGCACGAGCCGGTAGGCCTGGTTGATGTCGCCGCCCGACAGCGATCGGGCGTCCGCCACGCCTGCGCCGAGCGCCGCGCCCACCGCGGCCGACAGGGCGCGGTCGATCACAGCCTGTGCTCGGCGCGGATGTGGGCGAGCAAGCCGCTGCAGCCGCGCTCGACGATGTCGTAGACCTTCGCGAAGCCGCGCTCGCCGCCGTAGTAGGGGTCGGGCACGTCGAGATCGCGCGGGTTCTTCTCGAAGGTGCGCAGCATGAAGAGGCGCGCGAGCTCCGCGCGTCCGCCCGCGAGTCGCTCCAGGTGCCGGTGGTTGCTGCTGTCCATCGCCACCACGTAGTCGAAGCGCCCGTAGTCCTCCGCCTTGAACTGGCGCGCGCGGCTGCTCAGCTCCACGCCGCGCCGGCTTGCTTCTGCTCGGCTGCGCGCGTCGGCGCGCTCGCCCACGTGGTACGCGCCGGTGCCGGCGCTGTCGATCAGGAAGCTGTCGGCGAGGGACGCCCGCACCACCAGGTGCCTCATCACCCCCTCGGCCGTCGGGGAGCGGCAGATGTTGCCGAGGCACACGAAGCACACGCCGATTTTGCCGTCCG
>JAPPOT010000926.1:729-3963 GCA_028817855.1 Myxococcales bacterium
CCGGTCTCGAAGTCGCGTGCGCTGTTGACCATCACGGTGGTCGGCAGCACCGCCAGCATTGCGTTCATGCGCTCGAAGAAGACGTCGGCTTCCTCCTCGGTGGCGTGCTCGGGCGGCTTGAAGCCGAGGATGGCCAGGTCCGCGCCCGAGCTCTCCTCGCTCATGATGTCTGCGATCTTGCGATCGCCGCGCCGGATCACCCGTGCGCGGGCCTGCAGGCGCGCCGAGGAGATGATCCGCTCCACCGCCGCCGAGGCCTCGCGCTCCTCGCCCTCGGTGTTGACCACGGTCATCAGCCGCACGCGGGCGTTGCGCAGGGTCTGGTCGGCGGTCAGCAGGAAGGCGAGCAGCAGCATCAGCCCGCCGTTGCGAGCCAGGCCGCCCCACCAGATGTGAATCTCCGGCCGCTGGCGGCGCTTGCGGTTGTTGTTGGCGTTGCCGAGGGTCTGGGTGCCCTTGTGGTGCACGATCAGCACCGAGCGGTCGAGCCGCGCCAGGTCCTCGAGCATCTGCACGAAGGCCAGCTGCCGCTCCTTCTTGCGCGGCCAGCCCATCATCACCGAGTTGCACTCGAGGTTGCCCATGCCGTAGGCCTGGGCCGTGGTCACGATGCCGCGGTAGACATCGTCGACGATGTCGACGCGGTAGAAGACGTTGGGGAAGTCCTCGTAGATGTGGGCTCCCACGCCCTTGATCAGGTCCTTGCGGTGCTGGGCGTGGTCCTCCACCTTGCCCTTGAGCAGGTGCGCGTAGGTGACGATGCCGCGCTCCTGCACGATCGCGCTGCCGAGCTTCAGTAAGTAGGTGCGCCGGTCCGGGTTGCCGCCGAGGATCAGCAGGTTGGGGCGCCAGTTGAGCGGATGGAACTCGGCCTCGCGCAGGTGGTGGAGCGAGCTGCGCACCAGCGCCGACCAGATGCCGTGGCGCGCGTCGCCATAGGTGGTGCCGAGCACGCGCCGCTGGGTCCAGGCGTAGATGCCGCCGCAGATGGCGAGCGACGCGAACATCGCCGGCATGTCGATGATGCTCATCACGTAGAAGCACGCGATCGCGCCGAACATGCTGATCGAGGCCGGCACCTTGAAGTCGGGGCGGAAGCTCGGGCTCGCGGCCCAGCGCTCGAGCCCGCAGGCCAGGTTGGTGAAGCCATAGGTCACCAGGAAGAACATCGTCAGCACGGGCGCGATGGCGTCCAGGTCACCGAGGATCACGCCCGTCTCGGCGAGCGCGAAGGTCAGCAGCAGCCCGGCCACCGGTTCCTGGTTCTTGCCGAACCCGCGCCCGAAGATGCCCGGCATGTGGCCATCCTGCGCGAGGGCCTGCAGCGTGCGCGGCGCGGTCAGCACGCTCGCCAGGGCGCTCGACAGCGTCGCCGCCCACACGCCCAGGAAGATCATCGACGGGAAGGCGGAGATCTTCCACACGATGTTCAGGTCGGTGCTGAGCTCCTCCAGGCTGGCGTTGCGGACCAGGAAGTAGGGGATGGCCAGGTAGATGACCATGCAGACCAGCACGGCCGAGAGGGTGCCGCGCGGGATCGCGGTGCGCGGATCCTTCAGGTCGCCGGACATGCTGACGCCCGCCATGATTCCGGTCACCGCCGGGAAGAAGACCGCGAAGACCTCGACGAAGCTCTTGCCCTCGGGATTGGTCCAGGCGATTTCGGCTGGCGGGTTTTCGCCACTGCCCATGAAGAAGGAGACCAGCGAGATCGCGATCGTGATCATGACGAAGAACTGGATCTTGATCGCCAGCTCTGCGCTCTTGATCGACAGCACGGTGAGCCCGATGCAGACCAGGGTGCCGACGATCTTCTCGTAGGTCAGCCCCGGGATCGGCGCCATGCTCAGCCACGGGAAGATCGCGGCGAGGGACTCGGTGAAGCCGACGATGTAGAAGGTGACGCCCAGGGCCTGGCCGAGGAAGAGCGGGATGCCGATGGCGGCACCCGCCGGTGCGCCCAGCGAGCGGCTGATCATGTAGTAGGCGCCGCCCGCACCGACCGTGCGGTTGGTGGCGATGCTCGCGACCGACAGGCCGGTCGCGATCGAGATCAGGTGCGCCACCAGCACCACGATCATCGCGCCGATCAGGCCCTGGTTGCCCACGACCCAGCCGAAGCGCATGTACATGACCACGCCGAGGATGGTCAGCACGCTGGGGGTGAAGACCCCGCCGAAGGTCCCAAAGCGCCCGGTCTGGGGCTGCAGCGAATCGTACCCGGCGGCTTCGTTACGCTGATCGTTCACGCCCGCCCGAAGATCTCACGATGGCGCCGTCGCGGCAAACCCGCGGACAAGCGGGGAGTGGTACTGTGGGTCGATGGGCGCGATCGGTGACGCGGAGCGTGGTGTCGTCCACCACGGCGACAACCTGGAGATCCTCGCAGGGATCGACGATGAGTCCGTCGACCTGATCTACATCGACCCACCCTTCAATACCGGAAAGGTCCAGCGACGCCGGACGCTCGAGACCACCCACGACGAGCGTGGCGGCGATCGAACGGGCTTCGGGGGCCGACGCTATCGTACGACCGAGCTAGCCGCGCGCGCCTACGACGACCGCTTCGAGGACTACGCCGCCTTTCTCGAGCCGCGCCTGCGCGAGGCGCACCGCGTGCTCAAGGACAGCGGCAGCTTCTACTTCCACATCGACTACCGCGAGGCCCACGGCTGCAAACTGCTGATCGACGCGACCTTCGGGCGCGACAACTTCCTCAACGAGATCATCTGGGCCTACGACTACGGGGGGCGCCCGAAGAATCGCTGGCCGGCAAAGCACGACACGATCTTCTTCTCCGCCCCGCGCGCCGGCCGGCTCGTCTGCCACCGGGACGAGCTCGACCGCGTGCCCTACATGGCGCCCGGCCTGGTCGGTCCCGAGAAGGCGGCCCGCGGCAAGCTGCCCACCGACACCTGGTGGCACACCATCGTCAGCCCCACCGGCAAGGAGAAGCTGGGCTACCCCAGCCAGAAGCCACTCGGGGTGCTGCGGCGCATCGTCTGCGCGTCCTGCCCACGCGACGGCCTGGTGCTCGATTTTTTCGCGGGCAGCGGCACGACCGGCGCCGCCGCCCTCGAGGAGGGGCGCCGCTTCGTGCTCGTGGACGACAACCCCGAGGCGCTCGAGGTCATGCGCCGCCGCTTCGAGGACGACGAAGGCGTACGTTTTCTGTGACCTCCATCGGCGCGCACCGTGACTTCCTATTCCGGACCGAGCCCCGCTTCCTTCACG
>JAPPOT010000549.1 GCA_028817855.1 Myxococcales bacterium
CACCGGGCGCCCGCTCGATCCGCGGCGGCGCCTTGCCCTCGATGACCATCATCATCAGGTCGCCCCCGGGCGCGGGCTCGTAGGGCGCGCGCCCGGCGATCGTCTCGTAGATCACCACGCCCATGGCGTAGAGGTCGGTGCGGTGGTCGAGGCTCTGGACGCCGCGCGCCTGCTCCGGGGACATGTACTCGGGCGTGCCGATCACCCGTCCGATGCGCGTGGTGACCGCGGAGCGTGAGACGCCGTCCGAGTCGAGCATCTTGGAGATGCCGAAGTCGAGGAGCTTGGGGTGGGTGCCGCTGCTGTCACGCGCGAGCAGGATGTTCTCGGGCTTGAGATCGCGGTGCACGATGCCTGCAGCGTGCACTTCGGCCAGCCCCTCCAGCGTCTTGACGGCGACTTCGAGAATCTCCTGCATGTCCATCCCGACGTCGAGGCGGTCGGCCACGGTCTCGCCCTTGAGCAGCTCGAGCACCATGTAGGGCACGCTGTCGGCGGCGGTGCCGAAGTCGAGGATCTGGACCACGTTGCGGTGTCGCACCGCGGCGCAGATGCGCGCCTCGCGCAGGAAGCCCGTGGCCAGCTCCTCGCGCTCGCGGGCGTCGCTGGCGTAGATGAACTTGATCGCCACCTCGCGGTTGAGGGTGAGGTCCGTGGCCTTCCAGACGCTGGCCTGGCCTCCCTCTCCGATGCGGCTGTGCAGTCGGTAGCGACCGCTGATGATGTCGCCCGCATTCATCGTCACGCCCCTCGATCGTAGCACAGCGGGCCTGCCGCCCAGGCTCAGGGGCAGCTGCCGCCGCAGTGGATGAAGTTGGTGCCGGGGCAGGACACGACGGTGGTCCAGCAGCTGTGGAAGGCGCAGTTGTTGGCGCCGGTGCAGTCGATCAAGCAGGCCGAGCCGTCGGTGCAGTCGATTTGATCGCAGTTGTTGGCGTCCTTGCAGTTGTAGTCGCAGGACGAGCCGTCGGCGCAGTCGATGTCGCAGTTGTTCGCATCCCTGCAGGTGATGTCGCAGGAGGCGGCGTCGAAGCAGCTGCCGGTGCAGTTGTCGGTGCCGACGCACTCGATCGCGCAGGAAGCGGTGTCGGAGCAGCTGATGGCGCAATCGTTGGCCGCGGTGCAGTCGACCACGCAGCTCTGCGAGCCATCGCAGCCCAGTCCGTTGCAGCTGCCATTGGGGGCGCAGGTCTGGGCGTCCAGGCAGGCGCCGCGATTGCAGACCTGGCCGGTTCCGCAGGCCTGCCCGTCGGCCATGGAGGCAGCGGCGAAGCACTGGTCGCCCCCTTCGTCACAGGCGCCCACGGCGCAGGTCGCGTCCCAGGCGGAGCAGTCGGTGGGGCTGCCGCCGCCGCAGGAGCCGGCCGTGCAGGTCTCGCCGGTGGTGCAGAACAGCCCGTCGTCGCAGTCGGTCCCGTCTGCGGCGCTGGCGCAGGGATCGGTGTCGCCATCGCCGGCGGCGTCGCTGCCGCCCGATGCGTCGCCATCACCCGCGGGGTCGCCGTCGCCGTCGCCGTCGCCGTCGCCGTCGCCGTTGCCGTTGCCGTTGCCGTTGCCGGCGGCGTCGGTGTCGCCATCACCCGCGGGGTCGCCGTCACCCGCGGGGTCGCCGTCGCCGTCGCCGGCGGCGTCGGTGTCGCCATCACCCGCGGTGTCGCCGTCAGCGCCGGTCTCGCCGTCGCCAACGTCGACGTTGCTGCCGTCGTCACGCGGCGCCGTGGCGCCGTCGCCCGTGTCGGCCTTCGGAATCGGCTCGTCGGAGTCGTCGAGCGGGGCCAGCTCGTAGCCCGACAGCACGCAGCCGTGCAGCGCCACCCCGAACACAAGGCAGCATCCCCACATGTACGGCCTTTGACTGGATCCTCGCACTCGATACTCCGCGAGGGGCGATGCACCATCCATTGTACGGCGGGCGCGCGCGCTTTCCTATAGGGCACCGGGCCTCGTGTGGCGCACGTAGTAGTGAATGCCGGTCGAACGGTGCTGGACGCGCACGCTGATCGCGTCCTGGTCGGCAGGGACGCTCACCTCGGCGCCGAAGCGTCCCTGGTCGCGCAGGGAGAGACGGGCGTCGCCCACGCGCACCCTCGAGCGCTGCAGGGCCGCGCCGGCGACGCGCACGGTGCCACCGGTTGGAACGGCGCCGTCGCGCGGCTCGGAGAGGTAGGCGGTGCGTGCGGTGTTGTCGAAGGCGATGCGCACCAAGCCCTGCTTGGAGCTGCGCCCGCCCGCGCTGAAGCGGAAGCGGTGCGCGCCCTCGGGCAGCTCGCCGGAGCGCAGTGCGATCGACGGCGTCGTGCTGGTGCGCGTCCGGGTCGCGCCGCCCTCGCGCGTCCACTGCACGGTGTAGCTGGAGGCCGCGGGTGCGGCGGGCCAGCGCAGCACGAGCTTCGGCAGGCGGTTGTGGTAGCGCACGGTGTAGCGGCGGCCATCGGCGTCGACGGTGACGGCGGGCGGCGTGCGCGGGAGCTTGCGCGTGCCCGCGTCCTTCACGACGGAGATGCGACCGCGCGCGGCGACACGCGTCGGCAGCCAGGCACCTTGGACGCAGCGCACGCGGTAGCGGTGGGTGCCGCGGGGCAGGGCGAGCAGGACGCTGCCGTGGCCACGTCCGCGGATCGCGCCCGCCTCCACGACCGCCTCGCCCTCGCAGCGCGCGGTCGAGATGCGCACGTGGGCCGGGGGGTGCGGATCGTGGATGGTGGCCGACTCGCCCGCCGGCAAGCCCAGGTGCGCGCGCGGCGGCGCGGGATCGAAGCGCAGGTCCGCCAGGCGCTCGGCCTTCCCCGATGGCGGCTCGGTCTCGGTCTCGGCCGCGGCCTCGGTCTCGGCGGCGGCCTCGGTCCCGGCCGCGGTCTCGGTCCCGGCCGCGGTCTCGCCCTCGGTCTCGGTCTCGGTCTCGGCCGCGGTCTCGGCCTCGGTTCCCAGCGGCTCCAGCTCCACGCGCCCCACCTCCACGGACACGCGCTCGCCCGCGCTCGCGGTCACCGTCTCGCCGCCCTGCTCGATCTCCACCTTGCCGACCTTGACCGCGAACTCCACGCCCGCCTCATGCGCGCGCACGGTTACGCGCGAACCGCGGGTCACGCGGGCGCGACCGGACGGGGTCGCGATCTCGAGCTCCACCTGCGTCGCTTCGAGCTCGACCTCGCCGCGCTCGACCTCGAGCCGCGGTGCGGTCTGGCCGGCGGGGGTGTCCTGGAAACGCACCGTCGTCTCGCTCTCCACGAGCAGGCGGCCCTCCGGCAACAGTCGCAGCTCCGCGGTGGACTGCGGCCCGGTGCGCACACCGTCGCCCATGTGGAAGAGCGCGCCGGTGGCGGCGGGCTGCCACGCGCCCTGCTTGCCGGCGTGGTCGCGCGCCACCCCGTTCTGGAGCCCAGTCAGCTCGGCCAGGTGCGGGGCGGAAGCGCATCCGTCGCAGGCGGCGACGCCCGCGAGGAGCGCGCACGACAACCACCGCAGGGTGCGGCTCATCGCTGCCTCCGCAGGTCGACGATTAGCACGGTCACCCCGTTGTCCTCGACGATCGCCTTGCGTCGCTGGGGTCGATGGCCGGGGGCCTCGATGGTCACGGTGTACTGGCCGGGCTCGACGTCGATCACGAGCTCGCCGGCGGCGTCGGTCTGATGGCGCTGGCTGCCGGGCGCGACGAGCACCTGCGCTTGCAGGGGTGCGCCGTCGAAGGAGCGCGCGGTGATGCGGATCTGGCCCGCGGGCAGGCGCGGCATCAGCGCGATCGGGCGTTCGGTGGTCTGCCCCTGCGCCAGCGTGAGAGTCTCCTCGTGGGGCTCGAAATCGTCGTGCTCGACGCGCAGCTGGCCGGCGCCGCTCGGAGCGGGTTCGAAGCGGAACAGGCCGCTCTCGTCGCTCGTGGTCTCGACGGGGTCAGCGCCCTGGGCGCTGGGGGTGAAGGTGACGCGGGCGGCGGGGAGCGGCGCTGCGCCGTCCGTGGTGATG
>JAPPOT010000313.1 GCA_028817855.1 Myxococcales bacterium
GTCCCTGATCTGGCCGATCAGCGCTGGATTGTCCGTGCGCGCGAGCACCTCACCCTAGCCCACGACTGGTTCGCGCGCACGGACGATCCAGCGCGGATCGGCCAGATCAGGGACCTCGCGATGCGCGCGGGCCGCAAGGGTCTCGAGGCGCCCAGAAAGCTGAGCTCTCTCTTCCCGCGACGCGAGGCGCACGCCCACACGACCGTGGTACGGACGGCCCTCGGCGCCTGTCGCGGCGCCGAGGAGCGCCTGCAAGCTGCGCTCGACCTGCTGGTTTCCGCGTCCCACGCCGAACGCGGGTATCTCTACTTGATGACCCCCGAGGGCCTGCGCTTCGCCGCGCCCATGGTGGGTGAGGAGCCGCCCGAGTCGCTGGCCCAGGAGCTCGAGCTTTCCCTCGCCGAGGCCGCGCGCCAAGAGCTCGGGGAGGAACAGGACACCATGACGGTGGGCGAGCCCCCGCCCCTCGAGACCATCGTCGAGGCGCTGGACGACTCACCCGCCGAGCTGCGCGTCCAAGGACACCCGTACCGACGCGTGCTGTTGCATCTGTGGGAGGAGGGGCAGGTCATCGGCGTCGGCGCGGTGGCACTGGTGTGCGGCGAGGACCCGCTATCACCGATTCCTCCCCGCTACCTGGAGGAGGTGGCCCGCGGCCTGTACTCCGCAGGCGATGTACGCACGGTCTTCCTCGGCGCGCCGGCTCCCTGACTCCTGGTCGCGGACTTCACGGCGCGACCTCAACAGATCTCCGCCCGGCACGCATTAATGAGGGTGGGTCCTGGCGATGCCGCCCGACGGTCCAGCGGAGTTCTTCAGATGCGTGGTTTGATGTGTGCATGTGTGCTCGCGGGCACGATGGCGGGGTGCGCCCTGGAGCGGGCGCCGATCACGCCGGAGGACGGCGAGGGAGTGGAGCCGCCGACCGAGGGGGCAGAGGGCTCCGAGCGCGGCGCTGACTTCGAGGTGATCGACGACGAGATCGAGGGGCGCGAACAGCCGACGAGCAAGAGCAGCTCGCCGGAGGCCGACCCGGACGAAGTCGCGAATCTGCAGGACAGCGGTGCTTCGGGCGCGGCGGCGCCAGAGCCGGAGGCGGAGGCGGGCGACGAGGATGAAGACGCCGCTTCCGATGAGGAGGCGGAAGCCGAAGACGGAGCCGAGATGGATCCGCCGGTCAGCGACGTGCCGCCGGTCGTCGCGGAGCCGCCGCCCCGCTTCAGCCTGAGCTGTGAGAGCGACGTCGACTGCCGAACCGACGAGACCTGCATGCGCGGCGGCGGCAACGGCGGCATCTCCTATTGCGCCCAGGCGTGCTCGCGCAACAAGGACTGCGAGGGCGCGATGGACGGCACCACGGCGGTCTGCGCCATCACCAGCCTCGACGGCAGCGGCTACTGCCGCCTCGCCTGCGACTTCCTGGTCAACCAGGAGTGCCCCGGGGACATGATCTGCCGCGACGTGTTGGCGATCTTCCCCGCGGGCACCGGCACCTGCGGCTTCCCCAACTAGCCCTTCGCGTGGCAGCTGCAGCGCCGCAGGTGATGGCGCACGCGCAGGACGAGCCACACGAGCACGCCCAGCGCCGCCAGGTAGGTCATGAGCAGGCGCACCCGCACGCGGCTCTCGCGGCTCGCGAGCGAGTAGCCGGGCTCCGGGGCGAGCAGCAAGCGCTCGAGGCGCTCGACCGGGGTGAAGCGCAGCGCCGACGCCCAGTGGTAGATCAGCGTGCCGGTCCCCGGCACGAGCTTGGCGACGAGGGAGTTGGCCTCGCCGAAGGCGCGGTCCTCCACATTCGAGCCGACCAGGTGATGGGCGACCAGGTCGCGCGGTCCGGACAGGCGCAGGTTGTGCTCGAGGATGTCGGCACCGCTGAGGTAGCGCCCGCCTGGCTCGCGCACGCCGGCCAGGTGCAGCTGCAGGTCCACGAACGCCCACTGGTTTTGCTCCAACAGGTAGCTCTCGGTGAAGGTGTGGGCTCCGAGATCCACGCCGCCCTTGCGCCCGGCGATGTCGATGATTCGCGTGGGCACACCTGCAGCGCTCGCCATGAAGGCGTAGATCTCGGCGTGGTTCGCGCAGCGCACGCCGGAGCGCCCCGCCATCGCGGCCTCGTACTGGCCGTAGCCGTCGAGCTTGCGCATGTGTGGGCTCGGCGGGCCGCGGTGGGGCTCGAGCTGTCCGTGGAGATAGGCCGCGATGCGTTTGACCTTCTCGATCGAGGGCAGCTCCGCCTTCACGCCGGCGGCGGCGTTCAGCTCCTTGGCGCGCGCCAGCGACCTCGCCGGCATGGCGGACGGTGGCAGCGCGAAGTCGGCGATCCCGTAGCGCGCATCGGGGGCGATGGGCAGGCTCACGCCGCCCACGATCGGCCGCGGAATCGCCGCGACCGACTCCACCCACAGCCGCAGCTCGCGCCCGCTCTGCTCCCCGCGCACGTGGTAGTCGTGGCGACCCGGCTTCAGGTCGAGCACCGGGAAGGCACCGTCCACGCGCCTGGCCTCGCCGCCCTGAAGCCCCACCGACCAGGCGCGATCACCGAAGTTGGCGACCTGAATCTCCAGCCGGTCCTTGCCCCGAGGCACGAAGGCCTCCACACGCGCCATGTCGTGCAATTGGTAGAGGTCGGCGTGGGTCACGTCGGCGAAGACGTAGCGCTCGTGGCGATGGACGGTGAGCCACGCGCTGACGCCGACCAGCAGCAGCGCTGCGGTCACCAGGTACTTCTCCCACGCAAAGCACCGAGGGCTCATCTCGACGTGCGCTGGGTACCAAGAAGCGGGCCCGATCGGAAGGGCTCCGGACTCAGCGGCTGTCCTGGCACGGGCTCAGGCCCGTCACCGGGAGGTTGGCATCGTGCACGAGCCCGACCGTCCACGCCCGAAATCCGTCCACATCGGTGGCGAGCGTGGCCCAGCTGACTGGATCGGTGGCGCTGCGCACCTGGGCCCCGGACCTGCCGAGCCAGCGCGCCCCGTCGTGCAGGAGGGCGCCGGGCACGTCGTCGCCAGCCTGGGGGGTCCAGTTGAGACCGTCGGGGCTGGTCGCGTGCCCGCCCGCCGCCGCCGCGATCCAGCGCGTGCCGTCGTGGGCGAAGGCGTCGCTCTCGGCCACCAGCGCATCGCAGGCCTGGAAGCTCTCGCCCGCGTCTGCGCTCACGAAGCACGCGCGATCGAACCCGCTGCCGTTCCAGCGCGCGCCCCAGGCGATGACGGTCCCGTCGCCGTGGGCAACGGAGAAGGAGTGCTCCCAGAGCGTGTGCAGCGTCCAGCTGTCACCGTCGTCGCCGCTCACGCCCACCACGCACTGATCGGCGCCGACCACGAAGCGCCCCGAGCCGTAGGCGATGTCGCGCACGGCCGGCGGACGCGGATCGGGATGCAGGCCCTCCCAGCTGCGGCCACCGTCGGTCGAGCGCATCAGCGCGCCGTTTCCACCGCCGGCGAGCCACACGCCGTCGCCGTGGGCCACGCCGCCCATCCAGTTCGTGCACGAGGCCGGGTAGAGCTCACCGTCGCAGGCCGTGGTGGGGTGCAGGTCCTCTTCCCAGTGGGCGCCGTCGACCGAGCGCATCACCATGCTGTTGCTGTCCCCCCCCACGGCGACGAAGACGCCGCCGCCGTAGCCGACGTTGCGCAGCAGGTCCGGCGTGTGGTCGTCGCCGGTGGAGGGGTTGCCGCAGAAGTCCCAACTCGCGCCGTCGGCGCTGCGCCCGCGCAGGCCCCAGGCGCCCACGCCCACGATCAGGAGGCTGCCACTCGGTGGCTCGACCGCACCGCCCGCGTCGGCCTCGCCGGCGGAGCTGGCGTCGGGGCCGCTGCTCTGCGCACCTGCATCGTGAGCGGCCTGCGCGTCGGTGCCGGAGGGTGCCACGCCTCTACCTCCGTCGACCGCGGAGCTGTCCACCCGCACGCTCGCATCCGCGCCCTCGTCTCCCGTTGTGACGTCGGCAGAGTCCCCCTCGGGCAGTTCCGTCGAGCGGTCGTGGTTCCCGGACGCGGCGTCTCCAGCGGATCCATCGCCGCAGGCCAGAAGCGAGAGGACGAGCACGATGGGGAGCGCGGGGGCCATGTGACGAGAGTACCGCGGCGTCCCCTGCGGGGCTCAGCGAAGCTCCCCGGCATCCTCGAGTCGGAGAGTATTGACAGTAACGAGATAGCACTCTAATTACTCCTACCGAATGGCCAAGGTCGCCCCACCTGCCCAGCGCGCTGCTGCGGGTCCGATTCGCGAGCGCATCCTCGACGCCTTTTCGGAGAAGGCGAAGCAGGCGGGCATCCGCGGCGTGCTGATGGGGGAGCTCGCATCCGAGCTGCGTATGAGCGCGACGACCCTCTACAAGCACTTCAGCTCCAAGGAGGAGCTGACCGTGGCGTGCGTGGAGCGGTGGGCGGCCGAGCTCGGCGCAACGGAGGCCGCCGAGCCCAGCTCCCCCGGGCCCCACGGGGCCTACGCGCGCTTCAACCACTGGGCGCAGGCCTGGTCGGACGCGGTGGCGTCGCTATCGCCGGCCTTCATCGACGACCTCAAGCGCGACTACCCGACCGCCTACGCCCGCTTTCAGGAGGAGACGCGCAAGCGGCGGCGGCGCGGCGCGAAGCTCCTGCGCCCCGCCCTCAAGCCGGGTGTGAACGAAGCGGTGGCCCTCGACATGCTCAACATGATCATGAGCCGGGTGACGCGACCGGAGTACGCCGAGCGCATGCGCGTCACGCGTCAGGAGGCGATGCGCTCGGCCGTCGCAGTCTGGGCATCCGGTGCGCTGCGCCGCGAGGGCGAGCTGCGCGCGATGAAAGCGCCCGTTGACAGGAGCAAGGCCAAGAGCAAGGCCAAGAGCAAGGCCAAGAACGAACGTACGGGTTCGGGTGGAACCTGACACCGCGCATGTGGTGAGACGCGAGGAGGCGGAGAGATGACATACGCACAGGGCAGGCTGTTCTACGACAGTGACAGCCACATCATGGAGACGCTCGACTGGCTCGAGAGCGGCGCGACGGCCGAGGAGGCAAAGCTCCTGGGCACCTTCGCAAACGCGCAGAACGCGGGTGCGGGCGTGCTCAGCAAGGTGATCGCGGACGCCGAGGCGCGGCGGTCCGACCCCGAGGCCACCGCCAAGCTGCTGGAGAAGCCGATCATCTCCGGCCCGAAGGGCTGGGGCGCCTACGGAGCGAGCACGCCGGACGAGCGCAGCAAGGCGCTCGACATGCTCGGCTTCGCGGCGCAGCTGGTCTTCCCCACCTTCGCCCTGCAGCAATTCGCCCGCTCCAGCGACCCGGATGTGGTCTACGCCGGGGCCCGCGCCCTGACGCGCGCGATGGGCCAGTTCTGCGCCGGCGATACGCGGTTGATGGGAGTGGGCTACCTGCCCTTGCTCGACGCGGAGCGCTCGCTCGAGACGATCGAGATTGGCGTGAAGGCCGGCGTGAAGGCCTTCTGGGTCAGCTCGGAGCCGCCCGCCAAGAAGTCCCCGGCCCACGTGGACCTCTATCCGGTCTGGGAGAAGCTGATCGGGCACGGGCTGCCGATCATGCTGCACATCGGTGGCGGCAAGATGGCGCCGCGCGAGATGCGCAACAACGGGCACCCGCCCACGACCGACTGGCTCGGCGGCGGCGAGAACCTGCGCGGGCGCGACTACGTGGCGCTGTCGCACTCGATCGAGAATTTCCTGACCGCCCTCACCCTCGACGGAGTCTTCCAGCGCTACCCCGAGCTGCGCTGCGGCGTGATCGAGCTGGGGGGCACGTGGGTACCCGGGTTCCTGCGCATCCTCGATCAGGCGGCCCGCAGCTTCCGCAAGACCGAGCCGCTGATCGGCGCGCTCGAGATGAAGCCCTCCGACTACATCCGCCGCCACGTCAAGGTCAGCCTCTTCCCCCACGAGGACGCGGGCTGGCTAATCGAGCAGGCCGGCGAGGACCTCTTCATGTTCGCATCCGACTACCCACACCCCGAGGGCAGCAAGGACCCGGTCGGACGCTTCGACAAGTTCCTGGCAGACGGCGGCGTGTCCGCCGATGGGAAAGACGCCTTCTACAGCGGCAACTTCGCGGACCTCATGGGGCTGTAGGCCGTCGGTCACTCCGCACCTTCGGCGGGGAGGACGAGGACGAGGACGAGGCGTGGCAGGCGTGCGGCGAGGCGGTGTTGCCCCTCGGAGGGGAGGAACCCGAACGAGGCTTGGACGCGCTCGCGGCGGCTCTCGAAGTCCTCCTCGTGCCCTGCGGGCAGGGGTGGTGGCCGCTGGCGCGGCCACTTGTGCCGCGTGAGAGCGGACGTCAGGCTCTGTGCGTGAACGCACGATCGAACCAAATCCCCACCACCCATGCGGGGAGCTTGCCGCGAACGCCGGCTCTGCACGCCTTGCACGCGGCACGCTTTCGCGGCGACGCGATCGATCCGCAGGAGCTCGCCAGCGCCGCACGCGACGCCACGCGCGAAACGGTCGAGCGTCAGATCGAGACCGGCCTGTCGATCATCAACAACGGCGAGGTCGGCCGCGAGAGCTTCATCACATACCTTCAGCACCGCATGACCGGCTTCGGCGGGGAGAGCGAGCGGCGCGCGATGGGGGACCTGATGGCGTACCCGGGCTACCTGCAATACCTACGCCGGTTGCGCGGCGACGGTGCGCGGGTCGACCTGCTGTCCGCGCCCAAGGCGGTGGCCGAGATCCGCTACGAAGACCCGGGCCCAATCGAGCGCGAGTGCGACGAGCTCAAGGGCCTGCTCGCCCAACACGCGGACGAATACCTGGACGCCTTCGTCTCCTCGCCCTCCCCCGGGATCGTCGCCACGGCGATGCAGAACGAATTCTATGGGGACCTGGAGAGCTACGTGCGCGCGGTGGCCGCGGCGCTGCGCATGGAATACCGCACCATCGTGGGGCGGGGGCTGCTACTGCAGATCGACGCGCCCGACCTCGCGCTCGAGCGTCACACCCTCTTCCAGGACAAGCCCCTGTCCGACTTCATCGCCTTCGTGCGGGTCGTGGTCGATGCGCTCAACGACGCCCTCGAGGGTCTTCCGCCGGAGCGCGTGCGCCTCCATGTCTGCTGGGGAAACTACCCCGGCCCCCACGACCAGGACGTCCCGCTGGAGGACATCTGGTCCGAGCTCACGCGTGCGCAGGTCGGGGCCATGTTGCTGTCGATGGCCAACCCGCGGCACGCCCACGAGTACCGCCTCTTCGAGGAGCGCCCCCTGCCCGAGCACCTGACGATCATCCCCGGCGTAATCGACACGACGACCAACTACGTCGAGCACCCGGAGACGGTCGCCGACCGGCTGGAGCGCATCGCCCACACCACCGGCGCGCCCGAGCGCCTGATCGCGGGCACCGACTGCGGCCTGGAGACCTCGGCCGGCTCCACGAACGTGGTGCCGGAGGTGGCCTGGGCCAAGCTGCGCGCGCTGGTGGAGGGCGCGCAGCTCGCCTCACGACGGCTCTTCGGCTGAGCTCAGAGGCCGCGCGCGGCGTGCCACTCGGCCAGGGAGCAGTCCGGGTAGGCATCGAAGGCGCTGTCCTGCCCGGTGCCCTCGACCGTCACCCAGGACGCCTTCGAGCCCACCATCATGTGGCGATGCTCGGGCGGCCGCGGCAGCTCGCTGTCGATCGCACCGGCCACCGGATGCACCAACTCGGGCCAGTCCGCGTGGGCTGCCCACAGATGCGCACCGCACTCGCGACAGAAGTGGCGGCCATGCTTGCTGCGCACCGCTCGACCGTCGCGCTCGACGTTGGCGTGGAAGACCTGGACCGCCGCGCCGCCGTCGACCTCGAGCGTGCTGGCCTCGCCGCCGATGTTGATCAGGTAGCCGCCACCGCCCCCGAGCTTGCGGCAGATGCTGCAGTAGCAACGCTGAAACGGCACAGGCTCGGCGCTCTGGAGCCGAAAGCGCACCGCCCCACAGGCGCAGGAACCCTCGAGTCGCATGTGTCGCCTCCCGTCCGGGCGTGAGCCTAACACATCGCAGCGCGTGCCCGTGGGCACGGGGGCGGGCCCCTGCTACATAGCGAGCATGGATCTGGCGCTGAAGGACCGCGTGGTGCTGATCACCGGCGCCTCGGGCGGAATCGGCTCGGCGACGGCCCGCGCATTCGCAGCCGAGGGTGCTCGGACCGTGCTGCACGGAAACAGCAACCGCCCAGGCGTGGAGGCGCTGGCCGCGGAGCTCGGGGATCGGGCCCTCCCCGTGATCGCCGACCTCACGGACGAGGCCGCGGTCACCGCCATGTTCGAGCGCGCCATCGAGCATCAAGGCATGGAGGACCGCATCCTTCACGCGGCCACCGACATCGATCCCGGCACGGCATGAGGCCACGACCGTGATGCTATCGTCCGCGCGATGTCCGAGCTAAGCCCCGATCCTCTCCAGAACCTGCGGCTCTTCGTGGCCGAAGTGGCACGCCACGGCCTGGTCTGGGGTCTGCGGGACGAGGACGGTTGGGCGATTCTCGACTCGATGCAGCGGCCGGGTGACGACGTCATGCCCTTCTGGTCGAGCGAGGACCACGCCTTCGACGCCGCCACCGACGAGTGGGTCGAGTACGAGGTCGCCTCCATCGAGCTGGAAGCCTTCCTCGAGACCTTCCTCGTCACGATGGCCGAGGAACACTGTCTGGTCGGCGCGAACTGGCCGGGTGACTCCGCCGGCCTCGAGATCGACGCCGTGGATCTGAGCGACGCCCTGCGCGCCGCCCGATCGAATCGGTAGCTGTACGCGTCCGCACATGGCACGATCCGGGCCAGCTCGACCACCGGAGGGGCACATGGGATGCGCTGCGCGTTGGATGATGGCTCTGGCCCTGGTCGCGTTCGTCGGCTGTGGTGACGACAGCGCCCCGGAGATGATCGAAGACCCCGAGCCGGATGCGGGCGACGGGACACGCGATGACGACGGTGACGCACCGGCACCCGATGGGGGCACCGGGAACGACGGAGACGTCGAGGACGCGGGCACAGTCGCCGTGGACGCGGGCCCGCCGCCGCCCCCGCCCAACGTCGCACCCGTGGCCGAAGCGGGTGGGAGCCAGGTCGTGCGCGAGGGCGAAGAGGTCCTGTTGACAGGCAGCGGCAGCGACAGCGACGGCCGCATCGAGGGCACCAGCTGGAGCCAGGTCGCCGGACCCGAGGTCACCCCCAGCACCGACGGCGACGAGGCGCGCTTCGACGCGCCGGCGGTGGGCGAGGTCGCACAGCTGGTCTTCAGCTTCGAGGTGGTCGATGACGACGGCGCCAGCGACAGCGACGACGTGACCGTGACGGTCGTGCCCGAGCTCAGCCCGCCCAGCGTGGAAGCCGGTGACGACCGGCGCGTCGACGAGGGGGTCACCGTCGAGCTGGCGGGCACGGCGGCAGACGCGGATGGCACCATCGAGGACCAGCTGTGGACCCAGCGCGCCGGCCCCGCGGTGACGCTCGACACCAGCGGCGCCGATGCCAGCTTCAGCGCACCGGCGGTGCTCGAGCCCACCGCCATCACCTTCGCCTTCGCGGCCACCGACGACGATGGGCTCGTCGCCGAAGACACGGTGACAGTCACCGTCCTCCCGGTGAACGCGGCCCCGGTGGTGGACGCCGGCCTCGACTTCAACGCCAACGAGGACACGCTGGCGATGGTCACCGCCACCGCCTCCGACCCCGATGGCTCCGTCGCGGAGCTGGCCTGGGAGCAGATCGGCGGCCCCGAGGTGACGCTCGGCGATGCCGACACGCTCGTCGTGTCCTTCACGACGCCGGTGCTGACCGAGGCGGCGGGCATCGTGCTGCAGCTCACCGCCACCGACAACGAGGGCGCGAGCAGCAGCGACGCGGTCGTGGTGACGGTCGACCCGAACAACCTCGCGCCGAGCGCCGACGCCGGCCCCACGCAGGATCCGGTGGAGGAGCTGACCACCGTGCAGCTCGACGGCACCGCCTCCGACGCCGACGGCACCTTCAGCGTCGAGTGGCGCCAGCTCTTCGGGACCAGCGTGAGCTTCCAGGCCGACCTGCTCGACCCGACCTTCGAGGCGCCGGACGTGGACTTCCCACAGACCCTGCGCTTCGAGCTGGTGGTCACCGACAACGAGGGCGCGGTCGCGCTCGATCAGGTCGACATCGTGGTGTGGCCCGCCGCGGGCATCAACGTCGCGCCGGAGGTCTTCGCGGGCGTCGATCAGGTCGTCACCGGCGGTACCACCGTCGCGCTGGTGGGCGCCGCGAACGACCCCGACGGCAGCGTGGTGAGCCAGATCTGGACCGAGCTGAGCCCAGCCGGCGTGACGATCATGGACGACACCACGCTCACGCCCAGCTTCGTTGCGCCGAGCGTGCCGTGCGCGACCCACGTCGTGCTGGAGCTCGAGGCGCAAGACGACGACGGCGGGGTCTCCAGCGACCAGGTGGCGATCCTGATCCTGGAAGACGCGGCCAGCCCGGTACCGCTGCCCCTCTCGCTCGATCTCGAGGCCGACGACGGCGGCATCCACACCGGCGGCGTGCTGGGCGACGAATGGGCCTGGGGCGTGCCGACCACGGGCCCGGCCGCAGCGCACACCGGCACCCGCGTGTGGGCGACGAACCCGACCGGCAACTACCGCAACAACGCCGCCGAGTGGCTGTGCCTGCCGCCGGTCGACCTGGGCGGCGTCGACGACGCCACCTTGAGCTTCCGCCTGCGGCTGCAAGCGAGCACCAGCGATGGCTTGCGCTTGCAGGCCCAGGACCCGGAGGCCGGCTGGGTGGACGTGACCGCGGTGACGCCGGCCTACGACGCCGCGGTGCGCTGGCAGGACCAGGGCTACTTCGCGGACTACCAGCTGGTGGTCGCCGCCGTGCCCGACTGGGTTGGCGACGTGGCGCAGCTGCGCCTGCAGTTCGAGAGCAACGCAACCTCCGTCGCGCCCGGGGCCTACATCGACGACATCCGCATCGACGACGAGAGCAGCGACCCGGACTCCGATGGGCTGGTCGGCGTGCTGGCGGAGGTGGAGGGCCACGGCACCGATCCCTTCGTGGCCGACACCGATCAGGACGGCCAGGACGACGGCGCCGAAGTGGGCGCGGGCACCGACCCGCTCAACGGCGCCTCGGTCTCGACCGCAACGCCGATCACGCCGGGCACCCTGCTCGACTTCGAGGGCGGCGACGACGGCGGCCTGGTGCCGGGCGGGGTGCTCTGGGAGCACGGCACCCCGGGCAGCGGTCCCGGCGCGGCCTACAGCGGCACCGGGCTGTGGGCCACGGCGCTCGAGGGCGCCTACTTCATCGATGCCCGCGAGTACCTCTACCTGCCCCCGATCGACCTCACCGCCGCCGGCGGCGATGCCACCCTCAGCTTCCGTCTGTGGGCATCCTCCGCGGCGGGCGACGGCATGGGCATCGAGTACCACGACGGCAGCGACTGGCAGCTGCTGCCGGTCGACGTGCCCGGCTACGACGGCACCGATCCCACCGGGCAGCAAGCCTTCGTCAACCAGCGCTACCTGTCGGACTACGTGCTGGTGGCGACCTCGCTGGCAGGCTTCGATGGCAGCGTCGTGCAGCTGCGCTTCAGCTTCCGCAGCCGGTGCTGCGGCACGGGCGACGGCGCCTACGTGGACGATCTGCGCGTGGACCTGGAGAGCAGCGACCCGGACGGCGATGGCATCGACGGCG
Source organism: Myxococcales bacterium (assembly GCA_028817855.1). GTDB lineage: Bacteria > Myxococcota_A > Polyangia > Polyangiales > JAFGIB01 > JAOUOP01. Next base: position 11,643 of record JAPPOT010000313.1, read on the forward strand.
TGCTCGCGGAGCTCGCCGATCCGGGCAGCGATCCCTTCGTGGCCGACACCGACGGCGACGGGGCCGACGACGGGGCCGAGGTGCTCGCCGGCAGCGATCCGCTCATCCCGGCCTCGACCCCCGGTGTGACACCGCTGGTCCCGGGCGACTACCTGCCGCTCGAGCTGGACGACGGCGGCCTCGCCAGCGACGGCGGGCTCTGGGAACACGGCACCGTCCAGAGTGGGCCGGGTGGCGGGCACCTGCCCGGCGAAGGCAACGCCTGGGCGACTGACCTGGCCGACCCCTACTTCATCGACGCCCGGGAGTTCCTCTACTTGCCGCCGCTCGATCTCACGGGCGCGAGCGACCCCACCCTCAGCTTCCGCCTCTGGAGCCGCACCAGCAGCGAGGACGGCGTGAGCCTGGAGATCCGCAGCGCCGGCGGCGACTGGCTGGCCCTGACCCCGGACACGCCCGAGTACGGCACCACCGACGCGATCGGCGCACCCGCCTGGGGCACGCTCGGCTACCTCGACAACTACGTCTTCGCCGCCGTCAACCTCGTGGCCTACGCCGGCGAGCAGGTGGAGCTGCGCCTGGTGCTGCGATCGCGCTGTTGCGGCGCCGGCGCGGGCGCCTTCATCGACGAGATCCGTCTCGATGAAGAGGCCGACGACCCCGACGACGATGGCATCGCGGGCGTGCTCGCCGAGTACCTGGTGGTCGGCAGCGACCCCTACGAGGCCGACACGGACGGCGACGGCGAGAGCGACGGCGACGAAGTCGACATGGGCGGCAACCCGCTCAACGCCGCGGTGCAGTCCACGACCGTGGCGCTGACGGTGGGCAGCTTCCTCGACTTCGAGGCCGACGACGGCGGGCTCTTCAGCGATGGCGGGCTGTGGGAGCACGGCGACATCGCCAGCGGCCCGGGCAGCGGCTACGGCGATCTGCGGGGCTGGGCAACCGACCTGGACGCCAACTACTTCATCGACGCCGTCGAATACCTCTACTTGCCGCCGATCGATCTCGCAGCCGCCACCGCCCCCACCCTCAGCTTCCGCTACTGGGGGCGGCTCGCCGGCGGCGATGGCTTCAGCATCGAGCGCCTGGACGACACCCTGGGCTGGGTCCAGCTGCCGATCGACACGCCCGCCTACGACGCCACCGACCCCAGCGGCGTGCAGGCCCTCGGCACCCACGGCTACCTGCAAGACTGGGTGATGGTCGCCAGCTCGCTGGCCGGATACGTGGACGAGGTGGTCGAGCTTCGCTTCGTGCTGCGCACCGAGTGCTGCGGCACCGGCGCAGGGGCGTTCATCGATCACCTGCGCATCGACGAGGAAGGCGAGGACCACGACGCCGACGGCATCGACGGCGTGCTCTCAGAGCTGACCGCCGACGACCCGACCGATCCCTACGAGACCGACACCGACGCTGACGGCGTGGACGACGGCGCCGAGGTGGCGGGAGGCAGCGACCCGACCGTGGGCGCCGACTACGTGGGCGGACCGCTGTGGACGCCCGGCTTCAGCAACGACCTGGAGACCGACGACGCCGGCCTGTGGACCGACGGCGGGCTATGGGAGTACGGCGCGCCGCAGACGGGCCCCTGCAGCGGATCCTGCGTCGCGCACACCGGCTCGCGGGTCTGGGCCACCGACCTGGACGCCAACTACTTCATCGACGCCCGGGAGTTCCTGTATCTACCGCCGCTCGACCTGAGCGCGGCGGTCTCGCCCACCCTCGACCTCTACGCCTGGTGCGCGTCGGCCAGCGGCGACGGCATGTCGATCGAGGTCAAGGACCCGGCCCAGGGCTGGGTCAACCTCGCCACGGTGAGCCCCGCCTACGACGCGAGCGATGGCGCCGGCTTCAGCGCCTGGGAAGACCTGGGCAGCGGCACGACCTACGATCCGATCAGCGTCGACCTCAGCGCCTGGAGCGGCGGCGGCAACGACCGGGTGCTGCTGCGCCTGACCTACCGGACGCGCTGCTGCGGCACGGCGGCGGGCTGCTACCTGGACGACATCAGCGTGAACTGACGCTGCCTGGTCAGAAGTTCTTGCTTCTGCACTCCCACGGCGACGAGCAGTACTCGCCACCGTCGAAGAAGTCGGGCTGCCACTGGTCCTCGCCGCAGAACTGCCAGCGCATGAAGGCCACCCAGGGCGACAGGTTGTTGCGTGCGCAGTCGATGTGGCCGGTGGAGTCCTTGGTCAGGAAGACCACCGGCGACTGGATCTCCTCGTAGTCCGCATCGTAGTTGGGAGTGCCGATGTCCCCGTCGCCACCGAGAATGACGGTGGGTCCGTGGATGTCGGCGGCGCCACAGCCGCCCCTGCCGGACATGCAACCACCGCAGACGAGCACGTAGAGCGACAGGCGCGGGTCATCGGCCATCGCCATCGTGGTGAGCGAGCCGAGGGAGTGGCCGCCCATCCCGACACGGTTGGGATCGAGCTTCTGGTAGAAGGGGCTGCTCGAGTTGTCGTTCTCGCCCAGCAGCCAGTCGAGCTCGGCCGTCTCCGGGCCGCCGGAGCCGGAGGACGGCTGGCTGATGACGACGAAACCGTGGGAGGCGAGACGGTTGAGGTGATCCCGGTAGTTGCTGGGTCCGGTACCGGCGCCCGGCCCCCACACGAACACTGGATGGGTCATGCCGTCGGCGCCGAGCTCCTCGGGGTAGAACACCCAGCTGCCGCCATGCCCGTCCTCGATGTGCGTGGGCGTGTAGGGGCCATCCGCGTCCACGCTGTCGGCCGGGCGGCAGCTTCCGCTCATCGCCGGGTCGGGCATGGCGCCCATGCCGGCCTCGCCCATGCCCTCGCCATCCATCGCGGGCGTCATCGGGTCTGCGGGCGGCGTGACCGGGTCAGGAGTGACCGGCAGCGGATCGGTGACCGGCGGGGTCATCGCGCCCACATCCGTATTCGGCGTCGTGATCGGAGCGGCAGGCATACCGGCAGTCGTGGAGTCCGGAGGCGGCGCTGCCGGCTGCATCGCCAGTGGATCGATCCCCTGCCTCGATGCCATGGACTCGTCGCTGCAGCCGATGCTCGCCGTACCCATCAGCACCGCCACGCAAACCGCTCGGATCACTTCATCACGCCTCATTGTCAGACCTCCAGAACCGGGTTCGGCGGCGCACTTCGCCCCTCGCCCTGCGCGCACCCACGCACACCGTGACCCTGTGTGGTTGGTCAGTGGAGATCCCTTCTCAATTGCTACGAGATAGCGACATCGCGGCAGGGATCGGGCGTGTCACACGCAATTGCGCGGGATTTCGACCTTCCTCGACCGCGACTACGCGGTCCTCGTCGGACGCGGCTGCGCCCACTCCGCGCCAGGTCCAGACGCGTGTCTTCAGCGCCAGCGCGCCGTGGGAATCGAGCCAGCTTGACTTAGTGTCACCACAACACTAAGAAAGGACACGGTCGCGCCAGCGGCCGTTGAGGAGGCCCCATGAAAGCCATCGTGTGCGAGCGCTACGGTCCCCCCGACGTCCTCCAGCTCAAGGAGGTCCCCAGACCCACCCCCGGGCCGCGGGAGGTGCTCGTCAAGGTCCACGCAGTCTCGCTCAACGACTGGGACTGGGCGTACATCACCGGCAAGCCTCGCATCTATCGCCTCATGTCCGGGCTCCTGGAGCCGAACGTGAAGATCCTCGGCTCCGACATCGCCGGCACGGTCGAGTCGGTCGGCGCGGAGGTCACGAAGCTCCAACCCGGGGACGCCGTGCTGGGCGACCTCAGCGAGCGCTGGGGCGGCTTTGCCGAGTACGTCGCTGCCCACGAGAACGCCTTGACGAAGAAGCCACCGAGCATGTCCTGGACCGATGCGGCCGCGATTCCCCAGGCCGCGACCCTGGCCTTGCAGGGCCTCGTCGACAAGGGCCAGATGCGCGCCGGAATGAAGCTTCTGATCAACGGTGCGGCGGGCGGCGTCGGGACCTTCGGGGTGCAGCTCGCCAAGGAGCTCGGCATCGAGGTCACCGGCGTCGACAACACGGGCAAGCTCGAGCTGATGAAGGAGCTCGGCTTCGACCACGTCATCGACTACACGACCGAGGACTTCACCAGGCGCGAGGAGCAATACGACCTGATCCTCGATCAGAAGACCAACCGCCCCATCGCACGCTACCTCCGGGCCCTCGCGCCCAACGGCAAGTACGTCACCACGGGCGGCTCACCCGCCCGTGTCCTGCAGCTCGTCATCATGGCGCCGCTCATCAAGCGCCTGACCGGCAAGAGCCTCCAGCTGGTCGCCCTCGAGCTCAACAAGGACCTCGACAAGATCTGCCAGCTCTACGAAGACGGCAAGCTCAAGCCGGTCAAGGACGAGATCTTCCCCCTCGACGGTGTCCCGGACGCGTTCCGCCGCTTCGGTGCCTGCGAGCACAAGGGCAAGCTCGTCGCGCAGGTGGCCTAGCATCCGCCCTTGGCCTCAAATTCGCACGGGAATTCGGAAAAGTGCCGGGTTCGTGCAGATCGAGTGATGGACCTGGCGACGGACGGGCAACCAGAGATGTGAAGCTGGATCACGAGACCACCCGCGGTGGTCGCGGCGTCACCCCATGGTGGCTCCTGGCGCTGCTCCTGTCTGCCTGCGGCGGCGACTCGGCGACCGGCGGGTCCGACCACGACACCGCGTCGGATGCGGGCGACGGCCAGGGCCCGAGCACGGGCACGAGCGGAGGCAGTGGCGATGGGGGCACCGGCGAGGCGACTCCGGGGTCCGATGACGCCGTGCCGCCGCTTCCCGACGGCGTCGAGGTGGGAGGCACGGGGCTTCGACGGTTGACGGCCCACGAGTACGACAACGTCATTCGTGACTTGCTCGGTGATGACACCCGGCCAGCCCGTTCACGCTTGCCGGAGGACGTGCGCAGCCCGTTCGACAACGGCTGGCAGGCCCAGGTGCCATCGCGCGTGCTCGTGGCAGGCTTTGAGTCCCTCGCCACGGACGTGACCGCCGCCTGGCTGGCGGATGAGCCGCGGCGCAACGCGACGATCGGGTGCACGCCAGCCGGCACCGGCGAGGCCTGCATGCGCGAGTTCACGGAGCGCTTCGCCCGCCTCGCCTGGCGCCGGCCCGTGACCGAAGCGGAGGTCGAGGAGATCGTGGAACTCGGCATGTCCTTCGCGCCCACGCCGAGCGACTTCCATTCGGGCGTCGAGGTGATCGTCCGCGCGCTGCTGCAGAGCGCCGAGCTCCTCTATCGCATCGAGTTTGGCAGCACGCCGGAGGGCGAGCCCTTCGCGTTGACGGCACACGAGATCGCGCCGCGGATGTCGTTTCTGATCTGGGGCAGCAGCCCGGACCCCCAGCGGCTGGACCACGCCGAT
>JAPPOT010000462.1 GCA_028817855.1 Myxococcales bacterium
GGGGTGAGGGCGGGGCTTGGGGATGGCGTGACTACAACAAATTAGCGCCCGCAGTCGTCCGGGCACGCGATCAGGCACGGCCCCGCGGCCTGGGCCTGGGTGGCGCCCCCGAGGGACTCCGCGCAGTTGTCGATCGCACAGTTGGTCGGGTCGGCGTCGGTAGGGCAGTTGACCGCGATGCACTCGATCAAGGCCCAGCAGTCCTCCTCGCAACCCGGGATCGCCTCGGCGCAGCCCTCGCCGCCGTCGCAGGCGCACGCGACGCAGGGGTCGGAAATGGCGTCCTTGACCTCCTGTACCGTGTTGTCGATGCACTCCATCACGGGGTCGCCGCCCACGGCGACCGTCACGCGATCGGGTGCGCTGGTGTCCCCGGCGTCGTCGGTGACCCACAGCACGAAGGTGTGGCTGCCGCGGCCGAGCTCCACCTCGGGTTTCTCCACGTCCTCGGGATCCACGTCGCCGCGACCGTAGACGGCGCCCGCGTCCGCGGCCTGGACGTTGAGCCAGCGGTACTCGACGATCGTGCCGTCGTCGTCGCTCGAGCCGCTGCCGTCGAGCGTCACGGTCACGAAGTCCCCGTCCGGCTCGAGCGCCTGGTCCTCGCCGGCGTTGGCCACCGGCGTGACGTTGACGCGCAGCGTGTCGTCTTCCAGGCACCCGGCCAGCATGCAGGTGAGCGCGAGCGATGCGAGAGAGATGAACTTGACGTGCGGCATGGCTCAGAGCTCCTGGGTCAGCTTGACGTAGATCAGACGCCCGCGTGGGTCATGGGTGGCGATCCAGTAGCGGTTGGTGCCCTCCACGACCGGCGGCTCCAGGTCCAACAGGTTGAGCACACCCAGTCGCAAGGTGGTGCTCTCGCCGATCAGCTCCTTGAAGGTGTAGCCGTAGGTCAGGTCCAGGGTGACGGTGGTCGGCCAGGCCGCGAAGCCGCCCTCTCCATCGGGCGCTCCGTCGTCCTCCATGCCGGTCAGAATGTGGCCGGTCAGGCTGAAGGCGTGCTCGCCGTGCTTGAAGATCACCGGAGTGTTCATGCGCAGGTCCGGAATCGGCGGCGCGAAGTTCGCGGTGTTGCGGTTGCCAGCTGCGTTGCAGCTGTCCGAGTCGCACTCGAAGGGGGTCTCTTCGCCCTCCGGCATCGGGATCGACTCCGCCGGAATGTCGAAGCTCATCACGTAGGTGCCGTCGGCGCCGAAGGACAGGATGCTCTCGTCCGTGATGTCGAACTTGAACATCACGCCGAAGTCGATGCCGTCGGTGCGCACGAACTCGGCGTTGCGCAGGTTGACGCTCGCGCCCTGCAGCCGCCCACCCGAGTCGCGCATGATGTGCTCCTCGTTGTTCGGGTCCTCGTTGTAGATGGCCAGCGCGCTCTGCGCAACGATGCGGTTGTCGTAGTCGTAGTTCCAGTAGTCACCGGTCAGGGCGATCTCGTCGATCGGCGCCCAGCTCATGCCGACGCTGAAGATGATTGCCTCCTCGGGCTCCAGGTCCGGGCTGCCGAAGGCGCGGACGGGGCGCGTCACCGGCGTGGCGCCCTCCATCTCGAACGTGGCGAAGGTGGTGACGAAGCCCGGGAAGGCCTCGTAGACCGACGGCGCGCGGAAGGCGCGCGTGGCGTTGGCCTTGAATTCGAGCAGGCGCAGCTCCTCGATCACTTGCTCGCGGCCGACGATCTCCGCTGGCTGAACGGTCAGACCTACCGAGGGGCTCACGCCCCCGCCGGTGTCTTCGTAGTGCTCGACGCGGCCGGCGGTGGTGAGCTCGATGCCGCTGTAGAAGGGCCAAGCGAGCTCCAGGTAGGCCGAGGCGATATCGCGCGCGGCCCGGCCGTCGCTGTTGCCGACGGTGAAGCCGTAGCGCAGGTTGTTGCCGTCGTGGTCCACGTCCGACGTGCGCTCCTCGCGGCGCCACTGGGCCCCGATGGCAAAGCCCAGGTCGCCGCCCGGGAGCTCGAACAGGCCGCCGCTCAGGCCCGCACCTGCGGTCGTCAGCCAGGAGTCGTTCTGGGAGGTGAGGTTGGCCAGGAAGCCGCTCAGGACCTCGCGCGAGTTGGGCGTGCCTTCACCGTTGTTCGCGCTGTGGAAGGGGTTGAAGCAGTTGCTGAGGTCATCCGGATCCGAGCAGCTGTTGAGTGCGGTCTGGAGCCTGTCGGCCACGGTGTCCGGCACCGAGACGGTGTAGTGGCTGCGGCCCCAGGTGCCGACCAGCTCCCAGTCCCAGCTCTCCGCGATCGTGTTCGCGGCCAGGTCCTCGAAGTCGCCCATCAGCCCGAAGGCGACGCGCGTGGTGAAGTCCTCGGCCTGGATCAGATCCGGTCCCGCGCTCGCCGGAAGCACGCTGCCGATGTACTGCACCGTCTGCCCCCAGGGGTTGTCGATGTGGTTCCAGGGGACGTAGACCTCAAGCAGCACCGGCAGCGACGGGATCGTGTTGCCCTGGTTGCGCATGTTCGACATGCCGACCTCCGCGAACATGCGGGTGTGATCGGTCAGGTCGTACTCGCCGAAGCCGAGCATCGAGATGCGCTCGCGCGCGTCCATCAGGTTGTCGAAGGCGCGCGGGTGGAAGGTGCAGAAGTTCTCCGGGTCGATCTCGGTGTGGGGGGCGTCCTCGCAGTCCGGGTCGGGATGCACGCCGGGCTCCAGGTCGGCGGGCGGTAGGTCGGCGGGACGGGCCCGCTCCATGATGCCCGGGGAGGTCGGGTCGTAGATGTACGTGGCGGGGTTGCCGACCAGGTTGGGGTCGGCGACCTTGGTGAAGTCACGCGCCGCCTCGCCCAGCCGATCCTGGCGCACGTAGACCACGCTGATGTTGGCGCGCGCGCGCTCGCCCGAGGAGCCCATGGTCAGGCTGGTGACGTACTCCGCGTGGTCGAGCTTGTCGGTGCTCTGGGCGCTGAGCTCGATCTTGGCGCCGTCGTAGTCCTTCACTGTGATCACGTTGACGACGCCCGCCACCGCGTCGGAGCCGTAGATGGCCGAGCCGCCGCCGCGCAGGATCTCGATGCGCTCGATCGCGGTCACCGGGATCTGGCCGAGGTCGACGATGGTGCCGATGCCGGAGCCCGAGATCGAGACCGCGCCCGCGGGCACCACGCGCCGCCCGTTGATCAGGATGAGTGTCGCCTGGGTGCCCAGCCCGCGCAGGTTGATTTGCGTCGTGCCGAACAGCCCGAGGCCGCGTCCACCGAAGTCCGAGCCCGGAGCGGCGGTCAAGAAGCGCACGACCTCGCCCAGGTTCTGGGCGCCGCTGAACTCGAGCTGCTCCCGGTCCACGACCTGGATCGGCGCCGCCGCGGAGAAGCTCGTGCGCTTGATGCGCGAGCCGGTGATCAGGATCTCCTCCACGTCCCCGTCGGCGGCGGGCTCCTCGTCAATGGGTTCGTCATCGGTGGGCCCTTGGTGCGGAGTTTCGGGTGCGGCTTCGCCCTCGCCGGGTGTTGACGGCTCCGCCGACGCCTCGGCCTGAGTCGGCTCGGGCGCCGGCGCCGCCGCGGGCGGCGCGGCGGGCGCCTCGGCCGGCGTGACCGGCTGCTCCCCCGTGGTGGGGGCCTCGGCCGGCGGCGCGGCGGGCACCTCGGCCGCGGGTGGTGCGGGCGCCGCAGGGGCCTCGGCCGGCGGCGGTGCGGGCTCTGCCGGCGGCGTGGCCTCCGGCGCCGCGGGCGCATCCTGCGCGCTGCCGGTCAGCGGCTGCGCGGCCCAACACAGGCAAGAAACCAACAAAGCCGCCCACAGCGGCACGCCACGTCCAACCATCGCAACCCCTCCACACACGGCTCCAACCCCTTGGACCGGGTGGGACAGTAGTCGCGGGACGTTCCGGGCCGCAAGCGCGAACCGCGCCAAAACCGATACCGGATTCAGCTCCAAACGGGGACCGATTCGCCCATGCGGCAGCGGCGCCATCAATGGGCGCGCACGACGCCGCGCACGCGGGCCTCGGGA
>JAPPOT010000625.1 GCA_028817855.1 Myxococcales bacterium
CCCACCCGACCACCCGTTCTGGAAGCGGGCCTCGGTTCGCTTTGCTGATCCCGGGCGCGGTGATTTGCCGAGGATTTTGGGGGTGTTTGCGCGGGTGGGCGCGGCTTGGTACAGACACCCGATCATGAGCTCGGGCGATGAGGAGGAGCCGGTCGAACTCGACGTGGAGGTGGAGGAGCTCGAAGCCGAGGAGCTCGAGATCTTCCGCGAGCCGGACCCCGATGAGGGCGAGGATGAGCCCACGCGCGTGACGGCGCGGGAAGCGCTGGGCGAGGCGCCCGCGAGCGCCGAGGATGTCACCACCGGCGAGCCCAGGGCCCGCGACGACGATCGCGACCCCGAGCAGCGGGACGGCGCGGAGCCCGAGTGCGAAGCGGAAGGGACCGAGGACGCCGAGCCCGAGGAGGAGCTCGATCCCGAGGCCGATCTGTTCGATGAAGCAGACGATGCGGAGCTGCTCGGTGACGCACCCGAACCGGCTCCGCCGAGCAGCCCGGCTTCGCGTGCTCCCACGGCAGCCGTACCGCGGGGCGGCCCGCTGCCGGACGCCGAGGGCAGCGCGGATGTGGAAGCGCCTGTGAGGCCCTTGCGTGTGATCGCCGTGGGCGGCGCACGGGGAGGTGTTGGCAAGAGCGTCTTCGCCGCAAACCTGAGCCTCTACCTGGCCACCATCGGGCGGCGCGTGGTGTTGGTGGACGCGGACCCGGCCGGCGCCAACCTCCACACCTGCCTGGGCACGGCCGCACCGCCCCCCCTGAACAAGCTACGCAAGGGAGCCGCACCGGCGGAGGGGCTGACCACGACACCGTTCCGCGGCTTGCAGCTGCTGCATCTCGGGCTCGACGAGCCCGGAGGCGGCGCCGCCCGTGGGGATCGGCTCTCACGGTTGATGGGGCGATTGCGCGAGCTCGAGGCCGAGTACGTCGTCGTCGATCAAGGCGTCGGGCTCGGCAAGGACCTGCTCGACAACTACCTGGCTGCGGACCTCTCCTGTTTCGTCACGGTGCCGGAGCCGACCGCCATCGAGAACACCTACCGCTTCCTGCGTGGGGCCTTCACACGCTTCCTGCTCAAGGACATGCTCGAGGGTGACGATCGGGCGGAGCTGGAGCGGCGATTGCGCACGCTTGGAGGAGCCCCTCCGCCACTCGACCTGCTGCGGGAGCTCGAGCGCGAGCAACACCCGCTGGCAGTGGAGGTCCGCGGCGCCATCGAGCGCTTTCGGCCGCGACTGGTGATCAACCAGACACGCCTGCGCGCCGACCTTCAGCTGGGCTTCTCGATGCAGAGCGCGATCCGGCGCCGTCTCGGGCTGACCGTCGACTACATGGGGCACATCGACCACGACGACACGGTGTGGACCTGCGTGCGGAACCGCCGGCCGCTGCTGCTGGAGGTGCCGGGCGCCAAGTCGAGCCGCAAGATCGAGAAGCTCGCACGACGGCTGCTCATGGTGGAGGCGGGCAAGGCGCCCGACCCCACGCCGGCGGGCGTGCCCCAGGAGAGTCACCACGACCTGCTGGAGATCGAGCGGGGTGCGACCGACGAGGAGGTGCGTCGTGCCTACAAGCGCTGCCGCGAGGTCTACGCGCACGACGCACTGTGCTGCTACGGGCTGCTCGAGCCCCACGAGGTCGAGAAGGTACGCGCACGCATCGACGAGGCCTTCGACGTCTTGCTCGATCCCGCTCGCCGGCGGCCCTACGAGCTGTCGGTCTTCCCGGAAGAGCCCGAGCCGACCCCGGAGCCGATCGACGTGGACGAGGAGCCGCTGCGACCCGCCCCGGCGGTGTCGCCCGACACCCAGTTCACGGGCTCACTTCTGCGCCAGGTGCGGGAAGCCAGGCGGGTGTCCCTACGCGACATCAGCCAGCGCACGAAGATCTCCGTCGCCTACCTCAAAGCGCTCGAGGAGGATGACTTCGGCAAGCTTCCCGCGGTCGTCTATACGACCGGCTTCCTGACGGAGTACGCGCGCTTTCTCGAGCTCGAGCCCAAGCAGGTGAGCCGCACCTACGTGGGCCGCTTCAAGCGCTACATCGACGAGAAGGAACGGGCCTTCGCGCGCAAGGCCTGAGCCATGGCAGCACGACAACGAGGTGTGCTCATCCTGGCCTCCGGCTCGCCCCGGCGGAGGGAGATTCTCCGCCAGCTGGGAATCGAGCACGAGGTCGTCACGAGCGGCGTGGAGGAACCGCCCCACGCGGGCGAGGCGCCAGCGCAGTACGCGCGCCACCTGGCAGGGCTGAAGGCCGCCGAGGTCTCCTCACGGCTGTCGCCGGCGCGAGCGGGGGCGTGGGTACTGGGCGCCGACACGATCGTGGTGGTGGACGACGAGGTGCTGGGCAAGCCCCTCGACGATGCCGACGCCGTGCGCATGTTGATGTGCATGAGCGGTCGCGCGCACCGGGTCCTGACGGCCGTTTCCGTGCACCAGGCCGGTCGCGATGACTCCCGTGTGATCGATGTGGAGACCTCCGTGCGCTTTCGCGCTTTCGATCGAGAGACCGCGGAGCGCTACGTGGCCACCGGCGAGGGGCGCGACAAGGCGGGCTCCTATGCGGTGCAGGGCCTTGGAGGGGGTCTGGTCGCGGCGGTCGATGGCTCGCCCTCCAACGTGATCGGTCTGCCCGCGGTCGAGACGGTGCTGCTGTTGACCGAAATCGGGCTGTTGGAGCGCTGGCCATGAGTGAGCTGCAGGCACGCATCGCCGACAACCTCGCCACCGTGCACGCACGGATCGAGCGCGCATGCCAGCGGTGCGGGCGAGACCCGGCCGAGGTCCAGCTGTTGGCGGTCTCCAAGCGCCATCCGCCCGAGGCGATCCTGGCAGCGCACGCGGCCGGCCAGCGGGACTTCGGCGAGAACTACGTGCAGGAGCTGGTCGCCAAGGCCGAAGCCGTCGCGGGCACGCCCGGGCTGCGCTTTCGCTTCATCGGACACCTCCAGCGCAACAAGGCCAAGGATGTGGTGCGCGTCGGGGCCACCGTCGACACCGTGGACTCCCTGCGCGTGGCCGAGGCGCTCGACCGGCGCGCCCAGGGGGCGGCGGAGCCCGTCGAAGTGCTGCTGCAGATCAACGTGGACGCGGAGCCCCAGAAGGGCGGCGTGCTACCGGAGCAGGCGCGGGAGCTGGCGGCCGCGGTCGCCGAGCTGAAGATGCTGTCGTTGCAGGGCGTGATGGCGATCCCGCACGTGCACGAGGACCCCGAGCAGATGCGACCGGCCTTCCGCGCCCTCGCGTCGATCGGCCGCGAGCTCGAGCTTCCCGTGCTCTCGATGGGCATGAGCGCGGATCTCGAGGTGGCGATCGAGGAGGGCTCGACCATGGTACGGGTCGGCACGGCGATCTTCGGACCGCGCCCCGCCTGAACGCGCCGAGGCCGGCGTCAGCCGAGCTTCTCGGCGGCCTCGCGCCCGAGCTCCTCGCCGCGTTGCGTGGCCTTGGCGACCGCGTCGGCGACCACTCCGCGGAAGTCGTGGCCAGCCAGCGCCTCGAGCCCCGCTTGCGTGGTGCCGCCCGGGCTGGTCACGCGCTCGCGCAGCACGGCGGGGTCCTCGCCGGTCTCACGCAGCAGCAGCGCCGCGCCGTAGACCGTCTGCGCGGCGAGCGCGGCCGCCGTCTCCCGCTCGAGGCCCACGCGCTCGCCTGCGGCGGTGAGGGCCTCGATCATGAGAAAGACGTAGGCGGGCCCCGAGCCGCTGAGGCCGGTCACCGCGTCGATCTGGGCTTCAGGTACGCGGCGGACCACGCCGACGCTGCTGAAGATCTGCTCGGCCACCTCCATGTCGTCGTCGCTGGCGCGGGTGCCCGCGGCGATGGCGGTGGCCCCGGCCCGCACCAGGGCGGGCGTGTTGGGCATGGCGCGGATGGCCCGAACGCCGTCGCTCAGCCCACCCTCGATCACCGACAGCGGCACGCCCGCCGCGACCGAGAGCACGAGGG
>JAPPOT010000304.1 GCA_028817855.1 Myxococcales bacterium
GGCGCGGAAGCGCTCCTCCTCCTGCCGGGTGATGTCCTCGATCAACGCCGCGCGCTCGCGCAGCTCCGGGTACTCGGCGCCCATCATATCGACCACTTTGAGCGCGCATTCGTGCAGGAAGAGGCGGTCGATGCCGAGCCGGTGACCGTGGCGGATGGCGCGACGCATGACGCGACGCAGCACGTAGGGGCGCGCGTCGCGGTCCGGGAAGATGCCCTCGGCCACCAGGAAGGCCGTGGTACGCGCGTGGTCGGCGATCACGCGCATCGAGACGTCGTCGGGCTTCAGCGAGCCGCCGTAGGGCTTGCCCGCGATCTCGCCCGCCAGCTCCACTACCGGGCGCAGCAGGTCGGTGTCGTAGTTGCTGACCACGCCCTGCACCACGCACGCCAGGCGCTCGAGGCCCATGCCGGTATCGACCGACTGGGCCGGCAGGGGATCGAGCTTGCCGTCGGCGTGGCGCTCGAACTGCATGAAGACGTTGTTCCAGATCTCGACCCAGCCGCTGCCCACCTCGTCGGGCTCGTCGCCGAAGCGCGCAACATCGGGCTCACCCTCACCGAAGAAGTAGTGGATCTCGGTGCACGGCCCGCACGGGCCGGTGTCGCCCATCTGCCAGAAGTTCTCCTTGGCGTTGCAGCGGATGATGCGCTCGTCCGACAGCCCGGCGATCTTGCGCCACAGCTCCTCGGCCTCGGTGTCGGCGGGCAGCGAGCCCTCGCCGCCGAAGACGCTGACGACGAGCTTGTCCTTCGGCAGGCCCATCTCCTTCGTCAGGTACTCCCAGGCGTAGCTGATCGCCTCCTCCTTGAAGTAGTCGCCGAAGGAGAAGTTGCCGAGCATCTCGAAGAAGGTGTGGTGACGCGCGGTCACGCCCACGTTCTCGAGGTCGTTGTGCTTGCCGCTGACGCGGATGCACTTCTGCGAGGTCGTGGCGCGCTTGTAGGGTCGGTTCTCGGCCCCGGTGAAGACGTCCTTGAACTGCACCATGCCCGCGTTGACGAACATCAGCGTGGGGTCGTTGGCGGGCACCAGGGGGCTGCTGGCGATCTTCTCGTGGCCGCGAGCGGCGAAGAAATCCCGGAAGCTGTCCCGAATTTCGCTCGAAGAGCTCATCGCCCCGGGATGTAGCGCAGCAAACGCCCAAAAGCCACTGTCCGCAGGCTCCCTCGGGGGCCTGCGCCGTGCTAATTCCGCCGGGTGCTGAGCTACCTGCGGGTCCGCAACTTCGCCATCATCGACGAGCTGGAAGTGGAGCTCGAGCCGGGCCTGAACGTGGTCACGGGCGAGACCGGTGCGGGCAAGTCGATCCTGATCAGCGCGCTGTCCCTGGTGCTTGGCCAAAAGGCTCGCCCGGATGTGGTGCGCACCGGCGCCGAGCAGGCCGAGGTGGAGGCCCTCTTCCACATCGCCGATGACCCGGCCGCACGCGTCCGCGCCGAGGAAGCGGGGGTCGCCGTCGGCGATGGCGAGGACGAGCTCGTGCTGCGCCGCGTGATCCTGCGCTCGGGGCGCTCGCGCGCCTACGTGAACGGCAAGCTGGCCTCGGCCACCCAGCTGCGCGAGCTGGCGACCGGGCTGTGCGACATCTCCTCGCAGCACGAGCACCACACGCTCGTGAACCCGGCCAGCCACCTGACCTTCCTCGACGCCTTCGCGGAGCTGGGGAGCCTGCGCGAGAAGATGGGCGCGGCCCACGCCGAGCTGACGGCCGCGCGTGCGTCGCTCGACGCGCACGGCAGCGACGTGCAGGGCAAGCTCGAGCGCGAGGATCTGTTGCGCTTCCAGATCCAGGAGATCGACGCGCTCGAGCTGGTCGCGGGCGAGGAGGAGCAGCTCGCGACCGAGCGCGATCGCCAGCGCCACGCCGAGCGCCTGCGCGCGGCGACCGGGGGCGCGGAGGACGCGCTCTACGCCAGCGACGACGCCATGTGCGACCGCATCGCGCGCATCGCCAGCGAGCTCGAGTCGGTCGCCGAGCTCGACCCGGCGCTGGCGCCGCTGGCCGAGCAGCTGGGCTCGGCCCAGGCCCAGCTGGAAGACGTGGCGCGCGAGCTGGGCGGCTACGCGCGCGGGGTGACGCTGGACGGCGAGCGCCTGGCCGAGATCGAGCAGCGGCTCGACGCCATCTCGCGCCTGAGCCTGAAGTACGGCGCCGGCGCGCGCTCGCTCGACACCGCGGCGATCCTGGAGCACCGCGAGCGCGCCGCCGAGGAGCTGGAGGGGCTGGACCGCAGCGAGGAACGCATCGCGGAGCTGAGGGCTCGCGTGGAGCGAGCCGAGGCCGAGGCCGGCGTGCTCGCGGTGAAGCTCTCGGAGGCGCGCAGGAAGGCCGCGAAGAAACTGGCGAAGGCGATCAGCAAGGAGCTGGCCTCGCTGTCGATGGGAGACGCGATGATCGCCGTGCAGGTCGCCCAGCCCGAGGGGCAGGAGGGGGAGCTGTGCGTGCCGCTCGGGGACGTGAGCACGGGCAAGGGCAGGGGCGCGGAGGCCGTGGCGCCGCGTGGGGCGCGGCTCACGGCCACCGGAATCGATGTGGTCGAGTTCCTGATCGCCACGAACCGGGGCGAGGAGCCGCAGCCCCTGCACCGCATCGCCAGCGGCGGTGAGCTGTCGCGGGCGATGCTGGCGGTCAAGCGCGTGCTCGCCGGGCTCGGCCCGGGTGGGCTCTACGTCTTCGACGAGGTCGACGCCGGCGTGGGCGGCGCGGTGGCGGAGATCATCGGTCGCAAGATCCGCGAAGTCGCGCACCACCACCAGGTCATCTGCATCACCCATCTGGCCCAGATCGCGGTCTTCGCCGAGGCCCACTACCACGTGGCCAAGGCGGTCGCGGCTGGACGCACGCGCAGCCAGATCGACCGGCTGAGCGACAAGCAGCAGCGCGAGGAGATCGCGCGCATGCTCGGCGGCGTCGAGGTCACAGCCAAGACGCGCGCGGCTGCCAAGGAAATGCTCTCGGCCGCTCGGGCCTGACGCCCCCCAACTTGCCCTTGCGCCTGCCCCTGCCCCGGGTGCTGCCCTGAGGACGACTACGGCTGCGGGCAGCAGCGGGGGCACGGGCGCGCGCAGGTTGACGGCCTTCGCCCATTCACAATAGCTTCACTTTCATGAATAGAGCAGGACCTTCGCGAAAGCGGGACTACAACAACTCCCTGCGAGAGGAGCAGGCCGCTCGGACCCGCGACCGCATCATCCAGGCGGTCATCGCGGCCCTTGCCGAGAGCGGCGATGGCAACGTCTCGATCGCGGAGATCGCGACCCGCGCCGGCGTCTCGGAGCCGACCATCTACCGCCACTTCAAGAACCGCGAAGGGCTCTACGCGGCGATCGACGATCAGGTGCAGAAGGACATGGGCATGCCGCCGATGCCGACCAGCCTCGACACGCTACCCGGGCACGCATGCGCCGTCTTCGAGCGCTTCGAGCAGCACGCGGAGCTGCTCCAGGCCGCGTTCGCGGCCGGCCTCGGTCGCGAGGCGCACCTGCACTCCCGGGGGCGCCGCCACGGCGCGCTGCGCCAGCTGATCGACGCCGACGCGGACCACTACGACGCCGACAGCCGCCGCCTGCTCAGCGCGCTGTCGCGCGTGTTGATCAGCTACGACGCCTGGCAGCGCCTGACCGGCGAGCTGGGCCTCGACAGCGAGGAGGCCGGGCGCGCGACCGCGTGGGGGTGCGCTGCGCTCCTCGACGCGATCGAGCGCGACCGCTGCGAGGGGCGCAGCTCGATCGGTGGGACGGAGCACGAAGGAGGGGAGTCATGAACGAAGCTGCAATCGCCGCACCGGGTCCCGGATCCTGGCGCCTCGACGCCGAGCACTGCGACCGCGCGCACACGCGCTGGTTCGGGGAGGCGGTCCCCGCCCTATCCACCGAGGGCTTTAGCGCGGGCCTGGCAGGCTGCGCCGCGCAGCTGGGCACGCTGGAGTGCCTGTGCGTT
>JAPPOT010000107.1 GCA_028817855.1 Myxococcales bacterium
GTCCATGCCATCGTCGTCACCGTCGCCGCCTGCGCCATCGCCCGGGGCCGCGTCGTCGCCGCACGCGGCCAGCAGCATGGCGAGGGCGAGCGGGAGCCAGGGGTGTCGATGACGCATGAAGGGGCACCTCCGCAAGTCGCGTTCTCCATGTGCCGGCAACGTCACAGGCGAGCCGCGGGCTCGCCAGGCTCGGGTCGGCGGGGTATGAAGCGCCCGTGGACCCGCGGATCACAGGAGAGGACCCTCGTATTGTAGCGCTCCTTCGCAGCTATGATCACTACCTGGGGCAGTCACTGTGCGCTGCCGGCGAGCTATTCGACGCGCCCTTCGTCGTTCTCGCACACGGCACCGAGACGCCGCCGGGCTTGTTCTATGGCAACCGGGCGGCCCTCGCGTTGTGGGAGGTGGACTTCCCCACCTTTACCGCCATGCCCTCCTTTCGCACGGCGGAGCCGGATGTGCGCGAGGGCCGCGCCCGGCTGCTGGCCGACGTGGAGCGTCAGGGCTTCAGCGAGGACTACACGGGTGTGCGCGTCTCGAGCAGCGGCAGGCGCTTCGAGATCCAGCGCGCGACCATCTGGAACATCCTGGATGCGGCGGGCATGCGGATCGGCCAGGCGGCGACCTTCCGCGACTACCGCCGGCTGGCTGGGGTAGAGTAGCGCCGCCATGGCCGACCCGGGGGAATCAACACCGGTTGCGCCCGCCACGCCCGACGCCGGCGAGGCGGCCCGCGGCGTGTTCTGCAACCGCACACTCAACATGCGCTCGATCCGCGCGGTGGGCTGCGACATGGACTACACCCTGATCCACTACGACGTGGAGCGCTGGGAGCGGCGTGCCTTCGAGCACGCGTGCGAGCGCCTCGCCGAGCTGGTCGAGGGCTTGCCCGCGCTCGCCTTCGATGCGGAGCTGGTCACGCGGGGCCTGATCCTGGACCTGGAGCTGGGCAATGTGGTGAAGGCCAATCGCTTTGGCTACATCACGCGTGCGGCCCACGGGACGCGGCTGCTGCCCCACGAGGAGCAACGCGGCACCTACTCGCGCGTCTGGGTGGACCTGTCGGAGCCTCGCTGGGTCTTCATGAACACCCTCTTCTCGCTGTCGGAGGGGTGCCTCTTTGCGCGTCTGATCGAGCTCCACGACGCGGGGCAGCTCCCCGGCGTGCATGGCTACGGCGCGGTTTACGACCTGGTGCGGCGCGCGCTCAACGCCACCCACCTGGAGGGCGAGCTCAAAGCGGAGATCGCCGCCTCGCCCGAGCGCTTCGTGGTGCTGGACGCGGAGTTGCCGCTGGCGCTGCTCGACCTCAAGCACGCCGGCAAGCGCCTGATGGTCATCACCAACTCCGAGTGGAGCTATACGCGGGACATGATGGCCTACGCCTTCGATCGCTTCCTGCCGGGTGAGATGACGTGGCGGGAGCTCTTCGACGTGGTGATCGTGCAGGCGAGCAAGCCAGGCTTCTTCGAGGGACACGCGCCGCTCTACGAGGTGGTGGACGAGTCCGCGGGACTGTTGCGACCCATCGCCGGGCTGGGTGAGGCGGGGCGCGCCTTCCAGGGGGGCCACGCGCGGCAGGTCGAGCAGCACCTGGGCCTGTCTGGCGACGAGATCCTCTACGTGGGCGATCACGTCTACGCGGATGTGCATGTCTCGAGCCAGATCCGGCGCTGGCGCACCGCCCTGGTCCTGCGCGAGCTGGAGGAGGAGGTGGCGGCCCAGGCGGGTGCCGCGGTGGACCAGGTCGAGCTTGAGCGCCTGATGGCGGAGAAGTCCGCGCTCGAGCGCGAGCAAGCGCAGCAGCGCCTGACCCTCCAGCGCGCCCAGGGCGGCTACGCCGAGCCGGCCCAGGATCCCGGCAGGGCCAGGGCACGCATCGCCGAGCTGCGCGACGGCCTGCAGGCGCTCGACGAGCGCATCGCCCCCCTGGCGCGCGCCTCAGGCGAGCACCTCAGCGCCCGCTGGGGCCCCCTGATGCGCGCCGGCAATGACAAGAGCCGCCTCGCCCGCCAGATCGAGCGCTACGCCGACGTTTACATGTCGCGCGTGTCGAACCTGCTCAGGGTCACGCCGTTCGGGTATCTTCGCGCGCCGCGGGGGTCGTTGCCCCACGACTGATGCCCGTGGGCTGCGAGCTCAGTGTCGATGGCGTTTCATCCACATCTGCAGCTCTGCCCGCTGTTCGTCGCTCAGGACCTCGTTGATCTCGTTCAGTGCGGCGAGGCCTTCTCGGCTCATCTCGTCGATCAGGGCGACTCCGCGGCTGCGGGCGAGCTCGAGGGCCCGGCGGTCTCCGCCTTCGAAGGCGTGGTGGGCCTGATCGTGGAGCGTCCGGCCGCGAGTATGGAGCTCGAAGAGGCGTGGGCTCACGCGGTCGAGGATGGCGTCGATGCGCGCCCGCTGCGCGTCGGTGGCCTTCAGGTGGTCGAGGGCGTGGTCGGTGCGGTCGCCGAGGTGCTCGCGCAGCTCGGCTGCGCTGCTCGCGTGCATGCCGCGGTGGCCGAAGTGGCCGCGGTGGCCGTGGGCCCAGACGCGGGCGGTCAGCATGCTCGCGAGGGCGGCCAGGCCGACGCCTCCGACGATCAGGAAGCGGCGACGGCGCTTGGCTCCCGTCGGCTGGGTGTCTTGGTTGCGGTCTTCGTTCATGGTCGCCTCCGGCGGGTTGGAGTGGTCTACGAAGACCAGCCTGAGGCGCCCGTGCGAAGGGCGGCTTTCGCCCGTGCAAAGTTAGGTAAAGCCGGGCAGCGTCACCTGGAAGCGGGTCCCTCCCCCTTCTCGAGGTAGGCAGCGAGCATCACCGCCGTGCAGCTCGGCCACCTGGCGTACCAGCGAGAGCCCGAGCCCGACGCCACCGTCCAGTCCCTCGCTGTGCCCCTGGGGGCGGTAGAACGGTTCGAAGATGCGAGCGCGATCGGCCTCGGGCACGCCGCTCCCGTCATCGCTGACGTGCAGTCGCACGCCGCCGTCATGGCGCTCGAGCCCGACCGTGATCCGCGCGCCACCGTGCTTGCGGGCGTTGTCGAGCAGGTTGCGCAGCATGTGCCGCAACAGGCGCGCGTCGCCCTGGCCCTCCGGCGTCGCGAGCTCCCCGTCCAGGTCGGCGCCCACGCACGTCGCCTCGTCGCGCACGAGCTCGGCGAGGTCGAGGGGAGTGAAGTGTCGGGGCAGCTCCGGGTTCTCGAGGCGCGCTGCCAGCAGCACGTCCCCGACCAACGCATCGAGCTCCTCGATGTCGCGGCTGCAGGTCTCGAGCAGCTCGGCGCGGCGCTCTGCGTTCGGCTGCGTGTCGGGGTCGAGCAGCAGCTCGAGCGCCATCCGCAGCCGCGACAGCGGCGCCCGCAGCTCGTGGGAGGCGCTCGCCAGCATGCGCTTCTGCTGGGCCACCAGTCCGTCGATCCGATCCGCGGCACGGTTGAAGGCGCGCGCCAGGTCGGCGATCTCGTCGTGTCCCATGACGTCGACCCGGCTCGAGAGCTCGCCCTGCCCAAAGCGCTCGACCCCGCGCTCGAGCTGCTCGAGCCGCCAGACGATGCGCCGCGCGAGCGGGTACGTCAGCACGGTCATGGTGCCGATCAGCACGGTGGCCACCAGCAGCAGCCGCAGGCCACCGCTTCGCACCCCGTGCGGGGGCGGTCCCACGGGCTCGAATAGCAGGTGCATCGCGATCACCGTGAGCGGAATGCTCACCACGATGACGCTGATCAAGGCCACATAGAGCTGACGATGAAGCTTCCCCCGCACCCCCCGGCGCGGAAAATGCCCGTGCCCGTGCCCGTGCCCGTGCCCGTGCTTGCCCCTCACTGGGTATGCTCCTCACGTGGACGACGCGAGCAGCACCACCCGCTGCCAATCACTCGACGGTTCCCCCACAGTTTCACTCCCCCCTCCGCTTGACTCCGCCCCCGTTAAAAAGTAGGCCGCGGGGCGCACCGTCTTGAT
>JAPPOT010000489.1 GCA_028817855.1 Myxococcales bacterium
CCGGCGCCCCCGCCCGTGGGATGGGCGCGCTGCTCGCCCACCTGCACCCGGCGCTCGCGCTGCCGAGCATGCGCTGGTCGCTCGGCGCGAGCACCCTGCTGGGCGCGGCCATGTGCTTCACGCCGCTGCTCGGGCTGCACGGCGTGGAGAGCGCCCTGATCCTGGGCGTGGCGCTGCCACCGCTGTGCGCGCTCGTCGCCACCCGTGTCGGTCTCGCGCTTCGCGACAGCCGCGCCACGGCGATGGAGCGCGCCGCCCATGGCGTGGCGGCGAGCCTGTGCCTGCTGCTGTCCCCGGTGCTCTTACTGGCGCTCAACGCGCTGCGCCTGCGCAACTGCACGCCCCTCGAGGGCCTGCTCTTCATCGGCCTGGGCCCGACACCGGGCGTGCTGCTCGCCGCCGTGATCGGCAGCGGCTGCGCGGCGTTGCCCGTCGGCCGTCGCGCCGCCACCGCGCTGGCGCTGGCCGTCCCCTTCGCGACCATCGCGCTCGGGCTCTGCTGGCTCTACACGACGCCGGCGATCTTCGCCTACGGGCACTTCTTCGGCTACCACCCGGGCACCTTCTACGACGAGCTGATCGCGCTGCCGCGGCCGTTGCTGACTCTGCGGCTCACCACCCTGGCCCTGACCCTCGGATTGCTGGCCGGCCTGCGCGCCCACTTCGACGAGGCACGCGGACAGCTCGCCCTGCGCCCTCGCGCCGGCCACCGCACGTTGGTGCTGATCTTCGGCGCGAGCCTGGTGCTCACCCTCTGCGTCGAGATCTCGGGCCCGGCGCTGGGCCACCGCACCAGCGTCGCGCATATCGAGGACGTGCTGGGTGGGCGCCGCGTCTCGGCCCGCTGCGACATCGTGCACCCGCGCGAGATGCACCGCGAGCGCGTCGACCGACTGGCCGACCACTGCGACGAGCGCGTCGTGCAGATGGAGCACTGGCTGGGGCTGACCCAGCCCGACCCGGTGCGTGTCTACATGTTCCGCAGCGCTGGCGAGAAGCGCGCGCTGATGGGCGCGGCCGGCACCAACGTGGCCAAGCCCTGGACCGGCGAGCTCTACCTGCAGGAGCGCGACTGGCCCCACCCGGTGCTGGCCCACGAGATGGCCCACATCGTCGCGGCCCAGACCGGCGTCGGGCCCTTCCGCGTCTCCGGCGCAGTCGGCGGGTGGGTGCCGAACCCCGCGCTGATCGAGGGCCTGGCGGTGGCCGCCGCCTGGGCGGGCAGCTCGCGCTCCGGCATGACGCCGCACCAGTGGGTGTCCGCGATGATCGCGCTCGACATGGCGCCGTCCCTCGACGACGTGGTCGGCGCCTCCTTCTACGCCCAGCAGAAGCGCATGGCCTACACCGTAACCGGCTCGCTGCTGCGCTACGTGGCGGACACCCATGGCAAGTCGGCACTGCGCGCGATCTACCGCACCGGCGACATCGAGGGTGTGCTCGAGCGACCGCTCGCCCAGCTCGAGCGCGAGTGGCGGACGTTCCTCGAGACCGTCCCGCTGCCGCCGGAGGCGCTGGCCCTGGCCGAGCTGCGCTTCTCCGGCTCGAGCATCTTCTCCAGCGTCTGCCCCCACCACAAGGCGGAGCTGCGCGCCCAGCTCAGCGCGGACCTCTCGGCCGGCGATGACCGGGCGGCGGTGTCCACCTGCCGCGAGCTGCTCGAGGTGGATGCCGCCGAGGTGCGCACCCGCGCCGCCCTGGTGACGATCCTGGCGCGAAGCGGCGACGTGGCGGGCGCCGAGCGGGAGCTTTCGGCGCTGATCGGCCCGCCCGCGGCGGCCCCTCCTACGATCACCGCCGCGCGGCAGGGCCTGGCCGACGAGGCCTGGCGCGCCGGACGGACAGCTGAGGCCGCAAGCGTCTACCGCGAGCTGCTCGAGCAACCCAACGGTCGCGACGCGCGCAGACAGCTTCAGGTCAAGTCGATCGCGCTGGAGGGCAGCGCGCGCGAGCAGACGCTGGTGCGCCGCCTGCTGCTGGGCGAGCCCGGGCGCAGCACCGGCGGCGCGACGGCCGTGCACCTGATGCGCGAGCTTCGTGCCGAACGCAGCGACGGGCTCGCGCACTACCTCGAGGCGCGCCAGCTCTTCTTTCGCGATCGCTACGCGGACTCGGCCGCGCTGCACGCCCAGGCGCGCGGGCTCGGATTGCCGACGGCCGACATCGAGGTCGAGGCGTTGCGCGTGCACGCCATCTCGGCTGCAGGCAGCGGCCACCTGAAACGAGCGGCACGGTTGTTCAGGGAGCTGCGCGCGCGCGATGTCGAGCTCGCGCTGCAAGTCGAAGCCGGCGACTGGCTCGAACGCATCTGGCTGCGCACTCATGTGTTGCACGCGTCGGCAAAAGATTCGGGCTAGCCAAACCACGGCGCACGCTGTTTCGACCTCATGTCGACACAGTTACATTTGCATGGACATCCACGCGCGCGCTTGCTAGCGCGGAAACGCCTTTGCTATCGCGGTGCCATCGGGGGCGAACGAGGAGCGAGCGCGGTGGCATTTCACCTCAAGGCAAACTCGAACGACGTGGTGCCTGCGGACGACGACGAGGGCGGCGGCTTCCACGCGCGCATCGAAGGGGTCGCGCTGTGGGATCTCGTTCAGCTCGAGTGCCTCGCGGGAACGCGCAAGTCGGTGCGCGTGCACTCGAAGGGACGCGTCGGACATCTGCACTTCGAGGAGGGACAGCTGCTGCACGCGGTGCAGGGGCTGATGACCGGCGACGCCGCGGCGCTCGAAATCCTGGAGTGGACGCGCGGCGAGATCACCCCATGCCCCGCACCGGCGACGAGCCGCCGCACGGTCACCATG
This sequence comes from Myxococcales bacterium, assembly GCA_028817855.1. Taxonomy (GTDB): domain Bacteria; phylum Myxococcota_A; class Polyangia; order Polyangiales; family JAFGIB01; genus JAOUOP01. The sequence continues at coordinate 2,811 of JAPPOT010000489.1, forward strand.
CCGTGGCAGAGCCTGCTGATGCAGGCGGCGCAGCGTCGGGACGAGCTGAAGGCGGAGGGCGAGCGCCCGTCCGCGCAACGCAAGAGCGGCGTGCTGGTCCTGGATCCCGGCGTCGCCCAGGCCCTGCGCGAAGCGGACCAACCCGACGGCGCGGACTACGGCGAGGCCGAGATCGAATGGGATGGCGACATGTTCGAAGAGTTGCAGGACGACGCCTTTGGCGGGCGCGCGTGCGAGCAAGCGGTGCGTGTCGACGCGGCCGGTGAGATCCGGGCCTGCGTCGGCGACGAGCCCGAGGAGCTGGCGGGCCAGGCCGGGTACACGATGCGACTGGGCACCCTGATCGGCGAGATCCTGGCGCTCGGCGCGGTCTCGGCCCTGGAGCTGCGCAGGCCCGGCAAGCGCGGTCCGCGCTCGACCTTCCTCTATGAAGAGGACGAGGGCGAGCTGGTCGCCATGCGCCCGGCCGACCACGAAGCCGCGGCCCGCCTACGACGGGAGCTGGGGCTGTGAGCCCAGCCGCCGAGGGACCCCACGCGGTGCTCCAATCCCTGCGCGACCTGCCCGGTGTGCTGGGCAGCTTCGTGCACGATGGCGCGGAGCTGCTGTGCCGCGACCTGCCGGCCTACTTCGACGACGAAGCCCTGGCGGAGGCCGGTCCCCGCGCGATGCGCATCATGGAGACCTGGTGCGAGGCGGGCGAGCAGAGCGATTGCGTGCTTCGCTTCGAGGAGCAGCGCCTCTACCTGCGCACGATCGAGCGCGGCATCCTGTGCGTGGTCTTCAGTCCCGAGGTGGCCGTGCCGGCCCTGCGCACCGCCACGGGCATGGTCGGCCGACGCCTGGGCGGCGCGCTGTCAACGTGTAGCGAGCCCGCAGCGCCTCCACCACTGCCCGCTGCACCACCTGTACCAGAGGTCGAGCCCGCGCCCGCCGCCGCCAGCCCGCCCCGGCCGCCGCGCGCGAACGCCGGCGCTCCCAGCTCCCGGAGGAGAGCCAGAGTCTACCGAGGCCAACGCTTCTGATACTCGGAAATCGTTCGAGGTTCGCCCAGGAGCGGCTCACGTCCTCGCCAAAATCCTCGACGTAGCTCCGCTACGCCTCCGGTGTTGGGCTCCGGGCGCGCTCG
>JAPPOT010000073.1 GCA_028817855.1 Myxococcales bacterium
GCTCTGTGGCCTGCGCCTCGACCCGGCCACCGTCACGGTGGTCGACGTCGGCGGTGGCAGCACGGAGCTGGTGCGCCTCGGTCGCGCGGGCAGGCTCGAGCGCGAGAGCCTGGACATCGGCTGCGTGAGGCTGACCGAGCGACACGGCATCGAGGCCCCGGCGCGCGCAGAGGCGATCGAGGCGATGGAGGCGGACATCGACTCCATCCTGGCCCGCTCGGCGGTTCGGCCACTCCCACCGCTGGTGGCCAACTCGGGCACCGCCACGGCCCTGGCCGCGATCGCCGGCGCGGTGGTGCCCTACGATCCCGGCCGCATCCACGGCACGACGCTCCAGCTGGACTGGCTGGACGGGCTGGTCACTCGACTGGCCAGCGAAACCCTGGCGCAGCGCACCGACACACCCGGATTGGCCAGGGAGCGCGCCGACATCATCGTCGCGGGGGCTGCGATCCTCTCGCGAGTCTGCCGATCGGCCTCCGCGACCGCGCTGACGATCTCGGATCACGGCGTGCGGCACGGCTTGGCCCTCGAAATCATTGAGAATTTCGAGATTGACCCCACATAGGGTGCCTTGGTAGGATGCGGACCGACCAGAGATCTGGTCCGCAGCCCGGCGAATGCACCGGAACGCATCGCCAGGAGCCCGCGGCGCGCGCCCCGACTCGGAGCTTGCCCCCGCGGCTGCGGTACCGATTGAATTTTTCTCAAACTCGAACGGAGTGCGACATGCAGGCCCGTGCACAGAAGCCGTTATTCAAGGTGGGGGACAAGGCCGTCTACCCGGCCCAGGGCGTGGCAGAAGTGATCTCGATCGACGAGAAGGACATCGCTGGCCAGCGCCAGCAGTTCTACGTCCTGCGCATCCTGGATACCGACCGGAAGATCATGGTGCCGGTCAACAACGCCAAGAGCGTGGGGCTCCGCCCGCCCATCAGCGAACGCCAGATCCGCGAGATCTTCGCCATTCTCAAGGAGCGAACCTTCGCGTTCGACAACCAGACCTGGAACCGCCGCTACCGGGGGTTCATGGACAAGATCAAGACCGGATCGGTCTTCGACGTCGCCGAGGTCATGCGAGACCTCTACCGGCTGAAGGCGGAGAAGTCGCTCTCCTTCGGCGAGCGTCGAATGCTCGAGACCGCGCGCACGCTGATCGTCAAGGAGATCGCCGTGACCCGCGACAAGAGCGAAGACAAAATCCAGGCCGAGATCGAAAAGATCTTCGAGACCAACTGAAGCGCTGCGGATCCGTCCCGCACCCTTCGGCGCGCCGGCAGACCGCTGGCGCGCGTTCTGTTGTGGTTGGTCCACGATCATGTCTTCCCTGACCTTCGATCTCATCGTGCGTCCCCGCCGCGGCTGGCAACGGCTGGCCGCGGATTCGGGCGGGTACGCGCAACCATTGCTTTCCACGGGGCCCACCGCGGCTGCGTCGATCGCGCTCGCCTTTGTTGGCGCGATCCTCTCCGGCGCGACCGTCGGCCAGACCACGGTGATCCTGCTGGCGACCACGGGGGGCTACGTCGGCGCCTGCGTGTTCGTGGCGCGGCTCGCACCGGTGTTGGCCGGCGATGGCGATCCGCCGCCGGCGCTCGCGCGCTACGCGAGCGCGGCTGCCGTCCCTGCGCTGGCCACTGGCGCCGCCTACCTGACCCCATGGAAGCTCATCTGGTGGCTCGTCGCCCTGCTCGGCTGCGCCCTGACCGCCCGCTCTGCGGTGCTCGGTGCGCGCACGCTCCTGCGGGCCGCGGGCGGCGACCATCTTCGAACCGCGGCCATCGTGGCCGCACTCGCGAGCGCGCCCGTGCTCGCGGTCACCGCCTTTCGCAGCATCGCGTGATCCCATGGGCGCACTCAACCATCACACTCGAGCTCAACTGCCCAACGAATGGCCAACAGCACACTTGTCATCAACTGCGACATCGCAGAAAAACGCGTCGCCCTGATCGAAGGCGGCAACCTCGCCGAGCTCTTCCTGGAGCGCGAAGCCGAGCGCAGCCCGGTCGGCAACATCTATCTGGGTAAGGTCACCCGCGTCCTGCCTGGAATGCAGGCAGCCTTCATCGACATCGGCCTCGACCGCGCAGCCTTCCTGCACGTCGAGGACGTGGTGCCGCAGGAGGACATGGACAACCTCCTGAGCCGAGACGAGGCTGCCGGCAGCGACGAGGAGGAAGAGGAGGAGCCCCAACCCCAGCGCAAGCGGCGGGACCGGGGCACCTCGCGCAAGGTCACCCGCGCCACGCCCATCCGCGACGTCCTCAAGGAAGGCCAGACCCTGATGGTTCAGGTCTCCAAGGGCCCGATTGGTACGAAGGGCGCACGCGTGACCAGCCACGTCTCGCTGCCCGGGCGCTTCGTCGTCTACCTGCCTACGGTCGACCAGATCGGCATCTCCAAGCGCATCGGCAACGAGAAGGAGCGCAAGCGCCTGCGCGAGTCGATCGAGGCCTTCAAGCCGCCGACCGGCGGCTTCATCGTGCGCACGCTCGCGAGCGGACTGACCAAGAAGAAGCTCAAGGCGGACGTGGGGTACCTGGTCAAGCAGTGGGAGGGGGTCGCGAAGCGACGCTCCGCGACGCGCTCGGCACCCAAGATCCTCTACGAGGACCTGGACATCGTTCTGCGGACCGCGCGCGACCACTTCACCGAGGACGTGGAGAAGATCATCATCGACTCGCGCGACGAGTACGAACGCCTCAAGGCCTTCATCTCCGCCTTCCTGCCCGAGCGTCTCGACGACATCGAGCTCTACGACGGGCGCGACCCGATCTTCGACGAGTACGGCATCGAGGACGAGATCTCGCGCGCGCTCTCGCGCAAGGTGCCGATGCCCTCTGGCGGCTATCTGATCATCGATCAGGCCGAGGCCCTCACCGCGATCGACGTGAACACCGGGCGCTTCACCGGCAAGGGCCGCGACGTGGAGGAGACGATCTGCCAGACCAACCTGGAGGCGGTGAAGGAGATCGCCTACCAGCTGCGCTTCCGCAACATCGGCGGGCTGATCGTCCTCGACTTCATCGACATGGAGAAAGCGGGCAACCGGGACAAGGTCTACAAGGCGCTGGTGCGCGCGGTGAAGAGCGATCGCGCGACCACCACCATCACCAAGATCAGCGAGCTCGGCCTGATCGAGATGACACGCAAGCGCACGCGCGAGTCACTCGGGCGCACGATCTTCGAAGCCTGCTTCTACTGCGACGGCACCGGCCAGCTCCAGAGCAAGTCGACGATCTGCCACGAGATCGTGCGCCAGATCGGCCGCGAGAAGGAGGCGCTGTCGGGCTACAAGATCGTGATCAACGCCCACCCCGCCGTGTGCGACATGCTCAAGCGCGAGCACAAGAAGGCTCTCGACGAAGCCTCCGTGCGCTTCACGCGTCAGATTCTCGTCAAGCCCCACAGGGAGTATCATCTCGAGCAGTTTGATCTCCGAGGTGCCTGAGCGATGACGGAGCAGAAGCGCAGGGACACGCGCCTGACGATCAACAAGGAGTTCGGCTCCTTCGACTCCTTCATCGAGGAGTACGTCACCAATATCTCTCGGACCGGCGCCTTCGTGAAGACCTCGGATCCGCCGCCGGTGGGAACCGAGATCGACCTGAAGTTCACGGTCATCATGGATGACATCGAGACCATTGAGGGCATCGGCGAGGTGGTGCGCGTCCAGGACGACCCGCCCGGCATGGGCGTGGTCTTCACGCGCATCAGCCATCACTCCCAGCACCTGCTCGAGCGCCTGCTGACCGTGCGGGCGAGCAAGCCGGAAACCGACGGCGATGGCGCCTAGAGCCCATCTCAAGAATGCTCTCGGCGCCTTTCGGGCGGGACGGGGCCGCTCGCCGCGTCGCCTCACGCTCGACAATACTCGGCATTGCCTCGGTTCGCCGACGCGCCGCTCGGCCCCGTCGCGCTCCGAA
>JAPPOT010000427.1 GCA_028817855.1 Myxococcales bacterium
ATCTGCCGATGCTGACCCCGGGGCGGACGGTGGGGACCGCGGAGATCGCCGCGGTGCGCGGGAGCGGGCGGTGGCGAGACCACGGGGGCGGGCTCCAGATCCGGGTCGCTGAAGGCCTCGATCACGTCCTCGATCGCCAGCTCCGTCACGGAGCTGCGCCGCTCCTCGACCTCGTCCATCGGCACCGAAGCCTGACCGTCGAGCAGCTCCTCGATGCGCTCACCGAGGGGCTCGCTTGGAGGCGCTGGCGGCGGCGACGACACGCGCGTGATCGGCTTGCCGTCGGGCCCGATCACCGGGCGTGCATCGGCCGCGGGCAAGGGAGGCGGCTGGGGAACGCCGACAGGCGCCGGGAGGGAGCTGACCTGCGGCTGCGGATCGTCGCCCCCCTGATAGGCCTGGGCGCCACGCCAGCGCGGCGGGCTCAGCACGGAGCCGGCGGGCACCGGCGGCGCCGCGGCGCCATCGGTCGGGTGGCCGACGAGGGTGCTGTGGTAGCGCTTGCGCGCACGCTCCGAGTCCCGCTCCAGATCACGCCCGCGCTCGACGGGCGTCTTGTCCGGATCCTCGTCGCGCGCCTGGGTAGACTGTGCGGGCACTGGAGGCGGCGTTGGAACCGCAGCCGGCGGCGGCGGGGGCGAAGAGGGGAATGCTGCGGCAGGTGGCGTCGCGCTTACCGCCGGCTTGGGAGGGGGGGGCACCGACGTGGCGAAGGTCCCAAGCGGTACCTGGCTGTCTCGACTGTCCTTGTGACTTTCCCTGTCATCCATGGCGACACCTAACTGCGCAGAATCCCTACACCAAGGCCGAAAACGCCCGTGATTTCGGGCCTACTCGCATCCACCACCCCTTCGTGGTCGTACCTAAAATGGTAGCATACACCGGATCGCGGATGTAAGGGCGTGTAACGATAAATCACCACTTCGGTGACGTCACCCTCTGCCACCAAGATTGCGGATCTCGGGATATCATGGTGATCACGGGATGTTCCTCTACATCAAGGACGGGCGCAGCTTCGGGCCCATCAGCGGGGCCGACCTGCTGGAGCTGATGGAGGCCGGGGTATTGGGTCCCGATGACCTCGCTCGACCCGAACGCGAGCGGGAGTGGATGAAAGTCGCGGTCCTGGCCCGAGGGGTCCTCAGTGGGCTGTACCCGAGCCAGCCGCCACCCGAGCCCAAGGTCGGCTCGATTCCCGCAGCTTCTCAGCGGGTCTTCACCTCCGCGCCGCCGATCCCGCCCCCCAGGCCCGTGGGTGTCGAGGGCTTCCCGCTGGCGGATCAGACCGGCTGCGAGGCCTGCGGCACTCCGGCCCCGCTGGACGCGAACTTCTGCAAGCGCTGCGGCACCGCGCTGCCGCGCACGCCCTGCGACGAGTGCGGCCACAAGAATGACAACGACGCGACCTTTTGTGCAGGCTGCGGACGGCGCCTCCAGGCCGGCTAGAGCCGCCCTCAGGGCCCCAGCCGCCGACTGGAAAGCGCCCGGGATCCTGTGCTAAGCGCAACCCTCCCCAGTAGTGGGGATGTCCCCCGCTTAAGGAGCAGGTTCATGACCGACATCGTTATCGCCAGCGCCGTGCGCACCGCCATCGGTTCCTTCAACGGCACGCTCGCGAGCGTGCCCGCCCACGTCCTGGGCGGCACCGTGATCAAGGAGGCGCTGTCCCGGGCCTCGGTCAAGCCCGAGGAGGTGTCGGAGGTCATCATGGGCCAGGTGCTGGCCGCCGGCGAGGGTCAGGGCCCCGCCCGCCAGGCCGCGATCCACGCCGGCCTGCCCAAGGAGGTGCCGGGCTGGAGCATGAACATGATGTGCGGCTCGGGCCTGCGCTCGGTCGCGCTCGGCTTTCAGGCCATCCAGTGCGGCGACAGCAGCGTCGTCGTCGCGGGTGGCCAGGAGAACATGAGCCTCGCGCCCCATGCGGCGCACCTGCGCGGTGGCGTGAAGATGGGCGCAGGCGAGTTCGTCGACACGATGATCGTCGACGGCCTGTGGGACGCCTTCAACGACTACCACATGGGCAACACGGCCGAGAATGTCGCCAAGCAGTGGGAGATCTCCCGCCAGCAGCAGGACGAGTTCGCGGCGGCCTCGCAGCAGAAGGCGGGCAAGGCCCAGGCCGACGGCAAGTTCAAGGACGAGATCGCCCCCGTCACGATCAAGACGCGCAAGGGCGAGACCGTGGTCGACGCCGACGAGTTCATTCGCCCCGACACCCAGGTGGAGACCCTGGCCAAGCTGCGCGCCGTGTTCCAGCGCGAAGGTGGCACGGTCACCGCGGGCAACGCCTCGGGCATCAACGACGGCGCCGCGGCGCTGGTGCTGATGACCGCCGCAGACGCCGAGAAGCGCGGCATCAAGCCGCTGGCGAAGATCAAGAGCTGGGCCCAGGCCGGCGTCGACCCACAGGTGATGGGCACGGGCCCGATCCCGGCCAGCCGCAAGGCGCTGGAGAAGGCCGGCTGGGGCAAGGACGACCTGGACCTGGTCGAGGCCAACGAGGCCTTCGCGGCCCAGGCCTGCGCGGTCAACAAGGACATGGGCTGGGACACCTCCAAGGTGAACGTCAACGGCGGCGCGATCGCCATCGGCCACCCGATCGGCGCCTCCGGCGCGCGCATCCTGACCACGCTGCTGCACGAGATGCAGCGCCGCGACGCCAAGAAGGGCCTGGCGACGCTGTGCATCGGAGGCGGCATGGGCGTGGCGCTCACGGTCGAGCGCTAGAATCCTCGTCCCGAGGATTCTAGGATCCGGGGATGCACGACGCCCTTGCGCTGACCCTCACGGAGCTACGCGACCGGCTCGCGGATGGCTCTCTGTCGCCCGTGGAGCTGATGGAGGCGGTCTGGCGGCGGATCGAGGATGTCGATCCGCGGCTGAACGCCGTCGTCGTGCGCGCCGACCGCGACTCCGTGATGGAGCAGGCGCGCGCGGCCGAGGCGCGCCTCGAGCGCGGCGAGGGGCGGCCCCTCGAGGGCATCCCGCTCGGGGTCAAGGACCTGGAGGACGCGGCAGGGCTGCCCACCTCCCAGGGCTCGATGGTCTTCAAGGGCACGATCGCGCAGCGCGACTCGACGCAGGTCGAGCGACTCAAGGCCGCCGGCGCAATCGTCGTGGGCAAGACCAACGCGCCCGAGTTCGGCAGCACGGCCTTCACCAAGAACCGCCCATTCGGCGTGACGCGCAATCCCTGGGACCTGGCGTGCAGCCCAGGGGGCAGCAGCGGCGGGGCGTCGGCCGCGCTGGCCGGCAACATCCTGCCGCTGGTGACCGGCAGCGACGGGGGCGGCTCGGTGCGCATCCCCGCCTGCCTGGTCGGCGCCTTTGGGCTCAAGCCGTCCTACGGGCGCATCCCCAACGGGCCTTCGGAACGCTGGGCCTGGATCGACACGGTCTGCCACGGGCCGATCACGAAGACCGTGGAGGACGCGGCGCTCTTCATGGACCAGGTGGCCGGTCCCTCGCTGCACGACGACAGCTCGCTGCCGTCGCCGGGGCTCTCGTACGTGGAGGCGATCCAGAGGCCGCCGCAGGGCTTGCGCATCGCCCATTGCCGCGACTTCGGCTACGCGGTCGTCGCCCGAGAGGTGGCGGAGGCGGTGGAGCGCGCCGTGAAGGTGCTCGAGGGCCTGGGCCACGCGGTGACGGAGGTCGACGGGGGCCCGCCGATCGGCGCGGCGGGCTGGGTGCTGATCAACAACCTGGACAGCTACTGCCACCTGCAGCCCTACCTGGCCGAGCACGAGTCGGAATTCGGGCGTGGTTTCATCCAGAGCGTCAAGACCGCCGCCGACGTGACGCCGGAGATGCTCGAGCGCACAATCCGCCGGCGCGCGCAGATCAACGCCTGGTGCGCGGAGATCTTCGGCCAGTACGACGTGCTGCTGACGCCCACCCTGCCCTTCGACGC
>JAPPOT010000235.1:0-2178 GCA_028817855.1 Myxococcales bacterium
CTCGGGGTGGGCACTAATTCGGCGCGTCGGACATCGTGATGGGCGCATGCTCCCGACCAAGCCGGCTGCGCAGCTCCGGGTATTGCGCGTAGTGCGCCGAGACGCGCTTGGCGAGGGGCGCGATCGCTTCGAGGCGTGCCTGGATCTGCACGCTCAGGCGATGCACTTCCTCGTGCCAGATCTCCATGTCCACCGTGGACGTCTGGTTCAGCTCGTCGAGCTTCGCCTTGAGTGATTCCAGCTGATAGCGCAGGTCCTTTCGCTCGGCGCGCTTGCGCGCAAGCCGCGCCCTGAGGCCCGCCACGGCGTCGCGCGCCATGCGCAGCTCGCCGCAGTTGCGCACCATCTCCTTGAACAGTCGCTCGTCGTCCTCGGAGATCACCTCGCCGGCCCGCAGCGATAGCGTCATGCTGGTCGCGTCGTTGATGACGGCGTGCATCGCCGCGTCGAGCAGTCCCTCCGCGGGCTCCAGCTCCCCCAGCAATTCCATGATCTGGCGCCCGAGCTTGGATTCGTCCTGGGCCAGCTCGTCGACCGCCCGCGCCACCTGCTCCCGCGGTCCCCGCACCTGCTGCTCCTGCTCCGTGGCCTTCTCGGCCGCCTCCGACAGCGTCTTCCGCAGCCCCCGCACCTCGGCGACGATCTCCTCGATGCCGCGGATCGTGTCAGGTAGCCACTCAGGCCACTCCCCGCTCTCGCCGGTGCCGTAGGCCTCCCGAAAGAGCTCACGGTAGAGCCGCGCGGTCCGCGACCAGCCCTCCTCCTCGTTCTCCACGTTCGCCGTCCGCGGGCTGCGCGAGCTCGGCGTGTGGCTGACGCGCGGGCGGTTGCTGGTGTCGATGCCGGGCAGGGAGTCGAGCAGTCGCTGAACCGTCTCCACCACGTGATAGGCGTCGCGGTAGCGGTCCGCGGGCTTCTTGGCCAGCAGCTTGAGCACGAGCTCGTCGACGGCTGGCGGAATCTCGGGGTTGATGCTCGACGGCACGGGAGGTGGGTCGTTGATGTGCTTGATCAGCAGCACCGTGGTCTTGCCCTCGAAGGGAAGCCGACCGGTCAGCATCTCCATCAGCAAGCAGCCGAGGGCGTAGAGATCGCTGGCGGGTGTCGCTGCCGAGGAACGGATCTGCTCCGGTGCGATGTATTCGGGCGTGCCCACGATCATGTTCTGCCCTGTGATGCGCGCGTCGTGCTCGATGCGCGCCACACCGAAGTCGAGGATCTTCACGAAGTCGCGGTCGAGGCGGCGGCGCGTGAGGTAGATGTTTCCGGGCTTGATGTCGCGGTGCACGACGCCCAGCTCGTGGGCGCGGCCCAGGCCCAGGGCGATCTGCAGGGCGATGCGGAGCGCGCGCCGCAGCTCGAGCGGTTCGCGGTCGATCTCGTCCTCGAGGGCGACCCCTTCCAGGTACTCCATCACCATGTAGACGATGCCGTCCTCGGTCTCGCCGAAGTCGGTGATGTCGATGATGTGCTCGTGGTTGATCTGGTTGGCCGCGCGCGCCTCACCCAGGAAGCGTTTTCGCAGTCGCTCGTTCTCGGTCAGCGCCGGATCGAGGAACTTCAGCGCGACGTCGCGTCCGATGAACTGGTGCCGGGCTCGGTAGACCGATCCCATGCCCCCCACGCCGAGTAGCTCTTCGACCACGTAGCGTCCCGCGATGGTGGTGCCCACGAAGGGGTCGCTGGGGCGCGAGAGCGGCTCTCCGTCGATCGGGCACGCGTGGATGTCTCCGCGGAAGCGGGCGTCACACTTGGGGCACTGGAGGATCGACATCGGGCGTAACCACCTGCATTAATTAAGATACAGCGTAGCCCGGAGCCCAGCCAGGCGCGCTGCCAAGCTCGTGCGCCTAGGCTGGGTGTGGCTCCCACACACGCCCACGCCCGTGGACCTGCGGCCAGGGAGGGCGGTGACCCGTCTCACCCGGCCCGGCGCCCGGATTGACGCCCGCGGGCCGCCCTCGTATGCCTGTGCCACCGCCCGTTGCGATGCCTGGAAACCGTTTGCGCGGGGCGACTTGCCGCCTCTTTCTGTCCTATCTCTGGCTGTCGATCTCGCTGAGCGCCTGCTCCGGCGAGGATGACCCGGCGCTGGCGCGCGCGATCGAGCGGGCGCTCGTGGGAGAGCTGGGCGGGCGTGCACCTGGCGGCAGCGAGGGGCTCGCGCGGGTCGCCCCG
>JAPPOT010000235.1:2188-3910 GCA_028817855.1 Myxococcales bacterium
TATTTTTATGTGTCGGTCTTGTGAGAGATGGTCTGGTGTTTCATCGTCGGCAGCGCGGAGCTCGACCTGGTCGGCCGTCGCGTCACGGCTCGCGAAGTCACCCTCGTCCGCGACGACGGGGTGCGCTGGCTGGCGGTCGATACGCTCACGTTGGGCGCAACCGTGTCGGCCAGCCAGGTCGACCTGCGCGAGCTCGAGCTGCAGGGCGTCACGCTGGAGCTCTCGGCAGGTGAGGATGGCGTCGTGCGCCTACCCGCTGGCGAAGGTGGTGGCAAGGCTGGCCTCGAGCGACTCACGATCGCCGATGCCGAGTGCAGCTTTCGCCTGGGCGACACTCGGGCTCAGTTGCGAGTCGCGCGAGCGAGCATTGTCCGGGTTGCGGAAGGGCACGAGGTGGAGCTCGACGCGAGCGCGGGCAAGCTCGAGCGTGGTGGCGTGGTGCAATCGCTCGAGCGCCTCGAGCTACGCGGCACCATGGACGCGCAGCTGCTCGCCATCGAGCGCCTCTCGATGGCCGGCCCCGGGCTGACGCTCGCGCTCTCCACCGCTCAGGTCGATCGCCCGCTAGGGACGGGCATGCGCGGCTCGCTGAAGACCTCGATCGACCTGGCGCGCGGCGGCGCCTTGCTCGAGTCGCTGGCACTGGAGCCCACGCTGCCGCCGCTTGCCGGAACGCTCGTGGCCGAGGGACAGCTCGACTGGTCGCCGGGGCGGATGTCGGGCGCCGGGCGGCTGGAGCTGGCGGAGCTGCGCGTGGGAGAGGTGGAGCTCGGGCGACGCGTGAGCCTCACCCTCAAGCGCGCCCAGGGGCCGCTGACGTTGGAGGGGCACAGCGAGCTGGGAGACGGCGAGGGCACGCTGTCGGTGCGTGGACAGGTGGCCGACGGCGCCGAGCACCACGCCGAGCTCAAGGTCGGCATCAGCGGAGTGCCGCAGCATCGGCTGCGTGCGCTGATGGGCGCGGTGCCGGACGCGGCGGCCCCCGTCGCCCTGCGCGTCGACGGAAACGTGGAGCTGTCGGGCACGCTCGCGCCCCTGTCGCTGACTGGGCCCCTGGCGGTGCGTGGTAGCGAGGTGGCGCTGTCCGAGTCATCCGGACTCCAGGGGTGGCTGCAGATCCCGACCCTCGGCCTGACCGGAGACGCCTCCATCTCGCGGGCCGGCTTTGCGCTGCAGGAGGCACGGCTGGAGCTGCCCGAGGGCGCGCGCCTGGGCTCGCTTCGCATCGCGCGCGCCAGCGCCCGTCTCGACCTCGCCGATGGCGCGCTCGAGGAGCTGAGCGCGGAGGGCAAGGACCTGTCGCTGAGCAGCAACCGCCTCGCAGTCACCCTGCGTGAAGAGGGTGTCGCGGTCGAGGGCGAGCTGCGGGTTGCCCGGGTTCGCATGCGCGACCTGCTTGCACTGGCGGGGCTCGATGGCGATCAGGCCCTGGCGCACGTCGATGGATACGCCAGCGGAGCGCTGCAACTCGAACAGGCGAAGGGCGGGGGGGTGTCCGCGTCGGCCGACCTGGAGCTCGAGCAACCGCGTGCGCTGGGCATGGACTTCGACTCGGGCGTGCTCACAGCGAGTCTCCAGCAACGGGCGCTCGAGCTCGAGCAGCTGAGCCTGCAGCGGGCGGCGGGCAAGCTCGAGCTGCGCGGCCGGGTCGACGCGGGTGGTGCGCGGGCGCTGCAGCTGAGCCTCACCAACCTCCCGCTCTCGGGCGCGCTGGGGCTGTCC
>JAPPOT010000725.1 GCA_028817855.1 Myxococcales bacterium
CAAGGGACGCGCTGCGCGCGGGTGAGGTGGCCGCGGTGACATGGAGCACCCCACTTGCTCGTGCGCGTGCGCGAATCCACCGCCACGGTGTCGGTGTCGGTCTCGAGGCTGCCTATCGGTTGGACGATTCATCGCGTGCGTCAGCGCGTGCGGCCTCGTGGGGCTGTCGTTTTCGTGGGGATGGCTGTGGGGACACCTGGGCGGCGGCGCGGGTGCGCGATAGGGTGGCCGTGTGCTCGATCGTCGCGCGCGGGTGCTCGCTTCGTGGTGTTTGCTGATCGGCTGTGGTGGCTCGATCGGTGAAGACCCGGGGGGCGCGCGTCCTGGCGCGGGGGACGATCGTGTGCCCGGCATGGCGGTCGACGCCGGGCGCGTAGCCGGCGAAGAGGCTGCAGGCGAGCCCGCGATGGGTGCGGAGGATGGGCCAGGCGGTCGCTGCGCCGAGCAGCCGCCCGTCGCGGGCGCAGTCGTACCGATGCGCCGGCTTACCGCTCCGCAGCTGTCGGCCACGGTGCAGGACGTGCTCGGCGCCGTCGTGGACTATCCGCTCGCCGACGAGACGCTGATCGGCTACCGCGGCAACACCTCGGGCAGCCTCGACGCCACCACCGCGCGCATTCTGATGACGAGCGCGGAGGATGTGGTGGAGGAGGTCGCGGCCGCGCTCGCGGCCGACTCGCGCTGCCAGGCCGACTGTGCCAGCCTGCTGCTCGACGAGCTCGGGCCGCGCCTGTTCCGGCGACCGCTGGACGACAGCACGCGCGCGCGCTTCGAGGCGCTCCACGCCCAGGGCGTGAGCGCGGAGGGTCCTGCGGGCGGCGTGCGCTGGGTGCTGTCGGCCATGCTGCAGAGCCCGCGCTTCCTCTACATGCTGGAGGGCGACGACGGGGGTGGGCGGCTCGAGCCCTACTCGATCGCGTCGCGCCTGTCCTACGCCCTGTGGGGTGGGCCGCCGGATCAGGCGCTGCTCGACGACGCGGCCGGCGGCGCGCTCGACGGCGACGAGGGCGTGCGCGCGGCCGTGGAGCGCATGCTCGACGACGCGCGCTTCGAGCGCGGCCTGGAGCAGTTCGTGGAGCAGTGGCTGAGCCTCGAGGAGCTGCACGATCCGTCGGTGCGGCCCGACATCGCAGCCCTCGACGAGGCGACGCAGGCGGCGCTCGCGCGCGAGCCGGTGCAGCTGCTGGCGCACCACGTGCGCATGGGCTCGAGCTTCGCGCGGGTCCTGCAGGTCAGCGAGGTGGCGGACGAGCCGGCGCTGTCGGAGCTCTACGGCGAAGACGTGCTGTCCAGCGACGGCGGGCGCGCGCAGCTCGCCCCCCAGCGGCGCGCGGGCTTGCTGACCTTGCCCGGCGTGCTCGCCGCGCTCTCCCACGCCGAGCAGACCTCACCGACCCTGCGCGGGCGGGCGGTGCTCTCGAGCCTGCTGTGCGCGCCGCCGCCGCCACCGCCGCCGGACGTCAATCCGACGCTGCCGCCGAGCATGCCGGGAGCCACCACCCGAGAGCGGCTCGAGGCGCACCTCACGAGCGAGACCTGTGCGGGCTGCCATCGCACGATGGACGGCATCGGCTTCGCCTTCGAGCGCTTCGACTGGCTCGGGCGCAGCCGCGAGCTCGACAACGGCAAGCCGATCGACAGCTCCGCGGAGCTGGTGATCGGCGAGGACGAGATCATGGTCGAGGGCGCACCGGAGCTGGTGCAGGCGCTCTCGCAGCGCAGCGAGGTGGCCGCGTGCATGGCGCGCCACTTCAGCCGCTTCGCGCTCAGCGTGGGCGAGAGTGATGCGCTGGCGTGCGAGATCGGAGAGCTCACCGCGGACGGTAGCCGGCCCTTGCGCGACGTCTTGCTCGAGCTGATGACGCTGCCCTGGATGCTCACGCGCGGGGACGAGGGATGACGGGGACACGCACCAGGTTGAGTCGACGCGCCTTCGCCTGTGGCGCGGCGGCGACGGGCGCGCTCGCCGCAGCAGCGACGGTCTTCCCGTGGCTGCGCAGCGCGCGGGCGCAGCAGGTGGTGGGCGCGCCGAAGCTGCTGCTCTACTACACGCCCCACGGGACGATCTGGCCGAGCTGGAGGCCGACCGGGGGCGAGACCGACTTCACCCTTTCGTACATTCTCGAGCCCCTGCAGGCCCACCGTGACCGGGTGGTGATCGTCGACGGGCTGCGGATCGCCGACCCCTACGAGCACCGCGTCCCGCACACCTACGACATGCCCGCGATCTTCACCGGATCGGCGATCGACACGGGCGCGGCGCTCTTCGATCGGGCCGATCACGGGGTCTCCTTCGGCTGGAACCTGGGCACGTCGATCGATCAGACCATCGCGGCGCGGCTCGGCGCTGCCACGCCCCATCGCAGCCTGGAGCTGGGCGTGCAGTGCGGCTCCTCCCACCCCGCGAGCCGCATGATCTACACGGGGCCGGCCGAGCCGCGCCAGCCGCTGGACCAGCCCTCGCTGGCCTGGGATCAGATCTTCCGCGACGCCGCCCAGCCGATGCCGGACACCAGTCAGCTCGATCGTCGGCGCGCGATTCTGGATGCGGTCGCCGACGACCTGCGCAGCGTCCGACCGACACTCTCGGGCAGCGATCAGCAACGCCTGGATGCCCACGCGACGGCGCTGTCGGAGTTGCAGGCGTCGCTGATGCCGATCCCCGTGTCCTGCGAGCTGCCGGCGCGGCCGGAAAACGGCAACCTGGACGTGGAGATCGATCGCCAGAACGCGCTGGCGGTCGCGGCCCTGGCCTGCGGTCAGACGCGCGTGGCCAGCATGCAGATCACCAAGGGCGACACCGACGGTGCGCTCTACCCCTGGGTCGGGCTCGACAGTGGCGGTCACCACACCATGAGTCACGACTCGAGCGAGGCGGCGACCACCCAGCTTACCGAGCTCTACCGCTGGTACAGCGAGCGCTTCGCGCGCCTGCTCGATCAGATGGCAGCGCTGCCCGACGGCGAGGGCACGAGCCTGCTCGACAACACGATGGTGCTCTGGGGCAGCGAGATCGGCGTGGGCTGGACGCACGACATCTCCAACGTGCCCTTCATCGTCGCCGGCGGCACTGCCCATGGTGTGCGCGGTGGCCGCTACCTGACGCCGAGCGGCATGCGCCACAACCGCTTGCTCGTGAGCGCTGCCCACTACATGGGGCAGACCGACATCCAGAGCTACGGCGACATGGACGACGCAGAAGGTCCGCTGCCCGGCCTGCTCGGGTAGGCACGGGGCTAGGACCTTCCATCGTCGTCTCACGGGCCGCGGAGGTAGCTCTCGCCCCGCGGGGAGAGGCGGTAGCCGACCTTGAGGCTCTCGGTCAGGCCCAGCTCCTTGAGGCGGCGGATGCGTTGCTTGAAGGGCTTGGTTTCCAGTCCGACGGAGGCGGCCAAGTCCGGGGCACGGGTGGCAGGGCGGGACTGGATCAGCTCGAGGTAGGCGCGGGTCCAGGGGCCGCTGCGGGAGGCGCGGTCCATGCGCTGCAGCCGTGCCTGCAGCTCGGTGTGCTGCGCGGGCGTGAGCGGTTGTTGCCGCAGGGCGATGCGCGGGTCTTCGCCGGCCAGGCGCAGGCGAATGCGGTAGGGCGTGCCGTCGCGGGTTTCGAGTGCGCGAACGAGCGCGGCGCGGCTGTCGTAGCCGGCCGCCCGGGCCTCGGCGCTGGTGATGGTGGACAGTGAGATCGGGTCTACCGCTTCGATCGCGAGCACGCCGATGGCTGTCTTCAGAGCTCCGCCGGTTCGTACGGTGGGGCGCTTCCAGCATCGGAAGGCCAGGGTGATGTCCCCGGCGGCGATGCCGGCGTGCGTGTCTGCCTTCAGCAACAACGGGGGGCGTGGGGGGACGGGGTTGGGAAGCTCGCCTGGCCGCGCAGGGCGAAGTCACGGGGAAGTCACGGC
>JAPPOT010000583.1 GCA_028817855.1 Myxococcales bacterium
GGCAGCGAGGCATTGGAAGCCCTACGATTTCAGTGCGATCGGCACATGCGCGGGCTACGGGCGGCGCGCCGGCGCGTCGAATAGCAGCCTCGCGTGGCGGCGCGCGCCATCGCGTCGTGCTCCGGGCGCTGTCGCATCTCATCCCTGGACACGCTACCGTTCTTGGACGCAAAAACGTCGATCACGGGAGGCTCGATGGTGGAAGGGAGCAAGGAACCGGCTGGCGGGGCGACGACTGCGTCGCGTTCACACGTGGAGGACTGGTTCGATGTCCTTGTGGACCACGGCCCTGCCGCCATGGGGGTCATCTGCGCGGTGGAGAATCGCTGCATTCGTGCGAATCAGGCATTGGCGCGCCTGTACGGGCTTTCCCTTGAGCAGATTCTGAACACGGACCCGTTTTCGCTCTCGGTGCAGGTGACCCATCCCGAGGATCTACCTCGGGAGCAGGCCCTGTTCGGCGAGCTGGCCGCGGGCGAGCGCACGTCGTACGCGATCGAAAAGCGGTTTGTACGTCCCGACGGCTCGTGGCGGTGGGCGGAGCTGACGCTGTCCGGCATCTACGAGCGAGCCGAGGACGGGGCCAGCCCCTATCTGCGATTTGTGGTCTTCCACATCGTCGACATCTCCGAGCAGAAGGCATTGGCACAGGCCGTGACGCGTCGAGAGGACGAGCTGAGGCAGATGCAGCGGGTGGATACGCTCGGGCACTTGTCGGTCAGCATCGCCCACGACTTTGGCAACCTCCTCACGGCGATTGGGGGGCACGGGGAGCTGCTACGCCGGGCGCTGCAAAGCCCAAAGGCCCTGGCGCTGGACACGCTGTCCGAGCACGTGGATGCGGTGCTCGAGGCGTGCGCGCAGGCCACGGGCCTGACCAGGCAGCTCCTTTCGTATGGACGTCGCGGGCCGCAAGTGCCCCGAGTGCTCGTGGTGTCGGACGCCGTGGACACCATCTGCCGCATGCTTCGATGCATGCTGGGCCGGGACGTGACATTGGAGGCACATCTCGAGGCACAAGCGATGGTGAAGGTCGACGAGGCACTGCTCGGCCAGATCGTGATGAACCTGGTGCTCAATGCGCGCGACGCCGTGGACGGGGGCGGAGTCATCCTCGTCCTGACCCGCGACGTGGAGTCAGAAGGCTCGGGCCGCTCGGTGGAGCTGACCGTTTCCGACACAGGGCACGGGATGGACGAGGAGACCCGCGCTCGAATCTTCGAGCCGTTCTTCACGACGCGCGAGGACCGACCGGGGACACGAGGCACGGGACTCGGCCTTTCGACGGTGCAGCGCATCGTGGAGGAGGCCGGCGGGACCATTGATGTGAAGACCGCGCCCGGGAAAGGCACGACCGTGACCGTGGGCCTTCCGGCCGTCGAGGCCGAGCGCGCCGAGGCCGACGATGATGCGCAGCTTGGCCCCATCGTCGAGGCGGGAAGGTACAACCTGCTCATCGTCGAGAGCGACCCGGCGGTGCGGTCACTTCTCGGTACGTTGCTGCTGGGCGCCGGGTACCGTGTCACTGTCGCTCGCAACGAGTCGGAAGCACGGGATTTTGCGGGGGATGCCGACCTGGCGTTCGATCTGCTGGTGACCGAGCTCGCGATGCCAGGTGCGGAACCGTCGCGCCTTGTGGCCGCGGTGCAGTCGGAGCTTGGCCAGACCCGCGTGCTCTTCGTCTCGGGGTACGGGGACCCGGGGGCAGAGGCCCTTGGGCCGCGGGCCTCGCTTGTGTGCAAGCCCTTCACCCGTGCGCAGTTGCTGTCGGCCGTGTCCGCGGCCCTGAAGCGATGACATCTGTGCGGCCCCGGCGCGCCTATCGTCCTCGAGCACCGCGCGGTACGCGCGCGGAGGCGAAAGCCGCAGGGTCGTGAACGCCCAGAGCGCGTAGCGCATCGTCGATCTCGCGACGTTGGGCGGCCGCGCGGGCACCGCGGTCCTCGGCGATGGCCTGGCGCTCGGCGCAAATGCCGTCGAGATGCTCGGGCAGAAGCTCTGCGGTGCGCAGCCACCCCAGGCGGGCGCGGTCGACTTGGCCCTGCGCGGCCTCCAGGCACGCGCGGTAGAGGACAGCGTGGCCGGCGGCGGCGGGCAGGCTCACTGCCTCGAGCGCTTGCACATGGGCCTCTATGGAGGTGAGCAGCTTGGGGTCCGGTTGCTGGTTGTACGCGATCAGCTGGCAGGGGAGGGCGACGGACAGGATGGTGGTTCGTACAATGGGAACCTGACCGGGGCTGGTGCGCAGGAAACGCTCGACTCGGCGCGTAAATGACAGACAGGGCCCCATCTGTCCGGTCAGTGCCGCCCCGAGCCCTTCTCCCAGGCAGTTTTCAAGCAGCTGCATCCCCAAACTTCGCGGATTGTCCGCCGCGACGGAAAGGTACCGCCGAGCCGGGCTGTCAGCGGGTGAGCGGGGCCGGTGAGGGTGGAAAGTGGTGGTTCGTGCGGGCTACGCGCGGCGGGGTATTGGTCCTCGAAGCGCGAGACTGCCGGTGGCGGTTCCGGGGCGGGCCTCGCCCCACCGGGCAGCGAGGCGATGGCGGCGAAGGCGCCCGTTCGTGGCCCTCGCGGCGACGAGACGCCCAGGCCCTCGAGTGCTTCGAGCGCGCCGACGGGCTGTGGTCCGAGCGCTGCGTGGGTGCTGGCGCCGAGCTCGACGGCATCCAGGCTCAGGCGATCCGGATACGCACGAAGTGGGCCCCGCAGGATCAGGCGACCCGCGCACTGCTCGAGTCGACCTTGCGACGCGGCGATGCGGTGCGCGCGGCCGAGCTACGCGCCCAGCTGGCCGGAGCACTTCTGAGCCGCGATGAGCCGGCGGCGGCGCGGGCCGAGCTGGCCCTCGCACGCGAGCACTTCGACGACTCGGCCACGAGTCAGGGCAGCCAGTGGTTGCTGAACGCGGAGCTGGCCGTCGACCTCTACGAGGGCCTCCCGCTCGCGGCCTGGGAGCGGATCCGCAACGTGCCCTTCGCCGACGTCGGGCCCCTGACGGCTTGCCATCAACGAGAGCTGAAGATGGGCGCCGCCGTCGCCGCCGCCGCAGTGGTTGACGATCCGCAGCCCCTTCTGCTGGAAGCGACGTCTCTGGCGGACGAGCTGGCCGGGTACCCGATGTGGACCGCGCGGGTCGCGGCTGCCCGGGGACGTGGCGCGATCGCCTGGATCAGGGGCGACCGCGAGGCGGCGCTGCTCGCGCTGGACCGGATGGATCAGGCCTGTGAGGACGCCGGCATGCGACCCGATCAGATGAAGGCGGGGATCCGCGTTCGCCGCGGCCAGGTGCTCGGCGGCGCGCAGGGCGCGACCTGGATCGCCGAGGGGCTCGCGGCGCTGCGTCACAGCGGCGTGGTCGACCCCCTTCGCTGGCTGCAGTGGCGCCACCCTGGCTATCCGCCTCCGCGGTTCTGAGCCACCCGCGTCTGCGGGAGCCAATTCTATGGCTTGACGGGTAAGCGCGCCCGGGCCGTCACCCTCGTACGTTGTGGGTTGGGTAATGGGAGGTGGAAGATGTTTGAACGTCATCGCCCGCTCGGGCGATTGAGCGCCGCGCTGCTGTTGGCCGCGGCCTGCGCCGACAGCGGGACCGCCGGTACTGAACCAGCGGGGCTGGTGCCGCTCACGCCCCTGCCGGGGCAGGGCACCGACGCGAGCAATGCGGGCGCGACGGGCACGACCAATCCCCCCACCACGGGCGCCACGCCGAGCGGCACGCAGCTACCCGGCAGCAATCCGCCCGCCGCGGGAGACCCGGCCGCCGCCGGCAGCGGCGCGCCCGCACCGGCCAATCCGGCCGATCCCGCCAACCCGACACCGAGCGCATAGCCCGGACAAACCACCACTTTCCACCCTCCCCGGCCCCG
>JAPPOT010000582.1 GCA_028817855.1 Myxococcales bacterium
TTCATCCGTTCTAGACCGAGACCGAGACCGAGACCGAGACCGAGACCGAGACCGAGCGTCCCGATCATTGATACGTGGCTATTGACGTACGTTGAATTTAACGTACGTTGCCAACATGAGAACGAATCCTGGTGGCCAGCTCGCCCCCGAGAACGTCGTGGGAAGATCTCGTGAAGTCGAGTACTTATGGCGGGTCCTGGAGGACCAGAGCGTCTACATCCATGCGGAGCGCCGGATTGGCAAGACGTCGGTTCTCACGCTGCTGGATTCCGACGTCCGGCAGGGGTGGGCTTCCAAACTGCGGGATCTGGAGAGCGTCCACACCGCAGAGGAGTTCGCCGCGAGGGTCTACAGGGACATCGAGCCCTTCCTGCGGAGCCGAAAGCGCGCCCAACGTCGATTCGCGAAGGCTGCCGGCACCCTCTCGGGCGTCGAGATCGCCGGCGTCCTGAAACTGCCCAGCGGCGAGCCAGTCCCATGGAAGGACGTGCTCGAGGCGTGCGCCCGCGACCTCGCCGATGCCTTCGATCACAACGGCGACCGACTCTTGCTCCTCTGGGACGAGGTGCCGTTCATGCTCGGCAACATCGCACGCCGGCAGGACGAAGAGGTCGCCATGGAGGTGCTCGATACGCTGCGCTACCTGCGTCAGACCTACCCCTGTCTGCGCATGGTCCTCACCGGCTCCATCGGCTTGCACCACGTCCTGACCCAGCTGCGACGCGTCGGCTACGCAAATGCTCCGGTCAACGACATGGAGTCATTCGAGCTTCAACCGCTGCGTCCGGACGACGGGACCGAGCTCGCGCGCGCACTTCTCACAGGCGAGCAGATCGACGCCGATGACGCCGACCAGATCGCCGCTCTCGTCTCATCCGCGGTCGATCACTTCCCCTACTACATTCATCACCTCGTCCGCGAGCTCCAGCGGCGAGCACAGCCCGTCAACGCGCCTGCCGTCGATCGAGCCCTCGCCGAGCTGTTGATCGCGTCATCCGATCCCTGGGAGCTGCAGCACTACCGCAAGCGCATCAAGACCTACTACGGCCCCGACGAGGCGGTCGTGCTCGCGATACTCGACGCCATTGCCACCGGACCGCGGACCCACGACGAGGCCTTCGCGATCGCCAAGAGTGTCGTCGCCACGGACGACAAGGAGCACGTGCGCGACTTGCTCACCGCAATGCAGCGGGACCACTACATTCGCCGCGGGGCCGGCGCCCACTTTGACTTTTCGTACGGACTCATCCGCCGCTGGTGGCGGCTCGAACGCGGCATCGAAGCGGAGCAGGGCAAGCCGTGAACGAACGCCCCTTCATTTCCAGGTTCACGCCGAGCCGCACCGACGTGCGCGACCTCGAAGCCATCTTCGTACAGCGCCAGGCCCTGCTCGAGGATACGGCTCGCCGAATCGCCGACAGCGCGAGCTCGCGCAACCGACAACACTTCCTCTTCGTGGCTCCCCGCGGACAGGGGAAGACCCACTTCATCACACTGCTGTTCTACAGATTGCACCAAGACGAAGCGCTCCGACCCTCGCTTCGGATCGCCTGGCTGAACGAAGACGAGACCTGCACCCGCGTCCTGGATCTGCTCCTTCGCATCTGGGACGCTCTCTCGCAGCGATACCCGGCGGAGTTCTCGCACCTCGACGATGGCGAGCTGGCCGAGCTTCACCGCCGTGGCGAAACCGCAGCGACCGACTGGCTGGCCGATCGCCTCGAGCGCCAGCTCGGCGACCGCTGCCTGCTGGTCCTGACGGAGAACCTCGACGCGACCTTCGACGCCATCAAGGAGGACGGCCAGAAGCAGCTCCGCGCGCTGCTCCAAAACCACCCGATCTTCTGCCTCGCGGCCACCGCCCAGGGGCTCGTGAAGGGGATCAGCGACCGCGAAGCGCCCTTCTTCGGCTTCTTTCAGATCGAGCACCTCCAGCCCCTATCCGTGAATGAAGCGATCGAGCTCCTCCGCAACATCGCCAAGCTCAAAGGGGACACCGACCTGGCAGACTATCTCGACGAGCCAGCCGGACGGTCGCGCGTACGCGCGCTCCATCATCTCAGCGGCGGCAACCACCGCATCTACATCGTGCTGTCGGAGTTGATCACGCGCGACACGCTCGATCAGCTCGTCCGGCCATTCGATCAGATGGTCGACGAGCTCACACCCTACTACCAGGAACGCATCCGCTCGCTGTCGCCGTTGCAGGCGCGGATCGTGCAGCACCTCTGTCGCCACTCGAAGCCATGTGCGGTCAAACAGATCGCGACCCAACTCGTCACCAGCCCACAGAGCGTCGCCAGTCAGCTCAAGATCCTGCGCGACCTCGGGTACGTCCAAGGCCACCGCCGCGGCCGCGAGACCCTCTACGAGCTATGCGAGCCGCTGATGCGCCTCATCGTCGAGGTCAAAGAGAACCACCGACGTGAGCCCCTGCGCCTGCTCATCGACTTCCTGCGCGCCTGGTACGACCGACCCCAGCTCGAGGACCACCAGCGCAAGCTGCCTACAGCCTCGATCGAACGACTCTGCGTCACGCGCGCCCTGGAGGCGCTGCAATCCGAGCCGGTGCCACTCCGCCTCCAATTGCTCCTGGATGACCTTCTCGAAGATGACGCCTCGAAGACAGACGAAAGCGAGATCATGCACGAGGTCGAGAGCCTCGCCCTCGCTGCGATCCAGGGTGCCAGCTCGAAGCCTCCAACACACGCCATTGACGTTCTGACCCGTTTGCTGGACAGCGGTCGTCTCTCGGCGCGCTTCTGCGACCGCATCTATGCGATGAGGGGGCTTCTTCGAGCCTCTTTTGGCAATGACGCCGATGCACACAACGACTTCACCGCCGCCCTGACCTCTGGGCGCTTGCCCTCTGGTCTCCGCGCGATGCTTCTGGTGATGCGCGGACGAGCTCTCCGCCGCGAGGGCCGGCAGGCTGACGCTCTGCAGGATCTACGCGAGGCGCTGAACCGATCGGATGAGCTACCGGACGAGTTCCGAACGGAGGCCCTGCTCAAGTGCGCTCACCTGCACGCGGAGCTCGGCCAGCACAAGGAAGCGATCCGAGACGCCTCCACCGCCCTGGAGACCAGCAGCTTGGACGAGTGGGAGCGAGCTTCAGCACTCAGCTACCGCGCAAGGGCGCTGGCAGAGACGGACCAGCGCACACGCGCAATTCGAGATTGGGATTCTCTCCTGGCGCTCGACTCTATTCCCGCACGACTACGCGCCTCCGCGCACGTTTTGCGAGGATTTTCCCGGCAGGAGACCGGCGACGAGCTTGGAGCGCTGACCGACTTTGGAACGTATCTCGCGTTCGAGTGCGATGAGTGGGCAGAGCAACGCAAGGAAGTTCTAACGTGGCTGAGGCTGTACGCACCCACAATTCAGGACTCTCGGCCGGAAGATGCCGTGAAGTACTTGTCCGAATTCATCGAACACGCCGAAGGCAGGAACGACAAAGTCGAGGCCATCTTGAACCGTGCGCTGCTCGGTGCGCGGATGGGCAACACTTCCAACGCGCTGACGGACATTGCGGACGTCCTCCGCTCGGAACACACGGAGCCACACGACGCGATACGAGGCCGTTTTCTACGCGGCGTCGTCCACTGCTACCGGGGCGACTGGGATCGCGGCCTGGAAGACGTGGACAGCGCCTGCGCGGCGGACGGTACAGTCGAGTCTGCCGACCACCACCCGCTTTGGTTGAGTGATGACGTCGAGGAGCTGGTCACCGTCCCACTGCTGTCGGGCCTGGCACAAACGGCACGCTCGCAGCGCTCGCGTGAGATTGCGGCCATTTTCGACAAGCACGGCCTGCTCGAAAGGCTTGGGCAAGGCATGATCCACAGCCTTCGCCGGTTGCACAC
>JAPPOT010000420.1 GCA_028817855.1 Myxococcales bacterium
GCGGGGGCGCGCACGACTTCAACCACCTGCTGTCGGTGATCATGGCCTCATGCGAGCTGGCTTCGCTCGAGCTGCCGGACGGGGACCCTGCCGGGCTCGAGCTGAGCAACATCCAGGCAGCTGCGGAGCGGGCGGCGGCGCTGACCGCACAGCTGCTCGCCTTCAGTCGCAAGCAGATCCTCCAGCCGCAGGTCTTGGACATCAATGAGGTCCTCGGCGAGCTGCAGCCGATGCTGGAGCGTCTGCTCGACGACAACATCGAGGTGCGCGTCTTTCCCGCCGACGGCGCGCACAACATCCGCGCCGATCACGGGCAGATCCAGCAGGTGCTGCTCAATCTGGTGGTCAACGCGCGCGATGCCATGCCCGAGGGCGGCGTGCTGACGCTCGAGGCGCGCTCGGAGCTGGTCGAGGACGAGGACGCCGCCGCGCGTCTCGACCTGGACGTCGGCGCCTACGTGATCCTCACGGTATCCGACACGGGCGTCGGCATGGACGCCGAGACACGCGAGCGCATCTTCGAGCCGTTCTTCACCACCAAGGGGCCTGGCAGTGGCACCGGGCTCGGCCTGGCCACGGTCTTCGGCATCGTGCGCCAGAGCGGCGGCAGCATCTGGGTCTACAGCGAGGAGGGCTTCGGCACCACGTTCAAGATCTACTTCCCCGCCACCGACAGCCCGGCCGAGAGCCGTCCGCCGCGCTCCTCCCTACCGCCTGGTCCGGTCTCTGGGACCATCCTGCTGGTCGAGGACGAAGAGCACTTGCGCGCGGTGGTCGAGCGCGTCCTTGCGCGCGCAGGCTACGACGTGCTCGCCGCCAGCTCACCCCAGCAAGCGCTGGAGATCGCAGAGCACCACGACGGGGGCATCGATCTCTTGCTCACCGACGTGCTCATGCCGGGCATGACAGGCCGGCAGGTGGCAGACGGCGTCCAGCAGCATCGCCCGAAGACAGTCGTGCTCTTCATGTCCGGCTACACGGAAAACAGCATCGTCCACCACGGCGTGCTCGACACCGGCGTCAATTTCATACCCAAGCCACTCACCCCCGCCCGCCTGCTCGAAGCGATCGGCGAAGCCCTGGGCGGCCGAGCCGACGCAGGCTAGCCTAGCTGCGGCGACGCAGGCGTAGGCCAAGTAGCGCTCGCGCGGGAATGGCTCCCTGAGGAGAGGAGCCTCGCGATACCCGCCCTCGCCGCCTATTGGAGTGACAGGCGTTTTGGCTCGCCGCCAGAGGGCGGGCTCGGATTCATTGCGTCGCTAGCGGCGCATGGCGGTGAGGACCTGAGCGATCGGCGTGCCGTCCGTCGGGTCGGTGAAGCCGCGGCTGCGAGGCTCCGCCTCGCTAGTCCGGACGAGACCAGGCTGCTCGACATTGGAAGGCCGTCTGCGAGGATGGCTCATGCCAGCTCATCGGCCGACACTGCCCACAGTTGCGAGTGGCCTACGAGAATTTACTCTGGGAAGGCTTCGTGAAGGCTTCGTGGGAAGAAGGCTTCGTGGGCAGCCGCTTCGGAAGCCTCGTCGCCTCCCCTTGCTCGCCTGAGCAACGATCTGAAACGTCTACGAGGCAATCCGACGATGTCGCTGGCCCGCGACCGGCCGCCTAGGTCAACTCCGCGAGTGGGCCGTTGCAGTAGCGCGGGTTGCCGAAGGTCTCGTCTGAAAGCCCGAAGCCTTGGCACAGGGAGGTGAGCAGGTCGTTGGTCGGCTTGCCGCCCAGGTCCAGGATTCGGCCGGACCGGAAATAGCCCCCCGCGTTGCCCATGAGGAGCCACAGCAGGTCGTTGGACACGTGACCGTTGGACTCGCCGAATTCGGAAGCCCACAGGATGACTGTGTTGTCGAGCATGCTGCCGCCGGCCTCGGGGATCGACGAAAGCTTCTCGAGCAGATAGGCGGCCTGCTCAGCGTACCACTGGTAGACGGTGGTCTTCTTTGCGCCATCGCCGTCGACGTTGTTGTTGTTGTGCGCGAGGTCGTGACCGATCGCATTGATGCCGAGCCAGGAGTAAGCACACTGGTCGTTGGAGTTGCCCCACTGCAGGCTTGCCACCCGGGTCAGGCCGCACTGGAAAGCGGCGACGATCATGTCCATCTGCAGCTGACCGACGGCCGGGTAGTTTCGCTCCGCTTGCACGTCGATGGCGTTGCCCAGGGACGGCGGCGCGCAGGTCGCCGGCTGCGGCGCGGGCACGGTGCTCAGTCGCCTTTCGATGTCGCGCAGGGAGTCGTGGTAGGAGTCCAGCCGCACTCGGTCGCTGGCCGCGAGCCGCGCGCGCAGCGTGTTGATGTCCGAAAGAGAGTAGTCGATGGCGCTGCGCCGTAGATCCACGCTCGGCGCGGTCGGCGCAGTCCCGACCGGTCCGGGCATGACGTCGCGGAAGATGCGGTCGTAGGCCTCCCAGGGGCTCTGCATCGCGGGCACCATCCGGCCCGGCGCGGACCACAGCGGTCGCCCGTTGGTGTCGCCGTAGACGATGCGTACGGCGAACTGGAGCGAGGCGTGCGGCGAGTCACCTCCGATGGCTTGGGCGATGTACTGGTCGATGGAAGGCCCGCCGGCATTTGACGCGTCGCGCATCTCGGTACCGGTGAACATGTGCGGCACCGCCCGGTGGTGCCCATCGCCCCCGGGACCCTGATCGCGCGACACCATGTCGAGCCCGTTTAGGGCGAGGATCTGGGACTGGTAGGGCTGCAGGGCCTGGAAGATGGGGCCCATGTTCGTGGACCCGGCGACCGGGCGTTGGGCCCGTCCCCACATGCCCTCGGGCACGTGCACGACCAGGAGCCGCGGCGCGACGGCCTGGGCGTGTGACCGGCGAGGCAACAAACCCGTGAGCGCGGTGGCACCCAGGCCGGCCAGCAGCGAACGTCTAGAGAGCAACCATCGTTTGTCGATCGTCATCGTTTACTCCGGCCGTCGGTAGTAGCGGAAGGCGTCTGTCTGGGTGAGCGCCACCATCAGCTCGCGTAGGTCACCTCCGCTCGCGTCGAAGGCTTCGCGCACGGCCATCAATGAACAGGCATCCTCCGGTGTCTCGCGCCGCGCAAGTGCGAAGCGCATCCACTGGGTCGAGGCGCAGTCCATCACCTGCTGGCTACCCGCGAGCACTCCTGCCAGATCGGGCACGCCCTCGTAGGTGCCGTCGATGTCGCGCGTCTGGTTGATCTCACCGCTGGCGTCGACCATCGCGCCCTGGTCCATCGTGCGGAATGCGCCGATCCCGTCGTAGTGCTCGAAGCCGAAGCCGAGTCCGTCGATCAGGGTGTGGCAGCCCGCACAGGCCGGGTTGTCGGTGTGCATGGCAAAGCGCTCGCGCGTCGAGACGCCGGGCAGGGGCGAGGGCAGCTCCGGAACGTCGTTGGGCGGGTCGGGGAGGTCCTGGCACAACATGCGCACGCGGACCCACTTGCCCCGCTTGACTGGAGAGCTGGCTGCCGGACTGCCATAGCCGGCCAGCAGGCTACCCTGGGTCAGCAACCCGGTGCGCTGCTCGGTGTCGAGCTCGACGCGGCGGAACGCAGGGTCGCAGTCGGCACCGCCCGCGGCCGCCCCGTGGTGCAGCGTGAGGCGGTCGAAGCGCACTTCGTCGCCGCCGGGAGCCACGTTCACGCCGACCTTCAGCCACTCTCCGGCCGGCCCGGTGTGGTCGACGCTCAGCAGGTTGTCGCCCTCGTCCAGGGTGAGCCCGGTGAGGGTGGGCACGTGGTTGACGTCGAGCTGCGCGGGGATTCCACCGGCGGACGCGTGCAGTGCCACCTCGATGCGCACCACGTCGCGCTCGAGCTCGCCCTCGAGCAGCTCCCAGACGAACCAGCCCTCGTCGGTCACGGTCTGGGGGGCGGGGCCGTCA
>JAPPOT010000114.1 GCA_028817855.1 Myxococcales bacterium
GGGTGGAAGCGGGCCAGGGCGGCGGGCGCGTCGACGCCGATGCGAGCGCAGACCCGCAACAACGCCTCGGCGGTCGGGGTGCGGCGGCCCGCCTCCCAGTCGGCGATCGGGTTGCCGCGGTAGCCGAGCCGGCGCGCGAAGGCCACCTGCGAGCGGCTCCCGCGCAGGGCTCGCAGCAGCTGGCGGGTGGCGAGCTCCATTGAGCGAACCATACCAGATCAGCACGTTTAGTCGCACATCTGAGGGGCACTATGTTCGTATCCGGTAGGATTCGCGCTTCCATGGGCCCCCCACCCGTGCCACTACAAACGCATGGCTCGACTCTCCACCGATCTCCGCATCTGGGTGCTCGCGCTCCTGGTCCCTGCCGCCTGCATCGACACCCCGAGCACCGGGCAGTCCGGCAGCGAGTTCACACCGCCCGCGGGCGACCTGGACGGTGACGACGACGACCAGGGGGTGGGCCTCGACAACACGGGCTCGCGCGACGCCCCGTGCCCGTGCGGGCTGACCTCGGACACGCCGCCCGTGCGCGGGACCGTCCTGTCGTGGCACTCGGGCCTGCTCGAGATCGAGGTCGCCGAGGTGCTCGGCGACGCCCCCGCCGCGCAGGACGCGCCGGAGGTGGGCTCCACCATGCTTGGGATGTTCGACGGCGGCCTGCCGTGCTGGCGCGGCCTCTACCTGCCCGAACCGGGCGACGAGGTGGTCGCCTTTCTCGTGCTGGAGGACGGCGCCAAGCCCTGGTGCTGCGAGACCGCCGCCTGCGGTCCCATGTGCGAGGGCGACGGGGCCGCCGACGGCGTCGACTCCTGCCTGGCCGCGTGTCAGGAGCCCGCCCGCGACGTCTGCGATGCGGAGTTCGCCGACGTGGAGGTGCGCGGTTGGCTCAAGGCCGCGCCGCTGGAGGGCGACGGCTTCGAGCTCGCGCGCGCCGGCGACACGTCCTTCCGGGCGGAGCTCGGCGACCTCCCCGCCTTCTCCGCTGATCTGGACAGCTGCATCGAGCAGGTGGGCGAGGTGCGCGACGTGCTCGCCGACGTCGAGGATCCACCCGGCACGCCACAGCCACCGCGCTGGCGCGACTCCTGCCCCGGGCTGAGCGAAAGCGACCCTTGAGGCCACGTTGCGCGCGGTGGTTGCCTCCTCGGAGAAGAAACCTCTAGCTGACGTAACGTGCGTTCCCCAGCAGCGTTGAGATAGATCAATTCCGCGAACCTGACGCTGCCTGGATCGCGTTGACCGCGTTGCACCGACACGCGACTACTGGTTTCGCTTCGTAGTCGAAGCACCGCATTCGTGCGTCCGTGGGTGACACCCCTGGGGTGCGGAAGGACGTGGCGAGGCGGCGCAGTCAGGGAGGTCGCAATGGGTATGAAAAGGTTGCTCGCGCCAGCCATCGCGCTGGTGCTGGTGCTCGGCTGTAGCTCGAGCGATGATGGTGCCGACGGCTCAGGTGTGCAGCTTCCGCCGGGCACCGCCGGCATGGACGGGACCAACCCGCCGCCGGTCCAGGATGCGGTCCCCGATCCAGGCGGGACCGACACACCGGTCACCGACACGCCCGGTGCCGATACGCCGGTCGCCGACACCCCCCAGGGCAACGCGGGCGCCGGGGGTACGGATACGGAGCCGATGATGCCGCCCGAGGCGATGGACGGTCCCGTGTCGCTGCGAGGGCTGTGCGATCTGAACACGCGCTTCCCCGGCGACGAGGCCTGCCTGCTGCCGCCGCCCGAGGGCATGGGCATGCAGATCCACATCGGCCCCGAGGACTACGAAAACCCCGGCCAGTACGAGTTCGGGCCGGGCCGTGAGAGCTCCGAGTGCGTCAACTTCGTCACTCCGAACACCGAGGACGTCTTCTATCAGCTCTTCGAGCTGAGCGGCCGGGCCGGCACGCACCACATCATCAACACGATGTACTCGACGCCGAACCCGGGAGAGAGCGGCCAGTTCGTGACCGCCTGCCGCGACGGCGGCCTGGGCACCAACGGCGAGATCATCGACAACCTGCCCGGCGCCGCCAAGCCGTGGATGGAGATCGGTACGGTCGCGCCCGAGAACGCGGGCCTCGGCCGCAGGATCCCCGCCAGCACTGCGTCGCAGGCGGACATGCACTACTTCAACCCGACCGAGGAGCCGATGCTGCGCGAGTTCTGGCTGAACATCTGGTTCAAGCCCGCCTCCGACATCACCGAGGAGGCCAACCAGATCCGCGGCATGGGTGGCGTGGTCAGCTGGCTCGGTGGCATCCCGGTCGGCGCCGACATCGTCTACGACTACAGCTGCCCGATCAGCGCCCCGGGGCGCATCATCTCGCTGCTCGGCCACTACCACTCCCACGGCGTGCGCTTCAGCGCCTGGATCAACCGAGGCCGGGCTGACGAGCGCAAGGTCTACGAGATGTACGACTACCTGGAGCCGGTCGCCTTCAGCTACGACAGCATCACGACCAATCCGGAGTTCTCGCCCAGCGCGCCGGGCGCGGTCTCGGGCATGCTGGACGTCAACGCCGGTGACACGCTCGACTGGGAGTGCCACATCATCAACGATCTGGACGTCCCGCTGCGCTACACCAACGAGGTCGTCGCCGGCGAGATGTGCAACATGTGGGGCGCCTCGGTCGGCCCCCTGATCGACTGCCCCCTGCTGTAACCTGCCCGGGCATCGAGGCCACCTGCGCCCCGTTCGCTACTCGCTGTTGCGCTTCGTGAACAGGCGTCCGAAGGGGATCGCGCTGAGCTTGCGGCTGCGGTGGTACTCGCGCACGAACTTGCGGGCCTCGCGGTTGTCCTCGTCG
Source organism: Myxococcales bacterium (assembly GCA_028817855.1). Classification (GTDB taxonomy): domain Bacteria; phylum Myxococcota_A; class Polyangia; order Polyangiales; family JAFGIB01; genus JAOUOP01. Next base: position 2,804 of record JAPPOT010000114.1, read on the forward strand.
AAGCGTAGCGCTCGCTGGTAGTGCCTGGCCGCGGACTCCTCGTCCTGGTTCCCGATCGCCAAGCGCGCCTCGGCGATGTGCAGCCACCTGTTGGCTTCCACGTCGCCGGGGTTGTCCTCGTCCATCTTCTTGAGGTCCACGATCGCTTCACGATAGCGACGGTGTGCGAAGTGGGTCATCGCCTCCTTGAGCTTGATCGTGTCGCTCGGCTTGGGGGGCGGCTTCTCCTGCTCTTCGCGCGCGGTCTGCTCGGCCTCGAAGTCGGACTTCAGGAACTTGCCGGTCGCGCGCGTCTCGCCATGGGTCGGGCGCTTCATCCGGCGCTGCCGCTTCGGGCGCGCGGAGGGCTGTCCCGAGGATGTCTGGCGCGCCGTCCCGAGCTCGCCGGTCGTACGGGCGCTCGGTGTGCCCTGCTCGGGCGGCAGGGACTGGATGATCTCGGTGAGGGTCTGGTGCGAGGCCGCGCGTTCGAACATGTGCGACGCGAAGGTGTTGCTGCCCGACATGCCCTCCCAGCGGGCGAAGTCCACCAGCTGCCGGATGCGGGACTTGGTCTCCCCATCCATGTCGAGGAACTCGACGCCGACGCCCGTCTGCTTGCCCTCCGCCTCGGCCATGGCCTTGTCCAACACGTGCACCACGCGCGCCCTGAGCGGCACCTGGTGCCCCTCGGGCAGGTCGAGTCGCACCTCGACCGTGCTCATCACCTCCATCTCCGCGTCGGTGACGATGAACAGCCCGCCCTGGCTGATGTCGCTCGCGTAGAACTGCACGAAGTCCTGCCAGCTGTCGCAGCGCAGGGCGAGCCCCTGCTTCGCCGCGTAGCGCTTGGTACGACGTGCGTGATCGGTCATTTCGAGCCGATTCATCCTAGCACGCGCCTGGTTCGAACCGACCAGCTAGCCCCCCCCTCAACACCATTTGGTGTGGCGTTGTAATGCAATGAAGGGGAATCGCCGAGGTTCGCCCAGGAGCGGCTTCGCCTGTGTTCTTGTCCGCTCGATCGCGGCCAAGGCGATTGCTCGGCTCAGCGTCCTCGAAGAAATCCTCGACGT
>JAPPOT010000097.1 GCA_028817855.1 Myxococcales bacterium
ATTCCCTCCCCGACCTCCGCTTCCCATCTACTTCCTGATGTAGGTCAGGCGGTACTTGATGGGCTTCTTCAGGCGCGGGCTGCTGATGTGGACGTCGCGGTGGAGCGTCTTGCCGTCGCCCGAGAGGGTGAAGGTGTTCTTCACCATGCCCTGGTCGCCCTCGACCGTCTGAACCACCTTACCGTTCTTGAACGTGTGGGTGACCTTGCCGGTCTGACCCTCGCGGGTCATCTGCTTGGGCTTGCCGACCTTCAGGGTGACCTTCTCGAAGTCGCCGATCTTGAGGCCGATCTTCCCGTCCGGCGTCTCGATCGAGACCTTGTCCATGAACTTGCGGCCCGGGCGCATCTCGATTGCTTTCTTCACCATCATCTTCATGACGGTGTTGAGCTGCGAGAGGGCATCATCGAGCGCCTTGTCGATCACCGCTTCGCCGTGGGCCTTGTCCTTGGCGTACTTGTAGTTGCCGGCGAACTTCTTGAGCGCCGCGTCCGCCTGGGCCGTGGCGGCGAAGGTGAAGGCCAGGCTCAGGGCCAGGCCGATCAGGGTGAGCTTCTTGCTGAGTGAGGTGCGAATCTGGCTGCGCATCGGTTTGCTCCGCTAAAGCAGTCTCTCTACAACAGACGGGCACCCGCCCGAAAGCTTCACTCGGCGGGAGCCGCCTCCCCGCCCTCCGCACCTTCCACGGAGGCGGTGCCACGCTCGTTGCGCACCAGGGCGATCCACTCCTTCGCGGCCTTGGCCGTTTTCTCGTGCTTTTTCGCCTCGTTGAGGGCGCTCATCGCCGCGTCCATGCGCTTCTGGTTGTAGTTGACGATACCGAGCAGCAGGTGGGCCTGGCCCGGATCCTCGAGCTTCTGCTTGAGGCCCTCCGCAATTGCCTCGCGGGCCTTGACCCACTCGTGCCGCTCCACATGGAACTGGGCCAGGCGCATGTAGAGCTCCCCGGAGGAGGCGGCGTTGGCGGCCTGCTTCAGGGTGGCCTCGGCCCTCTCGCGGTTCTCTGCCATCAGCCACGCCGTCGCAAGCAGCTCGAGGGTCTCCGGCTTCTTCTCGATCGTGCCGTCGGCGATGTGCGCCTCGAGCACGGCCGCGGCCTTGAGCGGAACGCCCTGCTGGATCTGCAGTCGCGCCAGGTTCAGGAAGTCCTTCTCGTCGTCGAGCATCTCCTTCGAGTAGGCGAGCTCCATCACGGCGAGGGCCTTCGGCGACTGCTCCATCGTCTGGTAGGTCTGCGACAGGTGCAGCCAGTACTGCTTCTTCGGGAAGTCCTTGATCAGGCGCTTGAGCACCGCGGCCACTTCCTCGTTCTGCTTGAGCTCGTAGTGGATGCTCATGAGCAGGGAGAGCCAGGACTCCTCGGTCTTCTTCATCTTCTCGACCGCCTTCTTCGCGAAGGGCAGTGCGGCCTCGAACTTCTTGCCCTGGGCGTAGGAGCTGGCGGCGACGTAGTAGACGCTCGGATCCGGGTTCTTGGCCTCCTTGAGCCACTTGGCGAACATGTCGCCGGCCTTGATGAACTTCTCGTTCACGAAATAGGCCTGCGCCAGCTGGTGCTCGACCGTGAGGCGCTCCTCGTCCGGGAAGGCGTTCAGGGCGAGGGCCTGCTCGAGCGCGTGCGGGATCTTGTCCAGGTCGCCCTTGGCCGCGAGGACCATGGCCCGGGCGCCCCACATCGAGGCGCGCTCGTAGGGGTTGAGGAACTTGCGCTCGGCCATCTGGTCGAGCTCCTCCAGCGCTTCCGCCCACTCCTTCTTCTCGGCGTGCTCGTTCACCCGCTGCAGGTGCATGAACGCCTTCTTGGTGAGCGTGTACTGGATGCGCTCCTCGGAGCCGTCCGCGTTCGTGTTCTTCACGCAGGCCGGGGCGCCGAGCGCCAAGAGAGCGACCACCAGAACTGCGCGGATTTCAAATCGCTTCCTCACATTGACCTCCAACCCCAATCTTTTGGGTAGCACAAGCGCGGGCGCCGATCAGCCCCAGGTCAGTTGTTCAATCGGAACGGCAGCCGCACGCGCTGCCCCCGCTCCCAGACCGCCTTGCCCCCCTCCACGGTCGGGCGGTAGCGCCATTTCTTGATCGCCCGCAGGGCAGCCTGCTCGAAGATGCCGCGGGGCTTGGCGGCTGTGACCCGGGCGTTCTGGACTCGACCGGTGGGGTCGATGTCGAAGCGCACCTGCACGAAGCCCTCGATGCCGTCCTGTCGGGCCCGCAGCGGGTACTCCGGGTTGATGCGCATCAGCGGCGTCTTCTTGCTGTCGCGGACCGCGACGCCCTTGAGCTTGGCGCCCAGGCCGTCGGCGCGCAGCTTCACGTCGGCCTTCGGGGCCGCGATCGCCATCGGCGACATGTCGCCGCCTCCGGTGTTGCCGGTGGGCTTGAAGTTCAGGTCGGGTGCGTTCGGCTGATCGAGGGCCTTGGGTCGGTTCGGGATCACCCGCTCCTTCTCCTTGACCACCGCCTCGCGCTTGACGCGCACGAAGTCGATCACGCGCCCCGCCTTGTCCTCCTTGAGCTCGGCCGAGCCCATCGCCACCGCGGCCTGCATCCCAAAGAAGAGGGCGAAGGTGACGCCGAAGGCGAAGGCTCCCGAGATGACGTAGCGCAGGGCCATGGCTCAGTCCGGCTCGGCGGCCAGCGAGACGTTGAACACGCCCGCCATGCGAGCGGCGTCCATCACCTCCACCAGCAGGCCGTTCTTGGAGTTTGTGTCGGCCTGGATCACGACGGCGCCCTGGGGGTTCTCCGCATGCAGGCGCTCGATGTTGGCGCGCAGGGCTCGCGGGTCCACCTGGCGGTTGTCGACCCAGATCTGACCGCTGTCGGTGATCGCGACCATGATGTTGCCGCGCTCCTTGACCTCGGCGGTCGATGCGCTCGGCCGGTTGACGTCCACGCCGCTCTCCTTGGTGAAGGAGGCGGTCACGATGAAGAAGATCAGCATGATGAAGACGATGTCGAGCATCGGCGTCATGTTGATGTCGTCTTCTTCTTCTTCGGCGTACCTACGATTGATTGCCATGGGATGCTCCGATCACGAGTTCAGCTGATCACCGAAGCGCTGGGTCTCGGCGGTGGCGTAGTTCTTGAGCTGGGCGCTGAAGTACAGGCCCGAGAGGGCCGCGACCATGCCCGCCATGGTGGGGATCGTGGCCATCGACACGCCCGAGGCCATCGCGCGTGGGTTGCCGTTGCCGGCCACCGCCATCACGTCGAAGACCTCGATCATGCCCGTCACGGTGCCCATCAGCCCCAGCAGCGGGCAGAGGGCAACACAGGTCTTGATCATCGCGGTCGCGTGGCTGAGGCGCTCGCGCACCTGGGCCACCATCATGCGCCGGATCTGGTGCGCGTACCACGAGTCCTTGTCCTCGCGCGCGTTCCAGGCCGCCAGCTGCTGCTTGCGGTAGCTCGGGAAGTTGATGCGCGTGTAGACGATGCGCTCGAGGATCAGCGTCCACATCAGGAACGTGACGGCGAAGAGCACGAGCAGCACCTCGCCGCCACGCTCCACGAAACCGCTGACGGCCTCGATCGCCTGTTCCAGGGCCAGAGAGTCCATCTCAGGCCCGCTGCCTCTCCGCCTGGGCGGCGATCATGCCGGCGCTCTGTTCATAGAGCAGGTCGACGACCGAGCGGCCGATGCTGCGCACGACGCTGTGGAGCAGCACCAGGGGGACCGCCACGTAGAGGCCGAGCATGGTAGTGACCAGCGCCTCGGAGATGCCGCCCGCCATCATCTTCGGGTCGCCGGTGCCGAACAGCGTGATCGCCTGGAAGGTGGCGATCATGCCAGTGACGGTGCCGAGCAGCCCGAGCAGGGGGGCGACCACCGAGCCGATCTTCACGAGCC
>JAPPOT010000192.1:0-305 GCA_028817855.1 Myxococcales bacterium
TAGCGCGGCAGGTGCAAGTGGTGGGCGCAGAGCAAGCCCGCGCCCACCGCCGTCGTCGCGGCGTGGGCGCTGAAGAAGGCGCGGTAGCTGGTCAGCGCGCCGCACAGCTCGCTGTAGCTCGGGTCGCTGCGGCACTCGCGGGCGAAGGGGCGCTCGCGTCCGGTGGCAGTCTTGATCAGACCGGTGAGGGCACCGGCGATGGCGTAGGCCTCCAGATTGATCACGCTCAGCTGGAAGGCCAGGTCCGGATCCTGGTGCAGCCCCAGCGCGATCAGCAGGTTGTCGAACACCAGGTTGTGCATCAC
>JAPPOT010000192.1:315-3847 GCA_028817855.1 Myxococcales bacterium
GCACGTCGCTGACGTCGGCGGCGGTCTCGCGCTGCCCGCGTACCTCCGCGCGTACCGCATCGCGTACGGCGCCGTCCCACAGGATGGGGCCGTGCCAGACCGCCTCCGTGCGTCGCGGGATGAGCAGCATGTCGCCGAAGTAGAGCAGCCCGCCGGTGACGATCACGGCGCCGTCGACGGGCGCAGCGCGGCGAAACTCCGGCTGCCACCGTGGCGTCTGCAGGCTCTGCGCGCGCGCCTGCAGTGGGCCGAGCGTCATCAGCAGGAGCCCTATCCCGATCCAGCCCGCGCGCACTCGACCTCCCCGACAGGGAACCCAGCCAACGTACACACCCGAGCCCGCGATGCCAGCTTGACTCCGCCAGGGCGGCGAGTAGTGGAAGACCCGTGCGTGCCTTCGCGCTCACCGCCCAGCTGCTGTTGGTGGCCACCGCCGGCGTGGGGGGGCGCGCCTCAGCCCAGGAGGTGCTGCACGAGCTTCCCGCCCGCGCGGGTGCGCTCTTCGAGGACAACCCCCGGGACCGCACAGCAGCCCTGCGCGTGGGCGCCCAGGCCGAGCTCGACGAGAGCCAGCGCATGCCCTTCTCACCCTCGGCCGCGCTGCGCTACCGAGCGGGGGCGCCGCCCGACGGCGGCGAAGCGATGACCTCTGCGCTGCAGCTCGGTGTCAGCCTCCAGGCGCCGACCCACGGCTCGGCGCGCGCCGCCGCCCTGCGCAGCCTCACCCTCGGACCGGCCCTGGCGTTGGAGCCGTCCATCTGCGGCGACTACCGCCCCACCGACGTCGTGCTGCTCTACGCGCGGCCGTGGTTGCGGCTCGAGTGGCAGCTCGCCGCGCTCGATCGGGCGGACACCGATCGCCTCGAGCGCATCGCGCCCCTGGTCGGCGCGGTGGGGCTGCAGGCCGGCGTTGGCCTCGGCCCCTGGCTCAACACCGCCGAGCTGAGCGTGGCCCATCGCCTGATCGCGGGCGGCGCACCGGCCGAGTACCTGTCGGAGGTCGAGCGGTTCCCGCGACTGTCGCTCGGCACGGCGCTGTTGCTCACGAGCCACCTTCAGCTCTTCCTGCGAGTGCTTCCACGCGATGGCCTCTTCTCCACCCGGGCGGCCTGGAGCGCGGGTCTCGCGCTCAGCATGGCCTGGAGCCTGCGGACATGACCGCGCGCGCCTGCTGCCTGTTCGTCGCGCTCGTCGCGTGCGCTGTGCCGGTGACCACCGTCCAGGCCCAGGCCGCGTCGCCGGAGGGGGAGGGGCTGCGTTGGACTGGCGCGCGCCGCGTGGGCCTGCCCGAGTACGCGGTCATCGCCGGTGCGCCGGTACTGTTGCGCATTGCCGAGTTCGCGGTGCCCGAGCCCACGGGCTCGCGCCTCGGTGGCGGAGTGCTCTTCGATGATGACGTGCGCGCAGCCTTGCGCGTCGAGAGCCGTGACGCGCGCGACGATGCCAACCTCTTCAGCGACGCGAGCTGGCTCAGCTCGATGGCCTATCCCTTCGTCGATGCGCTGGTGGTGGCCTGGCTCGTGCGCGGCAGCCCCGATGTCGCCTTCCAGCTGGTCGTGCTCTCCGCCCAGAGCTTCGCGATCACCGCCTTCGTCACCGAGCTGTCGATTCATCGGCTGGCCCGCGAGCGTCCGGGCAAGTCGGAGTGCGCACTCGACTCCAACTACTCCGAGACCTGCGCGGAGCCCTCGGCTTTCCGCAGTCTACCGAGCGGGCACACCTCGGGCGCCTTCACGGGCGCGGCTCTGGCCTGTGCGCACCACCTCAACGTGCCGCTGTATGGCGATGGCCTCGCCGATGTCGCAGCCTGCGGCCTGGCGCTGGCCTGGGCCTCGGCCGGTGGGGTGGCGCGCATCATGACCGACCGCCACTGGGCCAGCGACGTGCTGCTGGGCGCCGGCATCGGTCTGAGCATCGGTTGGCTGCTGCCCGAGCTGGTCTACTACACCAGCGTGCCGCTCGACGATGCGGGAGGCCGCGCCTCGCTGACGCCGGTCGCGCTCGACGGCGGCGTGGGCCTCGTGGGTGTGGGTCAGTTCTGAGTGCCACCGCCCGCGCCGATCACCTCACGCGGTGGGTACGGCTCCCGCCCGTCGCTCCAGCAGACGCTCCACCGCCGCGTCTGGACGGAGCGTGGCCGGGGACCGCGCGGCAATCTCCGTTGGCGCGCCCTCGCGCGGGCTCTCCCGCACCGGCGCAGCAGCCTGGGGCGGTGTCGCAGCCCAGCGACGCACCCAGGAGGATCCACGGCACCCGCGCCATGGCCCATCATCGCGCGAGCTCGGCTCCGGCTGCGCCGTCGCCGCTGCACAGGCCCTGGGCGAACTCGGCCAGGCCGTGGATGACGGAGTGGAAGGCCTTGAAACGCGTGAGCTTGTCGGCTCCACAGCGGCTCTGCAGCGCCGCCGACAGGCCGGGGACCCGCGCGGTGCCGCCCGTGCAACAGACGATGTCGATGTCCTCGGCGGTGAGGCCGGCGCGCCCGAGGGTGGCGTCGAGCTCGGCGACGATGGCTTCGGGCTCGCGGGCGCTCGACTCGACGAAGCCGGCGCGCGTGAGCGGCTCGTGGACCTCGAGGTGCGGGTACCGCATCTCGATGGTTGCGTGCTGCTGTTTCGAGAGCGCGCGCTTCGCTCGCTCGATGTGCTCGAAGAGCTGGAAGCCCAGGCGATCCTCGACCAGCACGAAGAGCTGATCGATCGCGCGCCGATCGTCGTCGTCCAGCGCCCAGTCACGGACGTCGCGCAGGAAGCGCATGGCGTCTTGCTCGCGCAGCAGTGAGGCGTCCGCCGGCGTGCAGATCTTCTCCATCAGCGCCGGTGGCATCCGCAGCTCGTTGTGTCCGAGCGGCACCCGGTAGCGCACCTCCGCGCCGAAGTGCTTCGAGACGTGGTGGCGCATGATGGCGGAGTCGAAGGCGTCGCCCGCCACCGAGACGCCCCCGATGGCGAGGATGTCGTCGGCGCTGTAGTGCTCACGGTGCATCTGCAGCACGGTGAAGTCGCTGGTGCCGCCCCCAAAGTCCGCGACCAGCACGCGCTGGGGCTCGCTCAGGGTCTTGCGGAACTCGCGCGCGGCGGCGACCGGTTCCGGGCAGAAGCTCACCTCGTGGAAGCCAGCTTCGCGCGCAGCCCGGCCCAGGCGGTACTCGGCGTAGCCGTCGTCCATGTCATCTGAGCTGAAGCGCGCGGGTCGTCCCAGCACCACGCGCCTCACGTCCGCGTCGAAGTGGTGGTTGGCGCGCACCCGCATCTCGCGCAGGAAGGCGGCGATCAGGTGCTCGAGGTTCATCGGCCGGTCCTCCACGTAGGTGCCGATGAAGGCGCGGCTGGGCAGGTGCTTCTTCAGGGAGCGCATCAGCCGCCCGTCCATCCCCCGCGCCACGTACTCCTTGACCGCCGTCGCGCCGTGAAAGCAGCGGCTGGCGTCCGGGAAGTAGAGCAGCGAGCGCAGCACCGTGGGGTCCGGTGCGTCGGGGTCGAGGGGGATCGGCGGGTGGGCGCGCTCCCCGCTCGCGGCCGCGAGCAGGGAG
>JAPPOT010000813.1 GCA_028817855.1 Myxococcales bacterium
GCCGGGGCGGGCGCGGGGACCGCCGCCACGGGCTTCGGCGGCTCGGGCTGCTCCGACATCAGCTGTACCGGCGGCAGCGTGACGACCTGCGCGGAGCGCAAGGTGAGCTTGGTCTTCCAGGTGACGTAGCCCTCCTTACGCACCTCGAGGACGTGGGGCTCGGAGGGCGACACCTCCGTCAGCACGAAGGGGCTGGCGTTGCCGCCGACGGGCGCGCCGTCGAGCAGGACCTGCGCATCGGCGGGCTGCGTGGTGACGTGGATGGTGCCGGCCACCGGCTGCCGCAGGGTCGCCAGCACGAAGATGAGCGCGACGATCACCACGACCAGCCCGCCCACCCACATCAGGGTGCGCCGGTCGCTGCCGGGCGGCATGTAGCTGGGCGCGGGCGTGCCCGAGGCTGTGGTCGGGTAGGTGCCGGGCGCGACGCTCGGCGTCATGCCCGGGGGCGCGGAGGCGTGTGGCACTGCGACGGGCGCGCTCGCCGCCACGGCGGCACCCGGGGCCGCGGAAGGCGACGTCGAAAACGGGGAGGGCGCCCCGGGCACGCTGCTGGTGCCGGGCGAGGTCGCGCCCGGCGCCGAGACACCCGGCACGCTCGGCAGGGAGATGCCATCGTCGGCCGCCTCGCCCTCGGGTGCGTCGTAGATCTGGGTCGAGAGCTCCTCGTCATCCCAGTCCATGCCCAGGCCGGGCATGGTGTTGGCGCGCGGGCGCTCACCCGAAGCCGCGGCCGCGCCGAGCTCGGTCTGGAAGGTCCCACTGTCGGTGCTCGGCTCCTGCTCCGGATCGTCGGCGGGCGCGGCGGCGGCCGTCGGGCTCGTCTCCTCCCCGTCGTCCGGCTCGCCGTCGAGGGACAGGGCCGTCGACCCCTCCTCGTCGTCACCGAGCGCCGCGACCGGCTCCTCGTCGGCCGCCTCGGACTTCGGCGAGGTAGGCTCCTCCTCCTCGTCGTCGGAGACCTGGCCGCCTTCGGTCGGCTCGTAGGCCACCACGTTGGTGTCCTCTCCGCGCTCCTCGTCGGCCGCGTCGTCGTCGGCCTCCGCGGCGTCGGGCTCGACCTCCTCGACCTCCTCGGCGCCCTCCAGGTCCTGGGTGTCGAAGGCCGTGAGCGGCCCCAACTCGCCGGCCGCCCCCGCGGCGGGCTCGGTCCCCTCGGTGAACGCGCTCTGCTCGGCCCCCTCGGTGAACGCTCTCTGCTCGGCCCCCTCGGTGAACGCGGTCTGCTCGGCGGGCCCCACCGCCTCGGTCCCGCGCGGGGGCTCGACCGCATCCGCTCCAGCCTCGGCTTCCGCGGCTGCCTCCGCTTCCACGGCCGGTGGCGGTGGCTCCTCCTCGCCCTCCGGGATCTCGAGCAGCCCGGTCAGGTGATCGAGCACCTCCTCGTCCGCCCGGGGCGGCGGAGCCGGCGTGGCCGCAGCAGCCGGCACGGCCCGCGCCTCCGGGGGCTGCTCGGACGGCAGCTCCGCCAGCGTGCTCACCGTGCTGACCGGGTCCAGATCCTCGAAGGCGTCGAGCAGACCGGTCACGGGGTCGCCCGAGGTCGGGTCCTCCTCCTCAGCGGCGTCCGCGCCTTCCGCCAGGTGCGGGAAGGCCTCGAGCACGTAGGCTCCGAGCTTGTCGGCGTCGGCCTCGAGCCGCTCCTGCTCGCAGAAGGCCCCGAGCGCGGAGCCCAGCTCGGCGGCGCTCTGATAGCGATCCTCGGACCCCATCGCGAGCGCCTTGCCGACGATCTCGAGCAGCGCCTCCGGCACCTCCGGGTTGAAGTCCCGCAGCTCCGGGACCTCGCACTTGCGCACCATCATCAGCGTGGAGAAGTCGCTGCCACCCTCGAAGAGGCGCTTGGCCGTGAGCATCTCCCACAAGCAGATGCCGAGGGTGAAGATGTCGCTGCGGCAGTCAAGCTCGGACAGCCCGCGCGCCTGCTCGGGCGAGAGGTATCCGTACTTGCCCTTGAGCAGGCCGGCCTGGGTGCGCATCAGCTGCTCGCTGGACTTGGCGATGCCGAAGTCGATCAGCTTCACCGCGCCCGCGTGGGACACCAGAATGTTTTGGGGAGAGACGTCGCGGTGGACGACCCCGAGGGGCGCACCGGCACCGTCGGTCAGGGTGTGGGCGTACTCCAGCGCATCGCAGACCTGGCGCGTGATATGACATGCCAGGTCGACTGGCAGTGGCTTGTCGGCTTCGCGGGCCGCGCGCAGCAGGACGCCGACATCCACGCCGTGGACATACTCGAGGGCGATGTAGTCGCTGTCTTCGACGCGGCCGGTCTCCAGGGCCCGTACGATCCCCGGATGGTCCAGCCGCAGGGCGAGCTGCGCCTCGTCCACGAACATGGCCACGTAGTCGGCCTCGTCCGTGAAGCTCGGAAGGATGCGCTTGAGCGCGACGAAGTCGCTCTTATGGGTCTCTTCGCGGGCCTTGAAGACCTCCGCCATGCCGCCCGTGCGCAGCCGTGCGAGCAGCTCGTACTTACCGAAGATCATGGGCTTTCGTAGGCGTACCTGGGAGTCGTCCGAGAGTCGCGGCACGTTCCCGTCCGGAGCCGGATCGGGCGTGGTGTGCGATTTTGTGTCGGCCATGGATGATGGGATCAGACATCGCTTCCAGACAGTCAACCCGTCCACCACCATTGTAGTGAAAATCCGCTAAATGTGGCCGTTTGAGGCGCCCAAAGGCGGTCTGGGCCCACCTCCTTGAACGACATGGGCGCCCCATATTCAGGACACCTCTCCAGTCCACTCTCGGAGCTGTGGGGGGCCGGCCGAGCGCGATCGGACGGCCACCGCGAGCTGATGATCGGCGCCAGGCTCGGCCAGGGTCAGGCACCAGTCGGCCCCGTCTCCCAGGTCGCTCTGGCTGAGATCGAGAGAGATCTCTGGCCCCCCAACGCTCAGGGTGATCTGCTTGAGTGGCATCGACAGCCCCTGGCCGACCGCCTTGATGTAAGCCTCCTTGAGCGTCCACAGCTGAAAGAAGCGCACCCGCCGGGCACGGCCCTCGAGCGCCAGCAGCCCCTCGAGCTCGGCGGGCGAGTAGACGCTGCGTGCGACCTGCTCGAGCTCGACGGTGCGATCGCGGTGCTCGACGTCGACACCGAGGTCGTCGTGCAGCCCGACCGCGCAGGCCACGAGACCATGGGTGTGGGAGAGGTTGAAGCGCACTCCGGTGGCAGCCCCCGGGCTGACGAGCTCGGGTTTGCCGTGCTCGCCGCTCTCGAACTGGAGCGCACGCGGAGGCAAACCCGTGAGCGCCGAGAGGCGGTCTCGGACGAGCGCGTGGGCCACCAGGTAGAGGTGGCGGTCGCGCTCGAAGCGGAAGCGCTCGCGCCGCGCCCGCTCCTCGTCGCTCAGCAGCGCGGCAAAGGCCTCGAGCTGGCCCACGTCCGCGAAGCGGTCGGTGAACGCGTAGTGGACCTGGATCTGGCCCGGCACGAGGGGCATCGGTTCAGTCTAGCCCGGATGTCTCACCGATTCGCACGCCCTCGCACAACCATTCGACTCCGCGGCGCTTCCGCCTCGGTCGCGAGTTACACACCGTATGCGCCCGACTCACCGAAAACCCCGCGAAGCCGATCGCTTGGAGGATCTTCGCACGCCTCGGTGCACTATCCGGGCTGGCAGGGGTGGACGTGCGGCGCGGGCCGTCTCGGACCATGCTTGAAGGGAGGGTGACGAAGCCGGACATCCACTTGAATCTGAACGTGCGGGGCATGGGGGCCTCGGCCACGGTCGCGATCAACGAGCACTGCGACGCGCTGCGACGCTCGGGGCGGGAGGTCTTCAAGCTCGGGCTGGGGCAGTCGCCGTTCCCGGTGCCGGAGCGGGTCGTGGAGGCCC
>JAPPOT010000239.1 GCA_028817855.1 Myxococcales bacterium
CCCTTTGATTGTGGCGACCGGCCTGGCTCCGCTGGAGGCGGCGGTGGCGCTGGGGGTTGTGGCGCCACGCCGGGCGGCGGCGGCGGAGGCGGCGGCGCCGGCGCCGCGATCGCGAACCACGGCGCACCCCTCGAGGTGGTCGCGACCCGTATGCGCACCGCCGCGGGTGGCCATGGCGGCGGTGGCGGCGCGGGCGCCGCCGGTGGGGAAGGCGGGCTCGGCGGAGTGGGCGCCGCGGGCCGAAACTCGGCCGGTGGCGGGGCCGATGGCGCCGTCGGTGGCGCGGGAAGTGCCAGTGGCGCCGGCGCTGGCGGCAACGGTGGCGCCTCCGTCTGCATCGCCTACGTGGGCGCCGCGCCCGCGGTGAGCGACTCTCCCTGCGAGCACGGCGCGGGCGGCCAGCCAGGTCCCGGCGGGCAGGGCCCGAGCGGTCCAGCGCCCGAGGGCCACCCGGGGGTCACCGGCGCGCTGGTGGAAGGAAACCAGCAGTGATGACCCGAATGCAAGGGCCCTTTGCACGCGCACCGCGCCTCGGCTTCGTGGGTCTGTTGACTGGGTCGCTGTCGCTCGGGCCGAGTGGCGCGTGCGGCGGTGATCGGGGCGAGCCAGCCGCTCGCGAGGATGCGGCCGTCGCAGTGACGGCGCCCGGAGCGCGAGCCTGCGACCTGTTGTTCGACGTCGGCGACGAAACGATCGCAGAGGTTCGCTTCGAGGGCGTAGAGGGCCGCTACTACCAGCGCCCTCCGCGGATGGGCGTTTCGTTCGCTGTGCTGGCGGATGCACCGCTGCCGGCGGAGCCACTCACGCTTGCGGGTGGCGCCCACGCGTCGTTGAGCACCGCGGTCTGCTACGATCGCGCAGGTCAGCCGATCGAACGGACCAGCGTGGAGGTGGGCCGATGAGGACGCGGGTTGCCCTCCTCCAGCTGGCGGCGCTGCTGGCGTGCGCGTCGTCGGCACCGGCGCACGCCGACGACAGCTCGGGCGTGAGTCCGAATCGCCTGCATTTGCCCAAGGGGCCGGGCTCTCTGGGCGGCGTGGGCGAGAATGTCACGACCGATCTGAGCATGGGCCTGATGCGGTACGCGGTCCCGATCGCGCTGCCCGGTGGCTACCAGGGCATGACACCGTCGCTCGCGCTGCAGTACAGCTCCGGCGCCGGCAACTCCAGTGTGGGGCTCGGTTGGCAGCTGGCGGTTCCCACCATCGAGCGCATGACCGCGCGCGGTCTGCCCCGCTACAACGACAGCGACCTGTTCGCGGCGGGTGGCAGCGAGGAGCTGGTCCGAATGCCCGACGGCGAGACGTACCGCGCGCGCTTCGAGGGCGGCTTCGTGCGCTACCGCTTCGTCGACCCGGCCGGCACCGGCGCGCACGGTCACTGGATCGCCGAGTATCCCGACGGGCGCATCGGGTACTTCGGCGCCGACGCGGACGGCCGCGCCGTGGCGAGCGCCCGCGTCGAGGGCGATGCCGGGACCTTTCGCTACCACCTGGTGGAGCGGGTCGACGCGCTGGGACACCGGATTCGATTCGAGTACGAAAGGGACGGCCAGCACGCGCTCCCTGTCCGGGTCGCCTATGCCTTCGAGGACGAGGGACCCCGCTACGTGGTCAACCTCGGCTATGAAGATCGCCCGGACCATCTGTCGGACGGCAAGCCGGGCTTCGAGCTGCGATCCACACGCCGCCTGGCGGGAATTCAAGTGCTCGTGCGCGGCCAGCAGCTCCGTCGCTATGACCTGGACTATGACGCCGGTGCTGGGCTCTCGCGCCTATCGCGCATCGAGCAGTACGGCGTGGACGACGCAGGGCCCTTTCCGATGGTGTTGCGCTTCGGTTACTCCGGCGGGCTCGGCGACACCTGTCTGGACGGCATGTGCAATGCGCCGCAGGTGGTGGAGCTGGAGGCCGACTTCGCGGGCAACCTCCAGGACGGCTCCAGCGAGTTCGTCGATCTCAATGGCGACGCGCTTCCCGATCTGGTCGACACCAGCGGTGACCGGCATCGCATTCATTTGAACGTGATGGACGAGGCGGGCCAGCGGTTTGCGCCGGCGGCCCGATCGGAGCACGGCACGTTTCCCCTCGCGGCTCCCCACGTGCAGCTACTCGACGTGGATGGTGACGGGTTCGCCGACATGGTCAACGCCCAGACCCGCGGTGTCCTCTACAACCGAGGGGGCGGCGACTGGGCGCGCCACGAGACCGTCGACATGCTCGAGTTGCCCGACTTCGCCGCGGACGCGAACCTGCGCATGCTCGACTTCGCCTTCGACAAGCGCATCGACGTCCTGCACACGGATGGAAGCAGCACTTGGTACCACCGGAGCCTCGGCGACGGTCGCTTCGAGTACCACGATGATGTCCCGGCGCTGGACGTGGGGGTAGCGCGCGACGGAGTGCAGCTGGCAGACATGAACGGCGATGGCCTGCAGGATCTGGTCGTCGCTGACGGTTTTCGGGTTCGCTACCGAATGAGCCTGGGCCACGGGCGTTTCGCCGAGTGGATCGAGCTCGACAATGTGCCGGAAGTGCCGTCGTCGGAGCTGCAGCTGTGGGACCTCAACGGCGATGGCCTCGCGGACGCGGTGCACGTGGCGGGCTCGCAGGTGCGCTTCGCGCTCAACCGCGGCGGTCGTGCGTTCGAACGGACGCCGACGGTGCTGGCGGGCTCGGCCTCCTTGCCGATCCCAGCGGCCACTCCCGAGGTGAGCGTGCGCTTCGCCGATATGAACGGCAGCGGCTCGACCGACATCGTGTGGCTTGACGGCGGAGTCGGGCGCGTGACGTACCTGGAGCTCTTTCCCCATCGCCCCAATCTGCTGACGCGGATCGAAAACGGCCTCGGCAGGGTGACCGAGCTCGCATACGGCAGCAGCGTGGAGCACATGGTCCGGTCGCGCGCCTCCGGCGAGTCAGACGCATGGCGGCTTCCGCACCCGGTCCTGACCGTGGACCGCGTGCGCACCACCGATGGGCTTACGGGTCTGGCCGAGGATCGGGTCTTTCACTACCAAGACGGCTACTACGACGGCGACGACAAGCAGTTCCGCGGCTTTGCGCGGGTCGAGGCAGTGACCGCCGGCGACGACTACATGGAGCCCGGGCGCGTGGTCTCGCGCTTCGATGTCGGCGACGAGGACCGCTACCGGCACGGCCTGCTGCTCAGCGAGGCCAGCTACAGTGACGGTCGCCCGATCGCCGAGGTCGTGCACAGCTATGACGAGTGCGCGGTCGGCGGCGTTCCCGACGACCCGTCCGAGCTGGAACGACCCGTGCGTCACGTCTGCCGCGTGGGAAGCGAGACCACCGTCAAGGAAGGCCTCGGTGCGGAGCGCTGGGTCACGGTCGAAGAGACCACGCGCTATGACGCCTTCGGCAACCCGCAGCGCGTCGTGCAGCACGGCGTGACGGCGATCGGGGGGCAGGGCTGCGGTGCGTGCGCGCAGGCGGGCACGTTCGGGGCGCCGTGCGGACGGCGGTGTCTGGGAGACGAGCGCATCACGCGCACCAACTGGGTGCCGCCGGACCGCACCGACGGTCGTTGGATGCTGCGCAAGCCCGCGGTCCACTACAGCCAGGCGGCCGAGGACGGCGAACAGGTGGCGGTGACCCGCTACCACTACGATGGCGAGCCCTTCGAGGGGCTGCCCAGCGGCGAGCTCACGCTGGGCCTTCAAACCCGGGTGGAGGTGGTCGCGGCGGCCGAAGACGCCGAGCCGGTCCAGACGCTGCGGGTCGAGCGCGATCGACATGGTGCGGTGATCGCGAGCATGGACGCGGACGGCCATCGCCGTAGCTTCGTCTACGACCAAGGGAGCCTCCTGGTACGG
>JAPPOT010000448.1 GCA_028817855.1 Myxococcales bacterium
GATATGTGTTTATGCTACAGGTACGGGGGGTGCACCACTGCGTCACGTCTTCCGATTCTCTGCCGTACATCGCTGCGCGACCGCAACCTGATCGTCGCGGCGACCGCGCCAGGGCGCCGAACCTGCCAAACCCCCGCCTCACCGCTCCCCAGGCACCGCCTCGCACCTGCTCAACGCGTGCCTCCCTCGGACGGTTCCTTCGGAGCACCCGCTCAGCGCGTGCCTCCCTCGGACGGTTCCTTCGCCGGACGGTTCCTTCGCCAAACGCCGACTGTCTCAAACCTGTTGACACGTTCCGATCCGAGGGACTCGGAGGTCTGTCCTCGGAGGTCTGTCCGAGGGACTCCGAAGTCTGTCTGTCCGAGGGACTCGGAAGTCTGTCGAGGGACTCGGAAGTCTGTCCAGCGATCGGCACGGTCCGGCGGCGGCCGCCGACGGTTCGTTTTGATGCTCTTTGCGCCGCGACTCGCGCCACGGATCCGAAAATCGGTAGGGATCCGAATATCGGTCCGGCGCGCTGAGCCGAGCCCACCAAATGAAAGAGGCGGCCTCCGTGGGAGGCCGCCTCTTCGTCTCCGGGCTTCAGGGCCCGGGGCGCTGACTCAGGTCAGCGCTAGTCGTAGTAGTAGTCGTACGTGTAGGTGTGCCCCTCGCCGCACAGCAGCTCGCTGTCGGGCGCGCACTGATACTCGTCGTTGCGGAGGATGCACAGCTCGCTCAGGCAGTCGATGTGGCGGTTGCCCTCGAGCCCGAAGTGCAGCGAGCACTCCGCGCCGGTGGCGCCCTTCGGCGTGCACTTGCCCGCGTCACTGTCGGCCGGGTACTTGCAGTACGAATCCTCGGCGCAGGCCTCGGTCCGCTTGCTGTCGCAGATCCCGCTGTTCGGACAGTCGCCGCCGCTGTTGCACGGCTCGTCGGCGTTGTCGCCGCCGATGCAGGCGCGGATGCCGTTGTCCTCCACCGGGATGTTGTTGCGGTCGCAGTTGGCACCGTCGTCGAGCCGTGGTGCGCAGATGTTCGGCGCTCCGTCCATGTGCTGGCAGAAGGTCGACGTGCAGTCGCTGTCGCTGGTGCAGGGCGAGCCGTCGGGACGGTCGTCGGACTCCCAGCACTGGAAGCGGCTACCACTGACCTCGACACAGTCGCGGTTGATGGTCTCCGTACCTTCCTCGCTGCACTCGTCGCCAACCACCTCGTCGAGGCAGAGGTCGGAGTACGGACCGGCGTCGATCTGACAGTCCGCACCGTCGCCGCCGAGCTCGACACACTTGAGCGTGTCCGGGTGGCACGTGAGGCCCTCCTCGCACTCGCTCTCGCCTGGCTCGCACTCGTCGTCCACGCCGCCGGGAGCGGTGCACAGGCCCGTGCCGCCCTCCTCGTCGTCGCAGGCCAGGTTGCCGTCGCCGTAGGCACCGCAGCTGATGCGTCCGCTGTCTCCGAACAGGCACGGATCACCCGCGCTCGTCGGTGGCGTAACGCACTCGTAGGCGCCTTCCATCACGTAGGTGCCGGTGGCGACCATACCGAGGCCGTCGCCGACGGGCGTTGCGGTGTAGTAGTCCGCGCAGCTGCTGCCGTTGAGCAGCGAGACGATGTCGGCAGCCGTGTTGTTGCCGATCACCGAGCTCGAGTTGCTGAACGTGATGTTGATCGAGTCCGAGTTGCAGACGATGGTCGCCGGCGTGTCGAAGTCGGGCTCGATCACCTGCACCTGGACGCCGCTGCCGTAGTCGGCACCGACGTTGGTGTCCACGGTGATCTCCACCTGGTTGGTCGCGGTGCCGCCGCCGATGACGACCGAGGCGTCACCCACGTTCAGGCACACGAGGCCCGCGGCGCAGATGTTGCGACGGCTGTCACGGCAGTTGCCGCCTTCCGCGATGCGGTCCTGGCAGCGCGCCGCGGTGGCGGGCGTCAGGTCCTCGTCGAGCGGGTCGCAGAACAGCGTGTTGCCGCAGGTGTCGAAGCCCGCGGACAGGTTGTCCAGGTCCAGACCGAACTCATCGTAGTAGTAGCCGCCGTCGTACGTGGAGGGGCCCGGCGCCGGCAGGGCGTCGAACTCGCAGCCATCGCCCAGGGTACCCTGGGCTTCACAGACACCGTCGAAGCACTGGCCACTGTCGCAGGTGCTGCCCTGGATGTTGCAGGAGAAGATGTCGTAGCCCGGCCCGTAGTCGCAGTCGCCGTAGTCGCCGTCACCGTCGCCGTCACCGTCGCCGTAGAAGTAGTCGCCCACGGTCTCGATGTCTCCGGAGTCAGCCGGGAAGCCGCAGGCGCCCTCGTCGTCGACCAGCGGGCGGCAGACCGGGAAGAACGCCGGAATGTTGCCGATGGCCGTGAGCGTGCGGAAGTCCTGGTCGCAGTAGTGGCCCGAGGGACAGGTGACCTCAATGTCCAGGGCGCCGCCGTAGTCGTACAGGTAGGCGTCCGGGTAGGGCGTGTCCTGGGCCTCGGCGATCAGCTCGTCGAGGTCGATGCAGGAGTACTCCGCGTAGTACGGGTCGAGCGTGAACTCGATGCCGCAGGGCGGAAGGCACTCGCTGTTGGGACCGCAGTAGCCGCTGTCGCACTCCCACCACGTGTCGAGCACGGCGTCCCCGTCCCCGTCCCCGTCGCCGGAGTAGTAGTCGGAGTAGATCACCGCGGTGTCCGGGTTGGAGCAGGAAGTACCGGTGTCGCCCCGCGGGGCGCACTTGGTGTCGGCCGGATCCAGCTCGGTGTCGGCTTCGTCGGTGTTCGGGTCGTCCATGCAGATGCCGCCACCGCACTCGCTGTCGCCGAACCAGCCCTGGTCCAGGAGCGAACAGCCGCCGTCGTAGGCGCACTCGTCGCCCACGTCGTTGCGCACCGTGCAGGGCTCGCCCGCGCCGATCGGCTCGCTGCACACGCCGAGCCGGTCACCGCTGGCGTCCGTCAGGGTCGGATTGGCGGTCTTGTTGCAGACCAGGTCCTCGTCGCAGTCGGCGTTGGTGCGGCAGAGCGCGCCCGCCTCGCAGATGTTGACGCACTTCTTGGCGTCGGGGTCGCAGAGCAGGCCGTCGGCGCACTCCATGCGCTCGTCAGGAGCGGGGACGCCCTCGAAGTTGCCGCGCAGGTCGGTGAAGGTCGGATCCTGATAGGAGCAGTCGTCACCCTCGCCACCCTTCTCGGCGCAGGCGCCTGCCGCCAGGTCGCAGTAGAGCATGGGGCCGCTCGGGCCGGTCATGCAGTCGCCGTCGTCGCGGCACGCCTCACCTGCCTCCGGCGGCGGCAGGCAGATGCCCTCGTCGCCGTCGCCGGCGTTGCGGCAGACCAGGCCTTCGGCGCAGTCGTCGATCTCGCTAAGGCCGGACACGTCAGCGCGGCGGCAGGCCTCGCCCTCTTCCTGGAGGCCGTTGACCAGATCGTTCAGGCTGCAGGTCTCGATGTAGTAGGGCGGGGGGCCCTTATCGCCCCCGCAGATGCCGTAGTAGTAGCCCTTGCCAGGACCCTTGCGCAGGTCTTCGGACTCGTCGGGGCATTCGCGCGCCTCGAGGTCCGTCGCGCAGGCCTCGATCGCATCGCTGTCCAGCTCGACGCGCACGCCCGTGTCGTTCAGGGCCTGGGCGATCGAGATGATGTTGTTGATCAGGCTGCCGGTCTCCTCGGTGCCGAGGAAGTCGGGCGAGAAGCCGTTGTTCACCAGGTCGGCGAAGGCTTCGATGCAGTCCTCTTCGGTGCCGAGGCCGCCGCCGAACTTGAAGTCGCGCTCTTCCTCGGTGCAGCAGCCCACCTCGAGCCTGCACAGCTGCTCGATGATCGTGTCCACGCCGATCTCGACCAGGTCGATGCCATCGGGAATGCACAGCTGGATGT
>JAPPOT010000426.1 GCA_028817855.1 Myxococcales bacterium
CCGCTCTCCGGTCTACGCTATCCTTCCGCCGCCATCGCGCGGCGGCCCCATTGAAGCATCGTGGGAACGATGGCGGCCGCGTCATTCATCTCCGCCTTCCGCCGCCATCGAGCGGCGGCCCCATTGAAGCTTGCAGGCCGCGCTCCCAAGTGGTGCGCACAAGCTTCCTTCCGCCGCCATCGAGCGGCGGCCCCATTGAAGCGCCATCAAGCAACAGCTTTGGGAGCGCCACAAAGAAGCCTTCCGCCGCCATCGAGCGGCGGCCCCATTGAAGCGCGACCTTGCCCGCATCGTAGTCGCGGATCAGGCGGACCTTCCGCCGCCATCGAGCGGCGGCCCCATTGAAGCGTGCGCACCGAGGCGCTGATGAACGGCTGCTGCATCCCTTCCGCCGCCATCGAGCGGCGGCCCCATTGAAGCTCTTCGTTGTCGCCGCCCTTCGGCTCGTCGAGGCCGACCTTCCGCCGCCATCGAGCGGCGGCCCCATTGAAGCACGATCTGCTCCATGCCCTGGGCCTTGCGCTGCAGGCCCCCTTCCGCCGCCATCGAGCGGCGGCCCCATTGAAGCTCTTCGTTGTCGCCGCCCTTCGGCTCGTCGAGGCCGACCTTCCGCCGCCATCGAGCGGCGGCCCCATTGAAGCACGATCTGCTCCATGCCCTGGGCCTTGCGCTGCAGGCCCCCTTCCGCCGCCATCGAGCGGCGGCCCCATTGAAGCTCTTCGTTGTCGCCGCCCTTCGGCTCGTCGAGGCCGACCTTCCGCCGCCATCGAGCGGCGGCCCCATTGAAGCACGATCTGCTCCATGCCCTGGGCCTTGCGCTGCAGGCCCCCTTCCGCCGCCATCGAGCGGCGGCCCCATTGAAGCTCTTCGTTGTCGCCGCCCTTCGGCTCGTCGAGGCCGACCTTCCGCCGCCATCGAGCGGCGGCCCCATTGAAGCATGCAATGAGCCTAGAAGACATCCAACAGCGAGAGCGCCATCCGCCGCCATCGAGCGGCGGCCCCATTGAAGCATGCAATGAGCCTAGAAGACATCCAACAGCGAGAGCGCCATCCGCCGCCATCGAGCGGCGGCCCCATTGAAGCCTCGATATCGACCCATGGCAGCGAGCTCTCCCTGCTGTCCATCCGCCGCCATCGAGCGGCGGCCCCATTGAAGCTGCTGCGCCCGGTTGTACAGGTCCACGTTGGCGTCGCCGCCATGCGCCACCATCGGGCGGCGGCCCAACGAAGCCAGAGGAACATGCCTGGGAGCGCGCCGGCAATCCCCTCCGCCGCCGTCGAGCGGGCTGGTCCTCACCCGTCGTGGGGCCGGTGCACCTGTAACAGGCTTTGCTCGGCGGGCACGCCCACGCGCAGGGGGAAGCCGTAGTGTCCGGTGCCGCGGTGCACGTACAGCCGGTCCCTGCCCCGCGCCCACAGCCCGTGGTCGGGCATGCGCGAGCTCATGGACAGGAAGGTCCAGGGCAGTCCCAGCGTGAGTAGGCCGACCTGTCCGCCGTGGGTGTGCCCCGACAGGACCAGGTCGCCCTCGCCCTCGCCGAGCCTGCGGAAGGCGCCCGGGTCGTGCAGCAGCACGATGCGCATGATGCCGTCGGGTCTGGGATTGGCCTCGCACACGGCCTTGAAGCGCTCGTGGCGGTTGTTCCAGTAGTGGTCGATGCCGAGGATCTGCACTGGGCCGGCGGCGGTCTCAATCACCTCGGCCTCGTCGACCAGCAGGCGGATGCCGTGCTTGGCGAGCACGGTGCGCACCAGCTCGGGCGCCTCGTGGTCGTGGTTGCCCATGCAGGCGAAGACCTTGCCCTGCGCCTCGGCCAGCGGCGCCAGAGCCTCGTCGAGGGTCTCCGGCGTGCGCCGCGACTCCATCGTCAGCAGGTCGCCGGTGAGCACGATCAGGTCCGGCTCGCGGGCCACCGCGCGCTCGCAGATGCGCCGCAGGCGTGGCACCGACATGAAGGGCCCCAGGTGCGGGTCGGTGATCTGCACGAGACGCAGGGGGCGCTCGACGTGGGCCGGGTCGCCCTTGGGATGGCGCTTGAGCTCGCCCACGTCGCGCCCGTCGAGCACGATGTCCACCTCGCTCTCGCGCGTCCACAGGGACTCGGCGACACCGATGGCCGCGGCAGCGTACGGCAACCAGGGCAGCGGCACCTCGATGCCGAAGGCGCCGAGCAGGGCCCACGGGAAGGCCAGCAGGGTGCCCGCCAGGTAGAAGGCGGCCGGGATGCTGACCAGCAGCCGGTACGGCAGCGGCCGCATGGCCGGCACCACGAGCATCAGGAAGTTGAGGAAGGTGACGGCGTGCAGGTACTCGCGCCCATAGCCGAGCGGCTCGAAGCGCCCGTACATCGCGCTGCCGATCAGGCTCATCAGGCCGAGCAGCACGCCCGAGTAGATCGCGTAAAAGCGTCCGCGCAGCGAATAGGCCACCGCGACGACAGCGGCGACGCCCACCAGGGAGGCGATGGCGAAGGGCGACATGGGGCAGTGCTCCGGGCCAGCCGGAGCACTAGGTGTGGGTCAGCTGGGGCCCCGGCGCAAGGCCCTGTTGCCCTCACTCGAGCGCAAAGACGGCGTAGATGCCCGCGTGGATGCTGGATCGGCCGGGCGCCACGGTCTCCCCCGCCCGCTTCGGCTTGGCCTCCTCCGCCACGGCCAGTAGCGACTGCGCCGCGGGCACGCCCTGCTCGCGGACGGCGAGCACCTCGCCGAGCTCGGCCCCGAGCGCCTGGGCCATGAAGCGCGCTTTGCCCACGGCGTCCTCGATCGCGGCCGCGCGGGCCCGTTCTCGCAGCGCGTCATCCTTCTGCACGGTGAACGTCACCCCATACAGGTCGGTCGCACCGGCTTCGAGCGCCGGCCCGATCAGCCCGTCCAGCTTCCCGGGATCGTCGAGCGTGATCGTCAGCGTGTTGCGGACCTCGAAGCCAATGATTCTCGGGCGACCGCGGTAGCCGTACTGCGGGATCATCGACAGGTCGCTCGTGCGCACCTGCGAGTCGTCCAGTCCAAGCTCGCGGGCCAGCTCGAGCACACGTGCGATGCGCGCGTCATTGTCGCTGCTCGCCCGCTTCAGCGAACGGTGAGTCGTGGTGACGCCCAGGCGCAGCTCGACCTGGTCGTTGGGCGCCGTCAGCTCGGCCTCGCCGTGTACCGAGATGGTCCGGGTGGGCCCCGCGGGTGGGGGCGGTGCCATCGAGCCTGCTCTGTCGGACTGAGCGCCGGGCGAGCAGGCTGCCAGCGATCCAAGCACCAACGCCACTGGGACCTTCGTGAAGAACGTCATGCCCCTTGGACGACTCCGCCTCGAAATCGATCTGTGCAGGCCGAGCTGCTCGGGGCTGATAGGGGGCGGGCGAGCGAGGGCGTGCTCGCTACGGTGGGCGCCGCCGGGGCGCTTGCTCGTGCCTTCGATCGCCTCAGGGCGGATTCGATCTCACGGCTTCGAGGCGATGCGCCGCCACTGCGTGCGGGCTCACGGCTCGATCGCCTCAGGCTCCGTCGCGCTGCGCGCTCCTCCACTGGGGCTTGCAGCCCCAGCCCCCGCGCGCCTGGGTCGGCGGAATCCCCACTTGCCCCGGGGCCTCATCAAAGATGATCCGTCGAGGTGGGGACGCCCTGCGGACGCCATCGGAGCCCGAACCCGAACCGGAGCTCTTGCCCGCACCCGAGCCCGTACCCGGGAGTGCGATCGCCCACCTGGGGCCGCCGGTGACACGAGCCGATTCCTCGGCGAAGTAGGTCGGGCCCCTGGGCCCGACGCAGTGACATGCGGCACCCATCTCCCTCACAGCACCCGGAGGAGGAGCGCAAGCGACGACGACCC
>JAPPOT010000064.1 GCA_028817855.1 Myxococcales bacterium
GTGCGGGTGGACCTCCGACCGCCGGGACCGGGGCCGGTGGGCAGGGGGGTGACGGCGACGCCGCGGAACCGATGACGCCGGCGGCCTCCGACGAGGGTACGGAGGTGGATGGCGGGGCGCCGTCGGATGCCGGTCAGGAAGCCGACGGCACGACGCCCCCGGTCGACGGCGGGACGCCGTCCGACGGGGCCACGACGGACGCGGGCGACCCCGACGCCGGCGCCGTGGACGAAGGCCCGAACGTCGACCGCACCAACCCGGACCTCCACGAGCACGTGCTGGATCCGTCGGTGCTCGACCCCGCCGCCGATCAGTACATCGCCGATCAGTTCGCGCAGCTGGACACACGGGCCGAGCCGCTCGGCAAGCTCGTCTTCTTCCTGCCGGGGGCGAACAACTCACCCGGAGATTGGCGCAACCACGGGCGCAAGCTGGCGGAGATGGGCTTCCACGTGGTGATCCCGCACTACAACAACGCCTGGGGCAGCGCGTGCTCGGGCCAGGGAGGCAGCTGCAACGAGGACACGCGCTGGGAGGCGCTGACGGGCGAGGCGGTCTCCGGAGTGGTCGACATCTCGCGAGCCAACAGCGCCGAGGCGCGTGTGCTGGCCATGCTCGAGCACCTGACCACCGCAAACCCGGGCGGGGACTGGGGCTACTACCTGAACGACGACAGCTCCTTGCGCGATTCGGAGGTGATCATCGCTGGCATCTCCCACGGTGCCTCCAGCGCGGGCCTGTTCGGCACCCGTCGAACCTTCTGGCGCGTGGTGATGCACTCGGGTGGTTGGTGGGATGTCGGCGACAGCCCCGCCACGCCGATCTCCGAGTACTACGGCCTGTCCCACACGGGCGATCCCCAGCACGATGGCCACCTCTCCAGCTGGGCCTCCGCCGGGCTGCCGGGCGACCCGACGAGCATCGACGGGCAGAGCGCGCCCTACGGCGGCGCCCACCAGCTGATCACCTCGGAGCCCAACGACTATCCGCACTGCTCGGTGGTGGTGCACGGCTCGTCGCCGACCGCCCAGGACGGGAGCTTCATCTTCGAGCCGGCCTGGCGCCACATGTACGGCGTGGCGGGGCTCTTGGAGTAGCGAGGGCGCGGGCTCGCACGGCGGCCAGCCGATGGTGCAGCAGCTCGAGCAGGGCCGCTCCTGCGGGATGTCCACCGCCAGCCGATACTGCGAGATGTCCGTAAATGGTAGGTGCTCGTTGGGGACGCCTGTGCGCGGTGGGCTCACTGCAGCAGCGTGACTCCCACAGTGGACGCATGGGTCGCGACGAGGTGTCCTCCGTGGGGGCCGCGCGATATGGGCGCGACACCCATTCATGCACTGCGGGATCGGTTGTCCCGTGCGGTACAAGGTGGGAACGCGCCTGCTGGTTTTCCCGTCACAGGGGTGGGCCTGAGCCGCTTTTCGCGGTTGGGTATACGGGGTAGAGGGTGCGGTGGGGTCAGGTGCGCAGCTCGTGGCGCACCAGGCGACGCCGGGTCGGGGTCTGGGTGTCGATGGTGCGGTATCGCTTCGGTGAGCATGAGCTGGATGTGGAGGCCTACACGCTGACGCGTGGCGGTAGCCCGCTGCACGTGACTCCGAAGGTCTTCGACCTGCTGCGGCACCTGATCGAGGGCCGTGGCCGGGTGGTGACCAAGGAGGAGCTGCTCGACACACTCTGGGCCGACAGCCACGTCAACGAGGGCGCGGTTCCGTGGGCGGTCAACCACGCGCGCGCAGCGCTGGGCCAGAAGGGGCGAGCCAAGGCGCCGATCGAGACGATCTACGGTCGCGGCTACCGCTTCGTCGCCGAGGTGGAAGTGCTGGGCGAACGTCCGAGCGCCCCGCCGGCCCAGGCGACGCCCGAGACGTCGCCTGACCCGTGGCTCGAGCCACCCTTCGTCGGGCGCGAGTCGGTGATGACGGGGTTGCGCGAGCGCCTCGCGTCGGCGGAGGCCGGCCGGGGCGGGCTCTGTACCCTGGTCGGAAGCGCCGGGATCGGCAAGACGCGCTGCATGGAGGAGCTCGCCGCCAACGCGCGCGATCAGGGCATCGCGGTCTGGGCCGGGCGCACCAGCGAGGACGGGGTCGCGCCCGCGCTCTGGCCCTGGACGCAGGTGCTCGTGGCCCTGGTGCGCGAACAGCCTGCGCTTCAGACGCGCGGCCAGGAGCTGCTCGACCGGTTGCGCAGCGCCGATCCTCCCGGACCTGGGGATGCGCCGGGCGGCGGGGCGGGCGCGACCTTCTGGTTCTTCGAGGGCGTCAGTGAGCTTCTGCAGGACGCCGCGCGCTCGGTGCCGGTGTTGATGCTTCTGGACGATCTGCAGTGGGCGGACGAGGCAAGCCTTCAGCTGTTGGCGTTCCTCGCGCCCGACCTCGCGCGGATGCGGGTGTTGGTGGTGAGCGCGCGGCGCGGCGGCGAAGGCCGCACCACGCGCGCCCTGCGCCGGTTGTCGCGGCACGTCGAGCGCGTCGCGCTCGAGCCCTTCACGCCCGAGGAGGTTGGGCGTTACGTCGATGCGCTGGCGCCCTCGTCGCCCGCCGAGGAGCTCGCCAGTGCGTTGCATCGCGCCAGCGCGGGCAATCCGCTCTTCCTGCTGCACACCGTGAGGGGACTGATCGCCCAGCACGGAGCGGCGGCGCTCGGCGCACTTGATCCGGAGCGCATTCAGCCTGCCGAGTCGGCCCGCGCCGTGCTCCGAGCCGGGATCGAGCGGCTGGATGGGGGCACGCGCGAGGTGCTGGAGACCGCCAGCGTGGTGGGAGAGGTGCTGGACGTGGCTACCCTGCGGTCGGTCACGGGGCTCGAGCCCGAGCCGCTGCTGGAGGCGATCGAGCAGGCGGTGACGGCCCAGCTGCTGGTCGCCGACTCGCCGAGCCGCTACCGCTTCCGTCACGCGCTACTGCGCGGCACGCTCTACGAGGCGCTCTCGCCCGGGACCCGGGCGCGCATCCACGACCGCATCGCGGACACGCTCTCGCGGCGGTCTGCCGATCGCTCCCGGTTGGCGGAGATCGCCCATCACCGCTACCGGGCCCTGTCCCTCGGCGAGCCTGCCCAGGTCGCCGCCGCCGCCACCGAGGCGGCGCGGGCCGCGGCGCGGCTGCAGGCGTTCACGGACGCGGCGACCTTCTACGGCTGGGCGCTGGAGGCCCAGGCCCTCGATCCGGAGACGCGACCCCGCGACCGGGCGGAGCTGCTGCTCGCGCGCGCGCAGCAACAGGGCTTCGCGGGGCGTGGCGCCGATGCCCAGCGCACCGTCGCGGAGCTGGAGGAGCTGGGGCGCGAGCAGGGCTACTGGGACCTGCTGGTACGCGCGGCGCGTGTGCTGCGGCCGAGCCACCTGATGGCGGTCCACTCGGACGAGCGCGCGCGCGAGCTACTGGAGCAGGCACGCGCGGCCGCGCCCGAGGGGGCCGGGCGGGTGCGCATCAGTGCGCTGAGCCAGCTGGCGCTGATCCCGCCCTACGCGCTGGAGATGGGGCGCAGCAAGGAGCTGGCCGGGCAGGCCCTGACCCTGGCGCGGGAGCTGGACGACGACGTGGCGTTGTTCGAGGCGCTGCACGCGCAGCTCTACGCCCAGAGCGGTCCCGACGACATCGATGCGCTGCTCGGGATCGCCGACGAGATGATCGCCCGTGACCGCACGCCGGTCACGTGGGTGACGATGGAGGCGCTCGCGGCGAGCCACGGCGCGTTGATCCTGCGCGGCGATCTCAGCGCGGCCGGCGAGCGCCTGGCTGCTATGGGTCGCATCGCACGCCGCCAACAATGGGCGGAGGCGCTGTGGTCGCATGATCGCATGGCGGCGCAG
>JAPPOT010000556.1 GCA_028817855.1 Myxococcales bacterium
CGCCTTGTCGGTGGAACGCGAGAAAAATACAAAGTCGACCCGCCAGCCACTGCGGGAAACGAACGATGGGAGCGCTACAACAGGTTTCTAGTCAACACCGCCGAGCAGCTGGTTCTGTTCATCCCCGCAATCTACGCCTTTGCCCACTACGTGAGCCCCACTTGGGCAACCCGACTGGGAGCCGTCTTCTTGATAGGTCGCATCCTCTACTTTCTTGGATACCGCAGAGCGCCAGAGAAGCGGATGCCTGGCGCGGTGATGAGCTCATTCACCAGTTACATAATGATTCTCGGGTCACTCATCGGCTTGGTCATGCAGTCCATCTGAGAGCACGGCAGGTAGCCCCGATGATCGCTGACATCTGCGAAGCTGCGACTGCCACGGGTTGCAGCTATCAGGGCCCCTACTATCCGTCCGGCGATCCTCGCCAAGCTGTCTTCCCGGGAGCGTCGGATCGGATCTGCGCCTGCCCGAGGGCTCTGGCGCCGGGCTAGAGCCGGACTCACGCTTCGGAGAGAACCTGCCCCCGGACTGGCCGCCCGACGGCACCGACTGTTCGGGGCAACGCCTTCCTCTCGGGGAAGACTCGCGCCCGTCGAGTTGCTTTGGTCGAGCCTATGCAAGTCGAATGCCGAGCGAGAATCTCCGGTATCGTGCTTGTCGTGTAGCCCCGTAGCAACACGTGGCGTGACTCCACGGCCCGCTTCCGTTCCGCAGCTGAGCGCGGACCACGCCCTACCCGGCCGCTGGCGCCCACGCCTTCTGGTAGGCAGGTCGCGCGTGGAAGCGCTCGAGCCATGCCTCGACGCCAGCGTGCCCATCCGTCGAAACGCCGCAATGGGCGCCGTAGGAGACGACGCTTGCCACGATGAGGTCGACGAGGGTGAAGTCATCGCCGAGCAAGAAGCGGCGCGCTGCAAGGCGCGCGTCGAGCAGGCCCAGTAGCCCCTGGAGCTCGTCCTGCGTGTGTTTCGCCTGGACCGGGTGACGCAGCGCCTCGGGAACGCGAGCGCCGGTCGCCTGCAGGAAGCGCTTGAGGGCGCTACCGAAGGTCACGTAGGCCCACGTGCTCCACGACAGGGCCTCGAGGCGCGCGGGATCCTCGGCCGCCGGCCACAGCCCGCGCGCGAGGCCGAAGCGGTCGCCCAACCACTGCAGGATGGCAAGCGCCTCGAAGATCGGGGCCCCGTCGACGACCAGCGTCGGGACCTGGGCATTGGGGTTGAGCGCGCGGAACTCGGGCTGGTGTTGATCACCGGCCAGGAGGTCCAGCAGGACGACTTCGTGCGGGATTTCGAGCTCACAGAGCGCGTGAACCACCGGCGTGGCGCTGGACAAGGGAGCGGCGTAGAGGGTCATCGACATCGGGGTTCTCCTTTACTGGGCACCCTGGATCCGATTGAGGACATATTTGGTCCTCAATAGACGTATCCTGAGCCGCCATGCCGGGGCCCTCCGCACGACTTCTGCGTCTGCTCGCGCTGCTGCAAGCGCGGCGCTTCTGGACCGGGGCCGAGCTCGCTGACCGGCTCGAGGTCACCGAACGCACCGTGCGCCGCGACGTCGATCGACTTCGTGCCCTCGGGTATCCGATCGACTCGAGCGTCGGCGTGGCGGGCGGCTACCAGCTCGGCGCGGGTGCGACGCTGCCGCCGCTGCTGCTCGCCGAGGACGAGGCACTCGCGGTAGTCCTCGGATTGCGGACTGCCGCAGCGGGGACGGTCACCGGCATCGAGGAGGCGGCGGTGCGCGCCCTCGCCAAGCTGGAGCGCGTGCTCCCCCAGCGCCTGCGTGCGCGGGTGCGGGCGATGCACAGCGCGGTCGCGCCGCTGTACTTCGCGGACCCGCAGATCGACGCCACGACGCTCACCGGGCTGGCGGCCGCGTGCCGCGATCACGAGCGGTCGTCGTTTCGCTACGGCGACAGGAAGGGAAGCACCCGCGAGCGCCTCGTCGAGCCACACGGATTGGTGCACACGGGGGCACGGTGGTACCTGGTCGCCTGGGATGTGGACCGCGGTGACTGGCGGACGTTCCGCGTCGATCGGATCCAGGACGAGCCCAGGTCCGGCGAGCGTTTCACGCCCCGCGCGGTGCCGGGCGGGGACACGGCCGCCTATGTCGAGCGGTCGATTGCAGCGCGCGGCGACACGATGCATGTGTGCGTGACCTTCCATGCGCCCGCCGAGCGCGTGGCACAGCAGGCCCCTTCGCTCGCGGGGCACCTGAGGCGCGTTGGCGACAACCGCTGCGAGTTCGAGTCCGATGGCCACTCCCTGGACGCGCTCGCTCTACACGTCGCCGCAATCGGCGAGGAGTTCGAGGTCGCGCAGCCTCCGGAGCTCGCAGAGCGCGTCGAGGCGCTCGCTGCACGCCTCAGGCGAGGGGTGGTGCGTTCGGCTCGTTCTACCTGACGACCGATCCCGCGCCCTTGGCATCGGTGTCGGAGGCCAGGGGGGCGCCGGCGCAGTCGCGCCGCCTGCTGTCGGCGCATGCTGTCGTGCAGGGGCGCTCAAGGAGGCTCTCCGAGCCGGCGTCATTCGGCGCGGCCGCACTGCCATCGTCGGAGGCGCACCCGCACAGCGTCAGCGCTGCGATCAGGGCGAATGCTGTCTCGCGCCGCCGCGGCATTGCACGCCAGTGTACGGGCTGGGCCCGCTGCGGACCCACCACGAGGCGTGGCTCCAGGGCATGCGCAAGATCCTTCTCGCCTCCTTTGCTCAAGGGGTGTCGCCCTGTGGGACGGAGGCTGGTCAACGGAGGTAGCCGGATGGGGCGACGGGCCGCTCCCCGGCTCCGCAAATGGGGCCATCGGCATTGCCTTTGGTGAAAGATTGAACGGACCCAGGCGGGCCCCTTTTCAGATCGCCCGAGCCGTGGGATGAAGCGAAGCCGCGGGAGGAAGTGACAAGATGTCGAGTATCTGGAGAACCTTCGTAATCATCTCCGCGCTCTTCGGAGCGGTCGTGGGTTGCTCGTCGAGCACGAGCTCGGGTGACGGGGACGACTCGTCCGAAGAGGGCGGTCGCGACGGCGGCGGCGACGACACCTCCAGCGGCGACGGCGATGGGGACGGCGACGGCGACGACAGCAGCAGCGCTGGCGACGACGGGACGACGGTCTCGACCGAGGACGACACCGAGCCCGTCGGGGACGACCTGACGCTGCTCTTCAACCCGATGTACTCCGCCTATGACGGTGTGCACGAGGAC
Source organism: Myxococcales bacterium (assembly GCA_028817855.1). Taxonomy (GTDB): domain Bacteria; phylum Myxococcota_A; class Polyangia; order Polyangiales; family JAFGIB01; genus JAOUOP01. The sequence goes on from JAPPOT010000556.1 coordinate 3,213, forward strand.
AAGCTGCCCGCCATCGTGCAGGGCGTGCGCGGCAGCAAGGGGGGCGCCAATCCGGCCGACGCGGTCGACATGGCGCCGGACAGCAAGACCGGCGGCATCCTGATCACCACCCGCAAGCCCGGCACGGTTCAGATCATCGCGCGCGCCGGCGCGCTGAGCGGCTCGGCGGAGTTGCACATCACCGACGCCACTCCCGACGACTGGGAGGTCGGCGAGATGCGCTACAACAACGAGATCGAGTTCCCGGACGCGCCCGACTCGATGTTCATGCGTGTCGACGGTGGCTTCATCGGCAGCGACGGCGAGATGTTCACGAGCGTGGACGGCGGCTTCGTGGACTCCGACGGCGGGATGTACACGTTCACGGAGGGCGGCCTGATCGGCCCCGACGGCATGGCGATCGACGCCGGCGCCGGCTTCGAGCTGCCGAACAACCTCTCCTGCCGCAACTGCCACAGCTCGCTGGCGACCGCGCTCGACGTGGAGCACACGCCGCAGCAGACCGGCGGCTACTCGGATGACGAGCTGATCTCGATCTTCACGATGGGCATGAAGCCCGAGGGCGCCGGTTTCCACACGCCCTTCCC
>JAPPOT010000129.1 GCA_028817855.1 Myxococcales bacterium
AAGCCGGCCGGGGCCCCCCTTCCCGCGAGGTCGTCGTCGCTGCGCTCCTCCTCCGCACCTTCTGGCGGCGGTGGGCGCGCTCCCTCCTGAGCAAACCTCGACGATTCGAGTGGGCTTGGGCGGTGGTGCTGCTGGAGACAGCCGCTGGGGCCACCCGAGGCGCCTGAGCTCGGATGGATGGTGCATCTTGGGGAGTCCTTGTGGGCTGTGGCGCTGGTGGCGGCTCTCAGCGTGGCGGTTGAGGGCGTGTTGATGATGATCACGCACGACCCCGCCTTCCGGCGGCGGGCACGGCTCTACGCATGCACGACGTGCTGTGCGCTGCCGAGCTACTTCGGGCTGATCCAAGGCGCGCTGCTCGCCATCGCAGCGCAGCGTCCGTAGACTTGCCATGAGTCCCTCCCGGGTGCGTGCGCGCGCGGCGCCTGGGCTTCGCCTGCCGAGAACTTAGGACCCGATGGGGCGCGTACACCTGAACACACCCAGGCGGGTCACGCCGCCTTGCGGTCGATCAATGGAGGCGAGCATCGCCAGCGCAGGCAGACCGGGTGTCAGCGCTCGACGGCGATCGTGCGGTCACGGCGATGGCGCTTGGCGCGGCTGCGGAAGGTCTTCAGCTGGCGGGCGTCGAAGCGGGAGCGGGTGGCGCCGTAGCTCATGATGTTGTCGGGGTCACGGTGGTGGGCGACGCCGAAGAAGTGGCCGAGCTCGTGGGTGAGCGAGAGGGCCGAGCCGTGCTTGGCGCTGAGGATGACGTAGGTGGCGGGCGTGTGTCGGGGCGACTCGATGTGTGCGCCGGCCAGTCGGCCGCTGGGTTCGAAGCCGGCGCGTGTGGCGGCGCGCTCGGTGGCTGCTGAGGCGACCGGGTCGAGGATCTCGCCCAGCACGAAGACGTTGATCCTGCGGGGTACCAGGAAGCGCTTGAGGCGATGGCGATCGCGGAAGCTCTCGAGGGTGTGCCAGCCGGCCGGCAGGGGGCGCGCCTCGGGTGCGAGCTCGATGCCGGCCGGGGCGAAGTGCCCCTGGGCGACGCGGAACCAGTCGGCGATCGCGGCCTCGTCGAGCACAGGCGCCCCGTCGTCGTCCACGGCGACGTGGAGCACCACCGGGAAGCGCCCGACCGGGTCGGTGATGGTGGGCGCAGGCGGCGTCAGCGCCGCGGGCAGGCCGGCGAGCGTGAAGGCGAGGAATGCCGCGAGCGCCTGCATGGGGGTGAGACGCGCGGCCGGGCTCAGGGATTCAGGCCGCCTGTGCGGCCCGGGCGAGGATGGCGTCGAGCGCGTCCGGATCCGCGGCCAGGCGGGGATCGTCGATATTGCTGATGTGGCGGATGATGCCGGCGGGATCGACCAGGATCGCCACGGGCAGGACCGGCTTGCTGCGCGGGTCGTCGAAGCTCTGCTTGGCGTGGTAGGCGTCGGCCACCACCTGCTGCTCGTCGTGGACGATCGTGTAGGTCAGGCCCAGCGAGCGCGCGAAGGCCTCGGTCTGTGCGCCGGCGGTAGGGCTCACCACCACGAGCTCGACGCCGCGCTCCTTCAACGACTCCTGCTGCTTCTGGTAGACGCGGGCGACCATCTGGCAGACCGGGCACCAGGTGCCGCGCAGAAAGAACAGCAGCACCCAGCCGCCGCGCCGTGCCGACAGGGCGAAGCCGCTGGCTTCGCCCGATGGGGCCGTGACCGGCAGCTCGAAGTCCGGCGCGATCATCCCCTCCGACAGACGCTGCCGGAAGGCGGCGTAGTCCCTGCGATTGCCGAGCGCCGCCCGGGTAGAGGCCACCGTGAGCATGGCGCTGCCCAGCAGCCCGGGTGCGAGCGCCCAGCCCCAGTCACCCACGGGCCACGCGAGCAGCAGGAAGATCAGGCTCAGGATCAGCGCCACGCCCGGTGAGAAGTCCCCCAGGTCCCCGCTCACCCGTGCGCCGGTCTCGTAGAAGCGCAGCAACAGCAGGATCGTGCTCAGCGCGGCGAGCCCCAGCAGCAGGGAGCCGCTGCCCAGGTAGGTTGTCGCGAAGTACCCCACCGATGCCACATTGTAGGCCAGTCGCGCGTGGACCGTGTTGAGCTTTGCGATGCCGACCACCGCCGCGAGTAGGGCAACGACGCTGCCGGCGACCGCCAGCGCCGGCTGTAACCAGTGCAGCGCGATTGCCAGCAAGGCGCCGGCGGCCACCGAGGCCGCACGGGCGGGCGAGCTCATGGCTCCCATGTACCATGGGTATGGGCGCCGCAGCCTCGCGGTTTCGCGATAAGCTCAAGCTGTGGCACACGCCCTTGCAGGTCGCCGCGTACTTCAAGCAGCTGCCCCTCTTTGCGGACCTCAGCATCGACGAGATCATGGATGTGCTGCGCATGGCCAAGGTGGTGCGCTTCGCGCCGGGCGAGCACCTGTGCCCGCCGCGACGAGCAGGCCGACAGCCTCTTCGTGGTCGAGAAGGGTCAGGCGGCGGTGCGCATCGCGGATCCGAGCCAGAAGCGGGCCATGCCCCTGGAAGTGGCCCTGATCGGACCCGGCGAGATGATCGGTGAGCTGGCCCTGGTCGATGGCCAGCCGCGCTCGGCGGACGCGGTCGCGGTGACCGAGCTGAAGGGCTACCAGCTCGCGCGCAGCGACTTCGACAGCATGCGCGCCCAGCTCACGCGCATGCTCGTCTCGCAGCTGCGCTACGCCAACCGCCGCCTATTCGCGCTCACTCAGCAGCACGACAACCGCGCCACCGGCGACCCCCGCGTCCAGACCGTCCTCAAGGACGTCGCCAGGCACACGATGTCGGTCCACGTCGACGGCTACGACCTCGACGAGGTGGAAGTAATAATCCCCGACGGCCTCCGCAAGGATTGAAAGCGGGCGAGGTTCGCCCAGGAGCGGCTTCGCCTGCGTTCAGCGTCCTCGCAGCAATCCTCGACGTACTTCCAGTACGCCTCCGGTCGCTGCTCCGGGCGCGCGCGCTCCTGAACGAACCTCGCCCGATTTCAGGCCGAGCTACCGACCTCGTACCGACGGGCTCAGGTGGTCTGGAGTTGGTCCAGCTTGGCTCGCCAGAAGGTGGACTCGAGGCGGCGGGTGCGGGGGCTGTTGCGGGCGTCCTCGAGGCGCATGCGTGCCCAGGGCCAGTAGCCGCTGCGTTGGTCGCGGAGGTAGCTGGCGGGGAAGCAGGATCCGCCGTCGTCGTCGGTGAACTGGTCCAGGTGCGACAGGCAGGCGACGAACCAGGAATGGGATCGGGCCGCCGGGAAGGGCGCCATCATCAGTAGCGCGGCTATCAGGTTCGAGGCGGCCTTGCCCCCTGGTGCGCTCGGGTAGCCGGGAAGCGCGGGTTGCCAGCCCGAGACCATGAAGCGCCGCGAGTCCACCCGCACCATGCCGTAGGACCAGTCGAGCGCCTGGAAGCCGGGCTCGAGCACCCGAGCGACGATGCGCTGCACGGGGCCGCCCCGGCGGCGCCGGGCCGGCAGCGCGCCGAGCAGGTGCAGGTCGTGATGCCAGGGCAGCGCGAAGCCCCCGCGGTCATAGAGCGTCGGATCGATCAGCGGCCGGCGCCGGTGAAACGGCGTGGGACGGTCGTCGGGACCCCAGGGAACGTGGATCTGGAGCGAGCCCTTCTTCACCCAGCCGTCGATCGCGGCAGTACGCTCGCGCACCACCGCCTGCACCTCCGGCGCGTCCCGGTAGCCGGCGAGCGCGAGCTGGGAGCCGAGCAGGCTGCGCGCGAAGGCGCCGAAGGAATGCTGGTCCGCCCACTCTCGCGAGGCCTCCAGCCATCGACGCACCGGAGCGACGCGCCGACCGAAGACGTCGATGCCCGCGTGCAGCCCGAGAAAGATCAGCTTGCCCAGCACCGTCTCGAGCGCGGCCTCGCCCCCGCCGTGGATGCTGCCGAGCGGCAGTGGCTCGAGCGGCAAGGTGCGCGGCAACGCGTCGAGCCAGCGACCGACCTGGCGCGACTCGAGCAAGGCGCTCTGGCATGTTCGCGCCTGCCTCGCGTCGCCGAGCAGCTCCCGCGCCACGCGGTAGCGAATCACCGGCCCGCCCGAATCGAGCAGCGTGCTCAGGGTCGAGTGTGCAGTCATGTCGGCTGCCCCCTTGCGGCCTGCGGGCAATCCTGGCCCGCGCTGCCCTCGCGTACAAGGCACGCGCCCGTTTGCACCTGGTCGCGTCGGCTGGTATCGACGGGCCGGCTGAGATGCGCTCGTGGCTTTCCGGCTCGTGGTTGTGGGTGGCGTTGCTGGTCGTGGGGTGCCAGTCGGACGCGGGGCAGGAGCGTGCGGGCTCCGGTGCCGGCGCGGAGGATCAGCCGGGGCCGAGCGCCGAGGAGGTGGCCGCGCGCGAGCGCGCGGAAGCCGAGGCGAAGGCCCGCGCGGAGGCTCAGGCGCGGCTCGACGCCGAGTATCCGATGCACGCGGTGGTGATCGGCACCGAGCTCAAGGTGTTCGAGAAGCCGAAGCTCGACGCTTCGGTGATGGGCTGGCTGCGGACCGGCGCGCAGGTGCGGCTGGGCGGCGAGGTGGTTGGCAAGGTGCGCGGGTGCCGGCGCGGGTTCCGCGCGATCTCCCCGCGCGGCTTCGTGTGCACACGCGAGGGGCTCGAGATGCGCGAGGGCGCGATCGAGGTCGAGCCGCCGAGCGATGGCGGCTGGAAGACCGGCCAGGCCCAGGAGGCGAAGGCGCGCGGCGCCGTGGTGGTGCCGTCGCCCGCGCGCGACGAGCCGCTGCCCTACGACTACTACCTGGTGAAGGAGACGGCGGTGCCGTCCTACCACCGGCTGCCCTCGCGCGACGAGCAGCGGGCCGCCGAGGCCAAGGCCGCCCACTTTCGCGAGCTCATGCAGAAGGACGAGCAGCGCGCGATGCGCTACCGCGCCGGCGAGCTCGACATCGGTCCCAAGGGCACGGAGGTGACCGCACGCTACCTCGAGCACAAGTTCTTCGTGTCGAGCAATGGCAGCGAGGTGCGCGCCAAGCGGCGCTTCGTGCGCACCATCGGCGGCGCCTACGTCAAGCAGTCCCAGCTCGAGCGCTATCGGGCGCGTGGCGCGTTCACGGGCGTGGAGCTGGGCGGGGACGTGAAGCTGCCGATCGCGTGGACCGTGCGCGCTGCCCAGCCGCAGTTCGCCAAGGAGCGCGAGGACGGCACGCTGCGCATGCGTAACGATCACGAGGCCGCCGCCATCGAGCGGATGACGGCGCTGCCGGGCTGGCGCGGGCTGCGACGCATGGGCGGTAAGCTCGTGCACGAGATCGAGACGCCCGGCGGGACGCGTTACCTGAAGAGCTGGTTCGCGGCTGTGGCGCGGGAGGTCCCGCGGCCGTCGCAGGTGCCGGCGGGCGCACCGTGGGTGCATGTGGATCTGCACCAGCAGACGGTCGTGCTCTACGAGGGGGGCCGGCCGGCCTACGCCACGCTGGTCTCGACGGGGCTGCCCGAGCACGTCACGCCCACGGGGGTGTTCGAGATCCGGCGCAAGCGCGTGACCGACACGATGGCGGATCTGGGCCCCGAGGCCGGCGACGACCGCTACCGCATCGAGGACGTGCCCTGGACCCAGTACTTCGAGGGCAGCATCGCGCTGCACGCGGCCTTCTGGCACCAGCGCTACGGCATCCCGCGCAGCCACGGCTGCGTGAATCTGAGCCCCCCCGATGCGCACCGCATCTTCGACAGCACCCTGCCGCGCGTGCCCCAGGGGTGGCACGGGATCAGCACCGAGCAGACCGACATCGAGGGCAGCTTCGTGGTGGTGTCCGACGCGCCGCTCGGTGCGATCGATCGCGCGGGCGTGATCGAGGAGCAGGCGCAGGCCGAGCCGGAGGAGGACGGCATCGCGGAGCAGGCGCCGTCGGCGACAGGCGATGAGGGTGTCGCGGCCGAGCGGGGTCCGCCGGACCCGCGGGGCATCGCCGCCCGCCCGACGGTGCTGGAGCCGTGGCTCAAGCGCCGCCCGACCGAGGTGCGCTTCACGCTCACGCGCGAGCGCAGCGCCCGCTGGGTGGCGAACTTCTTCCGCATCCCGCACGGGCGCATGGAAGCGCTCAACGAGGGGCTCGACCTGGACAAGGCCCTGAAGCCGGAGACCGAGCTGGTGGTCTACCGCCACGATCCGGACAAGCGCAGCCGCTCGGTCGGCAAGGCCAACAGGGGCTCGGTGGAGCACGGCGCCCCGATGCCCGACGGCGAGGGGCGCATCCTCAAGGCCCCGCGCGGCACGATGTGGGGCACGCGCCGCACCGTCGCGCTGCTCGACACGGTGCTGCGCGCCTGGGCCCGGCTCGAGCCGAAGGCCGATCCGGTGCTGGTCGGCGGCATGTCGCTGCCGAAGGGCGGCAAGCTCGAGCCGCACCAGACCCACCAGTCCGGGCGCGACGTGGACCTGGGCTATCCCCAGGTGCGCGACCCGGCCAAGCGCTACAACTGGCGCGAGATGGACGCGCGCAACCTGGACGCGCGCCGCACCTGGCGCCTCTTGCACCTGCTGCGGGCCACCGGCGAGCTCGAGCGCGTCTTCATCGATCGCGAGCTGCAGAAGATCCTCTACGAGGCCGCGGTGCAGAAGAACTGGCTGAGCGACGAGCAGCTCGCCCAGTGGCTCGAGTACCCCCGCGCACCCGGCGATGGCAGCCCGCTGGTGCAGCACGTCGCCGGCCACGTCGACCACCTCCACGTGCGCTTCGCCTGCGGCAGCGGCGACCTGTGCGACTAGCTCTGGCGCTGGGCGGTTGAATCACGGGCCCGGTCGAGCACAATGGGTGCCGCATGGCACCCGATGCGAGCCGCGATCCGCGCTGGGCGTGGATCAAGCCGGTCCCGAACCTGATCTCGGTTGGGCGCATCGGGCTCGCGCTCTATTTCCCCTTCGCGCCCCAGGAGCAGTGGCTGCTGCTGGCGGTCACCGCGGGCCTCAGCGATGGCGTCGACGGCATCATCGCGCGTGGCTTTCGCGCGACGAGCTGGCAGGGTGGGCTGCTGGACGCTGCGGCTGACAAGCTCTTCACGCTGGTCGCTTTCGTCAGCATGGCACAGGCGGGGCTGCTCGAGTGGTGGGCGATGCTCTTGCTGCTCACGCGGGACATCTCGGTCGCCGCCGCCTGCCTGGTGGTGGCGCTGCGGCGTCGCTTCGACGACTTCAAGCGCATGCAGTCGCGCCTCGCGGGCAAGGCGACCACCTTCCTCTTCTTCGGGCTGATGGCGGTGCTGTTGCTCGGGCTCGACTCGCTTCGAATGACGCTACTCGGCCTCAGCATCACCGCCAGCGCCGCAGCCGCAGTCGACTACGCCCAGAGCTTCTACCGAACGTAGGGTGTTGCACAGCAACTGGGCGATCAACGTGGAGGCGCCGAAGCTGCGCCGGACGGGCAAGAGCCTGGTGATCTCGCCCGACGGGGAGCTCGCGCTCGAGGCCCCCGCCCACGCCCCGGGGCTCTTGCTGGCGTGGAAGCCCACGATCGACGAGGCCTGGGTGGCGTTCGAGGCGCAGTCCGCTGCGCGCTGACGGGGATCTGGCAGCAAGCGTTGCGCGGGCGTCGCATGTGGCGCTTGCGCCCTCGCCGTGGTCGTGTGGATGATGCGGACGCGGGTGTCGGCCGGAGGACAAGTCATGCAGACCGAGGTGAGCAAGCGAAACATGGACGTCAGCGGCAAGGTCGCCATCGTGACCGGTGGAAGCCGCGGCATCGGCGAGTCGATCGCCAAGGCGCTGGCCGAGCACGGCGCCAAGGTGGTGGTGGCCTCGCGCAAGCTCGAAGGTCTGGAGACGGTCGCGAGCGCGATCAAGGAGGCGGGCGGCGAGGCCGCGGCGATCACCTGCCACGCCGGCAAGGAAGACGAGATCGAGCGCCTGGTGGCGCAGACCGTCGAGCGCTACGGGCAGGTGGATATCCTGGTCAACAACGCCGCCACCAACCCCTACTTCGGCCCGCTGATGAGGATCGAGATGCCCGCCTGGGACAAGACCTTCGAGGTCAACACCAAGGGCTACTTCCTGATGGCGCGCGCGGTCGCGCAGCATCTGATCGGGCGCGAGGCACCGGGGTCGATCGTCAACGTGGCCAGCATCGCCGGCATGGGCGCTGCGCCCTTCCAGGCGGTCTACGGCATGAGCAAGGCGGCCGTGATCTCGATGACGCAGACGCTCTCGGCCGAGCTCGGCGGCACCGGTATCCGGGTCAACGCGATCGCGCCCGGGCTGGTGGAGACCAAGTTCGCCGGCGCGCTTTTGCAGAACCCGCAGGCGATCAAGCGCATGGAGGCGGGCAGCCCGGTGCGCCGCATCGGCCAGCCCGACGACATCGCGGGCCTGGCGCTCTTCCTCGCCAGCGACGCCAGCAACTTCATCACCGGCCAGACGATCGTCGCCGACGGCGGCTCGCGCGGCCGCTGACTCGCGCCGCGCCGACGGCGGCTCGCGCGGGCGCTGACTCGCGCCGCGCTGACGGCGGCTCGCGCGGGCGCTGACTCGCGCCGCGCTGCTGGGCACCTGGACGAGGAGGGCGACCTCTTCCTGACAGATCGCAGCGCCCACCTGATCATCAGCGGCGGCGTGAACATCTACCCCGCGGAGGTTGCAGCCCCCCCACAGCCGTGCTGCCAGTGCCGCGGCGGGCCCGAGGTCGGCGGCCGGCGGAGCGTGACTTGACATATAAGAAGATGCTTATATATTGGAGCCATGAACGCTGAAGCCGCAGAGGCAGACGCCTACGGGGCGCTTGCCGATCCGACGAGGCGGCGCATCCTGACGCTGATCTCCGGACAGGAGCGGTCCGTCAGCAACCTGGTGGAGCACTTCGACATGAGTCAGCCGGCCGTCTCGCAGCACCTGAAGGTGTTGCGTGACGCGGGCATCGTGCGCGTGCGCAAGGACGGGCGCCGGCGGCTCTACAGCGTGGAGTTCGAGAGACTCAGGCGCATCCACGACTGGGTCTCGCAGTTCGAGCGGTACTGGGAGCCGAAGCTCGACGCGCTCGAGCAGTACCTCTCCAAGCCACCAAGGTAGAGCCGGAGGTCACGATGAGCCGAATCGAAAACGTCGCCCGACTCCTGGACACGAGAACGCTGATCCTCGAGCGCCGCTTCCCGGTCGATCCGGAGCGCCTGTGGGACGCGATCGCGACACGAGAAGGCCTCAGCCACTGGTTCATGGCGACCGCCCACGAGATCGTGGAGGGCGGCCGCTTCGCCTTCAAGGGAGGCTGGGAAGGCACGATCTCGCAGGTCGTGCGCCCCCGGCACCTCCAGTTCGAGGCCGATGTGCCCGACGGCGTCGACGGCGGCTACATGCGCGTGGAGATCGTACCGGACGGAGACGGCTCGCTCTTCCGGCTGATCGACCGCATGGGAGAGCCCCACGAGCCCAACTTCCCCCCGGATACACCGGCGAGTCAGATCTATCAGCCGGGTGGACCCGGCACCCACTGGTCGGGCGTCGTCGGCGGCTACCACGGCTTCGTCGACGACCTCGACAAGCACCTCACCGGCACGACCCACGAGCTCGACCACGCGGCCCTGTCCAAGGCGTACGTTCCCGTCCTGGACGCCTGGCACGCACCCGAGAGGTAGTCCTCGCCTCTGTCCGCTACTCGCAGGGGCCCATGTGGCGGATCGGCTCCGGCGCGACGTCGCAGTGGCTCTCGTGGGTCACGCCGTTGCAGTCACAGACGGGCTGGTTGGCGCAGACCCCGCCCTGCTGGCGGCGGCGCCGGGGGGTGTCGCAGGCCTCTGCCAGGCAGGCGAAGCCGTCGCTGCAGTCCGCGTCGGTCTCGCAGGGTACGTGGGGATCGAAGGTCACGAAGCGGCAGCGCTGGCCGATGCAGCGCATCTCGCCCGGGCAGCTCCCGTCGCTGTTGCAGGGCAGGATGCACTCGCCGCCAAAGCCGTTGAGCACCAAGTCCCCGTAGCTCTGGCAGACCGGCGTGATCGCGCCCGAGGGGTGCGGCGGGCACTCGCTGTCGCCGTTGCACAGCGGCGTGCCGACACAGCTGGCAGGCGTGTTTGGCCCCGCCGAGCCTGCCAGGCCGATGCCGCAGGCGCAGTCGTAGGGGTCGGCGCAGGGGTCGGAGGTGGGCGGTGAGCCACCCCCGGCTTCGCCCGCCGATGCTGCAAGGCGCCCCGCGCTCGCATCGGACCCGGATCCAGCATCCGACACGCAGGCGGCCAACACCACGAGAGAAGCCAGGGCGAGTCCGAGACGACGAGAGCTCACGAGGATGTCAGCACCTTGGCACGTCCGCGGCATGAAACAACCCCCCGGGAGCGCTTCGGTGGACGCGAGCCTTCCCTGCCGCTATGCCAGGTTCCATGGTTGGGGGCCGCATTCTACTCACGGCCTGCCTCGCGGCCGCCGCGACCGCCTGCGGTGACGACTCGGGTCACACGGGCGACTACCGCACTTGTTCCGTCGAGCGTCGGTCCCAGCCGGACGGGCCGCTGCGCAAGTTCGAGTGCCTGCGGCGGGACGATGACACCGGCCCCTTCAGCTGCGACTGTGACGGTGAGCTGGGCGAGGCGGAGGGTGACGTGTGTGAGGATGCCTTGCGGGTCGCCTGCGACGTCGACCCGGAGCGCCTGGCCGACTTCTGTGAGTACCTGCCGGGCTCGTGTTTCGAGCGTGACGACGGATTCGACTGCTACTGCGTCGATGGCGGCGCGGGCCCGGTCGAACAACCCCAGGGCGATTGTGTCAGCGCGGTCTTCGGCGCCTGCGCTGCGCGTTGCGAGAGCGGTCTCGGCAGCTGCGAGCCGCTCAGCGACGAGCTGGGCTACCGCTGCAGCTGCACGCGCCGCGACGTGACCTCGCTCGGTTCCGTGGCCTGCGAACACGCACTGCGCGAGGCATGCGTCCCCGCGTGCGAGCTGAACGATGCGGAGTGCTTCGTCGCGCTCGACCACGTCGGCCTGCAGTGCCATTGCGGCGACGGCGAGCTGGTGGATCTCACCTACGACGAACTCGGACACGACGACTGCGACAGGGCCCTGTCCCACCACTGCGATTGACGGGCCGCCCGCTCCACCTGGAGCTGGAGGACGCCGAGTCGCCAGGGGGCGTTGGCGCCGGTGTCGGGGTCCCCGTCCCGGATGCAAGACGCTCCCTCTTGCGGCGGATCGACCCATCGGCGAGCCGTCGGGCGAAGCAACCCTTGCGCGTCGTGATGGCGTCCATGGGCAACGCTTGCGTGGCCCGTCCTCCGTCGCGGTGCGTTGCGAAGGCCGATGCTGCGGCAGCAGGCCTTGCTGGCAGGTCCGGCAGTCGTTATAGCCGAATGACATCGCGGTGCGGCGATGGTGGGGTTGGGGTCGCGAGGGTGGGCGACCGATGCGGAACTCGAGCAGGTGCAAGCGCTGGGCTACGGCTGCGGCGACGGCGATCGTCCTGGGCACGATGGCGTGCGCCGAGGATGATGAAGGCAACGAGGGAGGGCCCCCGCTGCCCGCGGATTCCAACGCGAGCCCCAGCGGCGACATGGGCGGCGCGCAGGACAGGACTGCAGCGCAGCCGGGGGACGGTCCCGGCGACAGCAGCTCCCAGGACGTGGTCACGCCTGCGGGCGATGGCGTGGAGCCTCCGGATGACGCGCCGTCGGATGGTGACGATCCCTCGGAGGCCACCGACCCCGGGTCCACCCAGCCGACTGGCGATCCCAGCGTCTGGGCCCAGATGGGCTACGACGAGCGCAACTGGTACTTCAACCCCCACGAGCGCACCCTCTCGCCCGAAACCGTGGGCTCGCTCGAGCACAAGTGGACCTTCACCACGGCCGGCTATCCCGCGGGTACGCCGATCGTGGCCGAGGGCAAGGTCTTCGTGATGGCCAACGGCGGCACCTACGCCATCGAGCTCGCGACGGGCACCGAAGTGTGGAGCGACACCGGGATCCGCGGCACTGCCTCGGTGGCCTACGAGGACGGCTTCATCTACGCGCACGACGAGCGCGCGCGGCTGTGGAAGGTGAGCGCGCAGAGCGGGGAGGTCGAGTGGGGCCCCGTCACCTCGGATGCCCAGTCCGGCTGCGACGGCACCTCGTCGCCCATCCTCGGCGGCGACCTGGTGATCGTGGGGCACAGCTGCGGTGCGCGCGAGGTGGGCTTCGGCAGCGCGGCCGGTGCGCGCGGCGGGGTCGAGGCCCACCGCAAGAGCGATGGCACCAAGGCGTGGACGCACTGGACGGCGGATCCCGACGAGACCGGCGCGATGGTGTGGTCGAGCGTCGGCATCGACGTCGCGGCGGGCATCGTCTACGCCACCACCGGCAACAACTACCTGGCCCAGGGCGCGAACTCGGACGCCTTTCACGCGATGGACCTGATGAGTGGCGACGGCCTGTGGAAGCACCAGGTGCGCACCGGCGACGTCTGGTCGCGTCCCGGCGTCCCGGATGGCCCCGACTCGGACTTCGGCGCCAACCCGATCGTGACCGGCGACGGCACGGTGGCCGCCGGCGACAAGGCGTCGGCCTTCTGGGCGCTCGACGCGGAGACCGGCAGCATGCTCTGGGGCCGCGAGAATCTCACCTCGGACTCGGATGCGGCCCACGGCGGTATTCTGAACAACGGCGCCTTCGACGGCACGACCTTCTATGCCACCGCGAACGATCCGAGCGCGGGCTCCGCCACCATCTTCGCCATGAACGCGGCCGACGGCAGCGACAAGTTCGAGCCCAGGACCTACCAGGGCGGCTTCGCCTGGGGCATGCCGACGCTCGCCAACGGCGTGCTCTTCGTCCCGGTGGACGACGAGCTGCACGTGCTCGACGCCGAGACCGGCGAGCAGCTCAACAGCTTCAACGTGGGCGGCACCATCGCGGCGGGCGGCGCAGCCATCGCGGATGGCCACGTGGTGGTGGGCAGCGGCCTGACCTTCATCTTCGACGAGAACGTCAAGAACAACAACGAGGTTCTCTGCTACGGGCTGCCGTGAGTCGGCAGCGCCTCGCGGTCGGTGCGCGATGGTCCGCTCCGATCAAGGCGGTCCGAAGATCAGCACGCCGTCCTCGATCGGATCGCGCCGCAGCATCTTGCGATCGCGGTGGTAGCTCTGCGGGTTGAGCCACGGCTCGCGGTCGCCCTGGCGTGGGAAGAGGTGCATGCTGCGCGTCATGTAGCCCGGCGTGAAGCCCTCGATCCACGGTCGCTCGGGCATGTCTCGATCCTGCTCGCGCAGCCGCGGCACGCAGGTGCAAGTGCCGGTCTCGTCCATGTGGTTGATGAGCCGGCACACGTACTCCGCCGTCAGGTCCGCGCGTAGGGTCCAGGACGCGTTGATGTAGCCGAAGGTGATGCTCAGGTTCGGCACACCCGAGAACATCATGCCCTTGTAGGTATAGGTCCTGGCGAAGTCGACCGGCTCGCCGTCGACGGCGAAGCGCACCCCACCCAGGACCTCCAGGTCGAGGCCGGTGGCGGTCACGACGATGTCGGCGGCCAGCTCGTCGCCCGAGCGCAGGCGGATGCCGCGCTCGGTGAAGCCCTCGATCTGGTCGGTGACCACCGAGGCCTTGCCCGCGCGGATCGCCTCGAAGAAGTCACCGTCGGGCACCAGGCACAGGCGCTGCTCCCACGGGTCGTAGCGGGGTGCGAAGTGCCGGTCGACGTCGAAGCCCGGGCCCAGCTGCTTGCGGACATCCTGCAGCAGGCGCTTGCGCGCGCCGGCTGGATCCTTGCGCGCGCTGCGGTAGGCGAACTGCTGCAGCCGCGCGCTCAGCCAGCGGATCACGTGGTAGGCGATGCGCATGCCCAGCAGGCGCCGCAGCACGTTGGCGATCGGGTGCGTGCCCGGCGCCGACACCATGTAGGTCGGCGAGCGCTGCAGCATCACCACGTGCTGCGCCCGCTCGGCCAGCTCCGGGATCAGGGTCACGGCCGTCGCACCGGAGCCGATCACGACGATGCGGCGGTCGCCGTAGTCCAGATCCTCGGGCCAGTGCTGCGGGTGGATGACCGTGCCGGTGAAGCGCTCGGCCCCGGGGAAGTCCGGGGTGTGCCCGCGGTCGTAGCGGTAGTAGCCGCTGCACATGGACAGGAAGCGCGCGCGCAGCTGGCTGCGCTCGCCGCTGCCGGCGCGCTCGAGCTCGAGCGTCCAGCACTGCTGCTCGCTCGACCACTCGGCGCTGCGCAGGCGCTCGCCGAAGCGGATGTGGCGCTCGATGTCGTGCTCGCGGGCGGCTTCCTCGACGTAGTCGCGGATCGAGGCGCCGTCGGCGATCGCCTGCGGATGGGTCCAGGGCTTGAAGCCGTAGCCGAGGGTGAACATGTCGCTGTCGGAGCGGATGCCCGGGTAGCGGAAGAGGTCCCAGGTGCCGCCAATGGCCTCGCGCGCCTCCAGGATCGCGTAGCGCTTGCCGGGGCAGTCCCGCTGTAGATGATAGGCGGCGCCGATGCCGGAGATCCCGGCGCCCACGATGGCCACGTCCACGTCGAGCTCGTCCGCGGTGGCCGGCCCGGGCCGAGCCCCGTCGAAGCGCGAGCTGGGAGCCGGGGTCGTGCCGTCAGACGCCATGACCGGGTTGTAGCAGGGCGCAGGCGCCCCGGGCGACTGCCAGCGCGGCCGGCGACCGTGCCGGCGTCGGGCGCGGGCACGAAAGTTGCTGGATCGTGCAGCCATGCCTGCCTGGACGGCATCCGATGGCGCGATCAGCGCACCACGCGCGTCCTGGGTCGCGACGCGTGTGCCATACCGTGCCGCCTGGGTGCTGATCTGCATTGCCTGGGGCTGCGGGAGCGAAGCCGGCGGCGGCGGGCCGGACCCGGCGCCTGGCGCCGCGGGGCGCGGGGCGACCGAGACGGCTCGAGGAACCGGGGCCGAGGAGGACGGCGTGCGTGGCGGCAGCCCGCGCGCTGGCGATGATGCCGAGCCGGCGTCCCGTGGGTCGAGCGCGACGGCCGAGAGCGCACCTGCCCTGGCCTGCGATGGGCCCCGTGGATGGGGCCCGCTGGCGAGCCCGCCGGGGCCCCTCGCGACGTTCCTGATGCAGCGCGGCGGCGGCGCCGCGCTTCGTCTTCCTCGCAGCCTCGCGATCGACGGCATCCTGTACGTCATCGCGCATCTGGGCACGCCACCGGTGGAGGGGCCGGGGGGGCTCGAGGCTGGCTACTCCCACGACCCGGTCGCCGGCAGCTGGCAGTTCCTGCGAAACGCCGGCAGCCCGCCCGCAGCGCTCGGGGGTGAGCCGGTGGTCGTGGGCGAGCTCGACGACGGCCTGTTGGTCGCGAGCGCGGGGCCGGGCCCGTCGATCGTCGCCATCTACCGACCGGGCGAGGACGCCTGGGAGCTGCTCGACGACGGCCCGCTCGCGCTCACCACGAAGACGCGCCGCCTGCTCGTGCGCGACGAGGACGGCGTTCTGGTCGATGCACAGGACACCTGGAGCAGCGACGCGGCCGGCCGCGAGTCCCACGCGGTGGTCGTCGGTGAGCGCCTCTTCGTGTGGGGCGGAGAGACGCGTCACTGCGACGACGACGGGGCCGGCGGTTGCATTCCGGTCGGCGTCAACGAGGACACACCCGTCGCGCAGCCGTTCATGGAGCGCAGCGTGCACGGCGACGGTCGCGTGCTCCTGGGGTCGAGCGGTGAGTGGCGGCAGGTGAGCGAGGAGAGCGCGCCGGCCGCGCGCTTCGGCGCGACCGTGGGGCAGCTCGGCGACGACCACGTGCTGGTTTTCGGCGGCTTCGATCAACCGATCTGGGGTCCCGGCGCCAATCTCTCGCTCACCGACTTCGCCCTGTCCGACGGTGTGCTCTACGATGTCGCCGCCGAGCGCTGGGAACCCTTCGCGGCGCCGGATGGGTCGCTGGTGTTCGCAGGCACCGGCGCGCCAGGTGAGCAGGTGTTGCGCGGCGTGGGGCGCCTGGGAAGAGGCTGGGTGCTCAGCGTGGACGTGGTCGATGACACGGGCATGCTCACGACGAGGGCTTCCTATCGCTACCATCCGGACGACGGCAGCTGGGAGAGGATGCCGGAGGCACCCGTGTTTGGGGCGGCGCGCGCGCTCGAGACGCGTGACGGCGATGTGCTGTACCTCGGCTATCAGAGCTGGCTGCTCGACTGGGACGCGATGGCCTACCGCATGCTCGATGTCGACGCGCCTGCGGTTGCACTCGGGGTTCAACCCGCGACCGGTGCCGCGATGATCGATGCCTGGGACGGTTGCCAGCTGTTTCAGTGGGGCTTTCTGGTCACCCGTGCGGGAGGCTGCGACGGCCCGCTCCCCGAGAACCTCGGCTGCGACCCCTTCGCGGTGACGGAGTTCTTTCCAGAAGGCGTGCGCTTCAACCTCGGCAGTCACGACGATGACGCCGACGGCGCGGACGCCGAGCCCACGCCACCGCCGGGCTAGAGGTGGTCTCAGACGACGCCTGGGGTGAGGTGCGCTGGCCGCTATTTCGCATCGCATCCGCTCCGGGCGCAACGAAATCGAATAGGATTGCAGCCTGGTTCGTCGGAAGGGCGGCCGAGTCACGACAGCGCGGAGGTGGGGGTGGCGACACGAATGCTATGGGGTGCGGTGCTGATGATGTGCCTGCTGGGCTGTTCCGGGGATGAGGGTGG
>JAPPOT010000373.1 GCA_028817855.1 Myxococcales bacterium
CCGCCCGGCGTCGGGCATGCCGGCCCCTCGTTTGCCGGTGCCTTTCGCGGGGTCGACGGCGCCCGTGCCGCGAGGCCTATCAGTAGATGGCCGACGACCCGGTGCAAGGTGGCGTGCCGCTCCACGGCCGGCCGTCAGTTGACGTCGAAGGAGTAGCGCGCGCCCATGCGCGGTGCCGGGAACGACGGGAACTTCACGCCGCGTACCTTGCCCACGATGCATCGCTTGAAGGCGGGACTGCCGGTGTTGACGCTGGCACCCATCACCTTGCCGCTGCCCAGGATCGCAAGGTTGATCTTGACCGTGCCGAGGCGTCCGCCCCGGCGCAGCTCCTTCGATACGCAGCCGAAGAGGGTGTTGAGCTTGCGGTTCATCACACCCGCCACGTCGTTGCTGGTCAGCTGGCGCTCGCCGCCGCCCCTGCTGACGTCGCCCAGCTCCATCGCCGTGTTCATGGCGTCCTCGTAGGAGGCGAAACCGCCACCGCCGCCGCCGGTCGACTTGCCGGAGGCCTTGCCGCCACCGCCCCCCTTCCTGCGGGTGGGCGCCTTCAGGATGCCGGCCGTGCCGGTGATCTTGACCTGGCCGCTCTCGAACATGGCTGCCAGATCCACGTCGCCCTCGGCCTCGCGCGCCTCCTCGGCGCCGCGGCTCATCAGGTAGCTGCCGCCCGCGATCCCGAAGACTGCAATCGCGGCGCCGAAGATCGCGAACTTCGCGACGTTGCCGCGCCGCTCGATCTTCGTCGACTTCTCGAGCGCGCTTTCGTGGTCCGCCTCGGCCTTGCGCAGCTTGTATTGCTCGATGAACTCCGCGAACTCCGCCCACTCGAGGACGGGCTTGCGCTCGTTCGTGTCCATGTTGAGCAGCCCGTGGTCCGGCAGGACCTCGCCCTCCACGATCAGCTTGACCAGCTCCCGCACGGTGAAGGGCCCGTGGTCGAGGCCGTCCTTCACCGCCATCCAGCGCGGCGCGTCGTTCTCGCTCAGCGTGTCGAGGGTCGCGGCCAGCTCCTGCTCGGTCGAAGGGCGGTCGGGCTCAGGCGGAGCGGGCGGCGCGATGGGCGCCGCGGCCAGCGGGTTCGCGGCCGGGGTGACGCCGGAGGCGCGCGCGTTCTCGAACGTGACCGGCGGCGGAGCGTCGGGCGAAGGAGCGGGCGGTGCGATCGACATCGCCACGTCGATGTCGATCTCCACGTCCACGCCGAACTCGTCCGCCTCGGGCTCGGGAGTGCTGGCGACGAGCGGCATCAGGTCGGTCGAGATCTGGGCCAGGTCCTCGTAGCGCGCAGCCGGATCACCGGCCAGGCACTTCATCAGGATCGCATCCAGCTCCGGAGTGGCATCCGGGTGCGCCTGGGATGGAGCGATGAACTCCTCGGTCGGCGAGCGTCCCGTCAGCAGCACGTACATCAGTGCGCCCACCCCGAAGACGTCGCTGCGGAAGTCGGGCGCGCCGCCCGCCTTCACCTCCGGCGCCAGGAAGGCCTGCTCCTCGTCGGAGAGCAGCGTCCACTTGCCCGTGGACACCATCGACCGACCGAGGCCGAGGTCGCCCACCTTCACGCGGCCGGACTTCGTGATCCAGACGATACTCGGGCGCAGCGCGCCGTGGCAGGTCTCGCCGTGGACCTTGCCCAGCGCCTTGCAGACGTGCGCGACGACGTTGTAGACGCCGCGCACCGACAGTGGAGAGTTGCTCTCCTTCCGCTTGGTGACGAACTGCGACATCGGCGCGCCTTGCACCCACTCGCAGGCGACGAAGTGATCGCTGCCGGCGTGCGTTCCCACGCCATAGGTGCCGACCAGCGATCGGTGCTTCAGCTTGGCAGCTGCTTTGATCTCGCCGCGAATCGTTTCGAACGTCGCGGGATCCCCGGCGAGGGCGTTGGACAACACGCGGATCGCGATCGGCTTTCGCGTCTTCTGATCGCGTGCGAGGAGCGTCGCACCGATCGCATCCTCGCGAACATGACGCTCGATTTCGAAGCGCCCGCCGACGAGCGTGCCCGGTGCGATTGTCTCCGTGTTTCCGCTGTCTTGCGTGGACGGCGTGGCGGTCGACATCGGCTTGAGAGGTTACCTCCCGCGCAGGTCACGCGGCAAGCCTCCCGCGACCGGGCGACCCCCCTAGCATGTAGGTATCAGGCGCCTATTGAGCGCTCTTGTCGGTCGCCGCCGCCGCGCCCTCGGTCGCCTCCTCGGCCTTCTTCGTCGGCTTCTTCAGCTCGAGGCTCACCGTCGTGCTGATGGTGCGCGGGCTATCCTCCACATTTCCGGGGATGCGTGAGGCCTTCAGGCGCTTGGTCATGCACTCGATCTCGCCGGGCCGCAGCTGGGCGGAGCTGGCCGTGCCGCGCGTGATGCGACCGCTGTCGATCACCACCGCCGTCAGCATGATGTCGATCTTTGGGGGGACGTCGGGGCCGTCGCGCTTCTCGAGGCAGGCCACCGGGCTCCCGACCGCACTGCGCAGATCGGCGGCATAGTCGCGCTCCGGCTTCTTCTCCTCGTCCTTGGGCGCTGCCTCGCCCTTGGGCTCTTCGTTGAACTTGTCCCAGTCGAAGGGCGCGGGCTTCTTGGGCTCCGGCTTGGGCGCCTCGGCCTCCGCTTCGGGAGCCGGAACCGCGACCGGCTCGCGGGCCATCCCGCGTGGCCGCGTGCTGGGCGCGTTGTCCTCCTCGTCGTCCCATCCACAGCTCACCGCCAGCAAGAGGCCGGACGCAAGCGACAGCCACAGGCAGGAGCTCCGGCGCGTCACGTCTTGCTCCGCGCGCGTTCTGGGGCGAGGTCCTTGTCGCCGAGCTGCGCGTCCTTCAGCTGCTCGACCAGCTCGTCGAGCTTGTCCTCGGGGACCTCCACGTGCGTGTACCGATCGCGCATCCGGATCCTGCCGACGTCGTCGCGCGTCAGCTCGGCGGCCTCGCGGACGATGCGTGCGATCTCGCCGACTCGGGCGCCGTCCTTGCGGCCCACCGCGAGGTAGAGCAGAGCCGCATCGCCCCTGGGCGCATCGTCGTCCTTGCTCGCCCGCTCTCGACGCGCACGGGGCTTCGACTCGCGCGGCTGCCGCGAGGCAGGCTCGCGGGCCTCGCCGCCGTCGTCCTTCTTCGAGCGAGCCCGGGCACCGGGACGCCTGCGCGGTCGCGGCTCGGTCTCTTCCTCATCGCCGGCGACCTTCATCGGGGCGCGGGCGCGGCGTGCGGCTGCGGCCTGTTCCTCGACCGCCTCCTCGTCCCCCTGGGCGCCGAAGAAGGCCTGCAGCAGGCCGGCCACGATCTGCTCTGCCTGGGGATGGGTCAGCAGGCGCTTGGCGAGCGCGAGGTCCGAGATCTTGGTGGTGCTGCCGAACGCCGCGGCTGCCATCGCGATGCGGTCGGCCTCCGCGCGCGTGCGCAGCTCGCCCGCGCTCGGCAGCGTGCGCTCGACCGGGAAGATCTTGTATTCGAGCCGCAGGTAGTAAAGCCGCCCCAGCTCCTGCGGACCCACGAGGGAGATCGCGCAGCCGGTGCGTCCGGCGCGGCCCGTGCGTCCGGTCCGGTGCACGTAGACCGCGGTCGACTCCGGGAAGCTGTAGTTGATCACGTGGGTCAGGTGGGAGATGTCGATGCCGCGGGCCGCGACGTCCGTGGCCACCAGGAAGCGCAGGCGTCCTTCCTTGGTGCGGCGCATGACCTTCTCGCGCTCGCCCTGGGGCAGGTCCCCGTTGAGCCAGTCGGCGTCGAAGCCGGCTTGCTGCAGCGAGCTCGCCACCTGCTCGGTCTCGGATCGCAGGTTGCAGAAGATGATCGCGCTCTCCGGGTTCTCGGTCTCGAGCACCTGGATCAGATCGTTCGCGCGGCCCTGACCGCTCACCATGTAGACGAAGTGGCTGATCTGCTCGGCGCCCACCGCATCGCTCGACAGCGACACCATGACCGGGTCGTTCATGTGCTTCTCGGCATGACGGTGGACTGCGCCGTCCACGGTGGCCGAGAAGCACATCGTCTGGCGCTGCTCCTTGCCTGGGATCAGCTCCAGGATGGCGTTGAGCTCGCGGGCGAAGCCCATGGACAGCATCTCGTCCATCTCGTCGAGCACGAGCACCCGGAGCTTGTCGGCATCGAAGGTGCCGCGACGCAGGTGGTCGAGCACCCGGCCGGGCGTGCCGCTCACGATCTGGGTGCCGCCCGCAAGCTCGTCGATCTGCGGCTGCATCGGGGCGCCGCCGTAGACGGCGACCGTGCGCACGCCTTTGTGCTGGCCGATGCGTGCGAGCTCGCGTGAGCTCTGCAGCGCGAGCTCACGGGTTGGCGCGAGCACGAGGGCCTGCACACACTGCTCGTCGTCGATCAGTCGATCCGCCAGGGGGATGGCGAAGGCCGCGGTCTTGCCCGTGCCGGTGCGTGCCTGGACGATGATGTCCTTGCGCTCCACCGCGGGCTCGTAGGCTGCCAGCTGCACCGGGGTCGGGGTCTGGTAGCCGATCTCGTCCAGGGCCCGCTTGACCTCCTCAGTCAGGTCCAGCGCGTCGAAGGTGACGGGCTCCTCGGCCGCGTCGGTAGGCGCGGGTTCTGCGTTCGCGTTCATTTCTGCTCTTTCCTGGAAAGCTCGGCGCGCCTGGTTGGCAGCTGCTCCAGCGCCTGGAGGATGCGCTCCTGGCGCCGGGCCGCGTCCCGACCGTAGCGCTCGAGGAGCCGCTCCATCTCGGTGCGCAGCTCGCCCAGCTCGCGGCGCGCAGGCTCGAGGGCGCCACAGCCCGCGAGGGCGAGGAAGCGGCGGTCCCACTGTTGCAGCCAGGCCTCCATGCCGCGGATGTCGCGGCGGCCGAGGTAGTCGGTGGTATGGCTCACCAGCTCCTGCTCGAGCTCCCGGATCTCGGTGGCGCACAGGCCCACCCCGGCGCCGCTGGGGTGGGGCGCAGAGTCGGGCCAGTAGAGGGCCGAGATGACAGAGATTGAGCTCATGCCGATGACGTAGGCCGCCAGCAGCCAGAAGATGGCGATCCCGAGGCGCCGTCCGATCTTCGGGGCGCTCGGGTCCGCAGTCTGCGGATCGGGTGTGGAGCGCGGTGTGCTCACATCCTTCCGACGGGGTTGTAATGGGGGCCACGCCGCCGGTCAACCCGCCGCCCCCAGGCCCGTGGAGGACCGGCCGCGCTTCCCCGGGTGCCGACGGCGTGGATCGAACGGCACCGTCCACCACAAGCCACTCGAATCGTCGAGGCTCGTTCAGGAGCGAGCGCGCCCGGAGGGCCACACCGGAGGCGTAGCGGAGCTACGTCGAGGATTGGACCGAGGACGCAAGCCGCTCCTGGGCGAACCTCGGCGATTCCCTCTCAATTAGTGAACACCTAGGGATGTGCTAGCGTCTTTGGGGTGATGGTGGATCGAAGGTGGTGGGGGATTTCGCTGCTGCTCGCGGCGACGTTTGCGATGGGGTGCGAGCCCAAGTGCCGCGAGGTGGAGACGCTGGACGAGATCGAGGCGCGCACGATCGAGCGCTTCGACGAGCGGCTCGACAGCATCGACGCCACCGACGACCAGCGCTCCAAGATCCACGCGCTGATCCGCGGCACGATGCCGTCGATCGCCGAGTTGCGGAAGCAGACCTTGCCGCGCCAGCGCGAGATCATGGCCGAGCTCAAGCGGCCGCAGCCCGATCGCGACAAGCTCAGCGACCTGATCGGCAAGAACATCGACGCGGGCAACGCGTACATGCACGAGCTGATCGACGTGATGATGAAGGGCCACGCCGTGCTGACGCGCGAGCAGCGCGAGCAGCTGGCGCGCGAGGCCTCCGAGCCCAGCGAGCAGTTCGAGGGCTCGTGGTTGCTCGATCGCGCCGTCGATCTCTTCCTGTCGCGCATCGACGCCAACCCCGAGCAGCGCAAGCTCGTCGACAAGATGAAAGCGGATCTGATCACGCGCGGTCGCGGTCTGCAGAAGAAGGCCGACGCCCTGCGCCGCGAGGCCGCTCAGGAGTTCGCCAAGGACAAGCCCGATGCCAAGAAGATCCACGCCACGCTGGATCGCGGCCGGGACCTGACGCGCACCGCCCTCTACGACCTCGCCGGCTACTACCTGCTGCTGGCGAGCAAGCTCGACCCACGTCAACGCCAGGTGCTCAACGCCGAGCTCGTCCGCTTCGAGCCCTGCCCCAGCAAGCGCCCCGCAAGCACGCAGACGGCGCTCTCCTTGCCGCCGCGCTTCTGAGCACCCGGGGTGTAGCCCGGGGCGCCAAGCGTGCAGGGGCGAGCCACGTCGAGGACACCGGCGAGGAGGCAAGCCGGCCCTGCGCGTCTCGCGACCCGACCTACGGGAAGATCAGGCGTTGGTCGTAGACACTCATCAACCGCTCGAGCGAAAGGGCGTGGGCTGCGTCGCGCATCGAGCAGCCCGCATCGCGCGCGCGTTCGACGACCCGGCCATAGGCGCGCGTCATGGCGCGGTCCAGGCGGTAGTCCACCTTCTCCGGCTCCCAGCGTTCCTGGCGGCCATTCTGCACCCACTCATAGTAGCTGACCGTCACGCCGCCGGCGTTGGCCAGGATGTCCGGCACCACATCGATGCCGCGCTCCTGCAGGATCGCCTCGGCGGAGGTCATCACCGGGCCGTTGGCGCCCTCCACGATCAGCTTCACGTCGATCGTGCGCGCCTCGGCCTCGCCGATCTGATTCTGCAGCGCCGCCGGGATCAGGATGTCGGCGCTGTGGCCGAAGAAGTCGTCGCGGCTGCACAGCTCCCCCGAGGCGTAGCCCTCGATCGATCCGTGCTGCTTCACGTAGTCCGCCAGGCGGTGGGCGTTGAAGCCCTCGGGGTTGAGGCGATAGCCCGAGTGGTCGCCGACCCCCACGACCGAGACGCCGAGCTTGCTCAGGATCAGCGCCGCGTGTGAGCCCACCTTGCCGTAGCCCTGGATCAGCGCGGTCTTGCCCTCGAGCGAGAGGTTGCGCGCACGCGCCCACTCGGTGATGCAGTGGACCACGCCCTGGCCGGTGGCCTTGGCGCGCCCCCACGTGCCGCCGCACTCGACCGTCTTGCCGGTCACGACGCGCTGCTGGGAGTTCTTCTGGGCATGCCCGACCGTGTTCATGTACGTGTCCATCAGCCACACCATCGTGCGCGCGTCGGTGCCCACGTCGGGCGCCGGGATGTCGTATTCGGGGCCGATGTTGCCGCCCAGCGCGTGGGTGAAACGGCGCGTCACGCGCATCAGCTCCGCGTCGGAGAGCTCGCGGGGATCGCACTTCACGCCGCCCTTGGCGCCGCCGAACGGGATCTCCATCAGCGCGCACTTGAGCGTCATCTGCATCGCCAGGGCCTTGAGATCGTCGAGCCGCGTCTCCGGGTGGAAGCGCAGCCCGCCCTTGTACGGACCCAGGAGGTTGTTGTGCTGGATCCGGTAGCCCTTGAAGAGACGGAACGAGCCGTCGTCCATCCGCACCGGGAAGTGCACGATCAGCTCGTTCTTGGGCTCGGCCAGGATGCCGGCGATATGCGGCGGCAGCCCCACCAGGCGCGCGGCCCGATCCATCTGCTCGTGCACGTTGGCAAGGAAGACGCTCTCTTCGCTCACACATCAATTCTGCAGCAACAGCGCACAGAGACCAACTATTTGAGGCGCATCACGTGCAATACAGTCTGCAGAATCGCGCGTGACACGAAGCGCAAGGCTTTGGCCCGCGGCGTCGCCCCTGCAGTACGATCGCGAGGCGATGCCCGGCCATGCCGCGCGAGGGCTGTGGGTCTTCGGCCTGTTGCTGGGCGCCTACCACCTCAACGGTGGCTTCCAGGAGGGCCACGACGCCACCGGCCACGTATATCTTCCGCTGCAGCTGCTGGAGCACGGACAGCTCTCCTTCCGCCCGGAGCAGGCGCCCCTGCACTTCAGCTGGCAGCGCCACACGCCCGAAGGCCCCAGGGTCCATCTACCTCTGGAGCCCGATCCGGCGCTGGCCGGTCGCATCGAGCGCGGTGAGCTGAGCGTCGCGCCCCACTACTACCTGCAGCCGACCGCGCGCCCGGGCCAGTACGCCAACACCTTCGGCATCGGCCCCGGCCTCTACGCCCTGCCCTTCTACGCAGCGGCCTCGCTCGCGGTGGACGACCTGCAGGTCCAGCCGGAATGGATGTGGGGCATCGCCAAGCTGGCCGCCGCAGCGGCCGTGGCCGGCACCGGCCTGTTGATCTTCCTGATCGGCCTGCGCCTGGCGCCGCCCTGGGCAGCCCTGGCCGCCGCGCTGGTCTATGGCCTGGGCACGTGCGCCTGGAGCATCAGCAGCCAGACCCTGTGGCAGCACGGCCCCAACGGGCTCTTCCTGGCCCTGGGCATCTACGGGCTCGTGCGCGCCGACGAGCGCCGAGTCTTCGCGCTGCTCTCGGGCAGCGCCCTTGGCTTCGCCGTGCTGTGCCGCCCCGACAGCGCGCTCTACGTCGCCGCCGTGGGCGCCTACCTGCTGTGGTCCCGGCGCGCGCTGCTGTTGCCGTTCACGGCCGCCGCGGCCGTTCCGCTGCTCGGCCTGCTCGCCTACAACCTGCACTTCTTCCGCGATCCCTTCGTGTTGGGCCAGGTCGGCCGCGCGCGCATGCTGGCCCTGGCCAAGACCGGCTCGCCCGAGCTGTGGAGCACGCCCCTGCACGAGGGCCTCGCCGGCATCCTGCTCAGCCCCTCGCGCGGCCTCTTCGTCTATTCCCCGATCCTCTTGCTGTCGCTCTGGGGCGCGACCCGCGCCGTTCACGAGCCGCGCTGGATGCCCCTTCGTCCACTGCTGCTCGCCGTGCTCGGCATCTGGGTCGCCAGCGCCCTGCACTTCGACTGGTGGAGCGGCTGGTCCTATGGCTATCGCCACATCGTCGACACCGCGCCCGTGCTCGCGCTGCTGCTGCTGCCCCTGGCCGAGCGCGCGCGCGCCCGGCCTGGGCTGCTGACCCTCGCGGCAGTGCTGTGTGTCTGGTCGGTGGGTGTCCAGGCCCTGGGCGCGGCGGCCTATGACCTGGTGGGCTGGAACCAGCTCGAGCAGCTCGAGGTGCAGGCTCCCGGCGAGGCGCGTGCGCGCGTCTTGATCGGCGTCTCGCGTCCGACCCTGCCACGCGACTTCGAGGTCCTGCGCGGCCACACCCGCGACGTGGACGCGCCCGCCCACCGCCATCGCCTGTGGTCCTTCAGCGATTGGCAGATCGCGTACTACGCCGCGAACTTCGAGCGCGCGCGGCTGCACCGCCAGCGCCGCATCGAGCTGTGGACCGAGCGCTTCCGCAACCCGCGTGAGCGCATGCGTCGCGACGCCGAGCGCGTGCGTCGCGGGCGAGCGCCCTGAGCGCGCCTTGCGCGGGCCTGCTTGCCGCGGCATGGTGCCGCGATGTCGATCCGGGGGGAGCTGGCGTTGCGTGCGGGCCTGCTGTGCGCTTGCGTGCTGCTGTCGTCCTGCGGCGGGCGGCTGCAGGGAGCGCCCACGCGCGAGGCCGATGACCCGGAGTCGATGGCCGGCGGTGACCTCCACGGTACCGAGATCGCGGGCGACTCCAAGCGCGAGCGGATCGCCCAGGAGGTGGCGCGCGCCGACCGGCCGGCCCTGCCGCGCGAGTTGGCGGTGCTCGAGGGCCTCAAGCGCGAGGCCGAGCGCGTGCGCGGGCTCCGCTTCGTGCGCGACTTCGAGCTGCGCGTGCAGACCGAGGAGGCGATCGCCGAGTTCGTGCGCCACGAGATCGACGCGCGCCGCCTGCGCCGGGCGCGCGCCGCCGCGGTCGCCCTGGGCCTGCTCGATCCGAAGGTCACGGGCGACGACATCATGGACGAGATGTCCAAGATCGAGCTGCAGGGCTACTACGATCCGACCCACCAGCGGCTGGTCTTGCGCGACGATGTCGCGATGGGCCTGGGCGCGGCGGTCGGGCGCGCCGACACCGTGATCTGGCGCAGCGTGATCGTGCACGAGCTGGTGCACGCTCTACAGGACCAGCACTTCGGCCTGGAGGAGCAGCTCTTCTCGCGCCGCTCCACCGACGCCCACCACGCCTACATGGCGCTGATGGAGGGCGACGCCACGCTCGCGATGATGCGCTACATCGTGGCGCGCGTCGGCTTCGACTTCGACGCCCTGCTCGGCGATCAGGCCCTCTTCGACCGAACCTTCAGCGGGCTGCCGGCGATCCACGGCGTCGGCGCGCTCGACACGCCGGCCGAGCAGCGTCCGGAGGTCTTCCGCTACCAGTCGGGCGCGATGCTCGCGGCGGGTGTCGTGCGCGAGGGCGGGCTCACGCGCCTGGACCGCGCCCACGCGCAGCCGCCCAGCAGCACGCGCCAGGTGATCGAGTACGATCTCTACATCCACGGCCACGGTCGCCCGAAGGTCAACCGCATCCCCACCGAGCTCCTGCGTCAGAGCGGCCACGAGCTGCTCCACGAGGACGTGATGGGTCGGCTCGAGCTGTCGAGCTATCTCTCGGCCGGTGGCGCTGGTGGCGACATGCTCGCAAGCGGCTGGAAGGCCGACAGGCTGCTGGTTTTTCGACGCGGCGAGCAGCTGGGCTCGATCTGGGTCGTGCTGATGGACAAGCCTGACGAGGCCCGTGTGGTGATCGCGCGTGCGCTCGACGCGGTCGGCCGCAAGACGCGGGCGGCGGGCGGTACCTTCGAGACGATCCAGGCGGTCGATACCGCGGTGCTGATCCGCAACGCCGACCCGAAGGTGATGCCCCGGCTCACGCAAGCGCTGCAGCGCTGGGCGATGTCGGAGCAGTCGGTTCGGTATCCGCGGCTGCCTTGAGCGGCGGCTGCTCAGCGCTCCCGGTGCTCGGTACCGATGCCGGAGGTGATGAAGAGGGCGGTCGCGCGCTCCTCCACATCGGCGGTGTGCCAGACGCCGGGGGCGTTGATCGCGTACTCGCCGGGCTTGAGCGTCGTGCGCACGTGCTCGCCCTCGAGCTCCTGGATCAGGGTGATCTCCCCCGCCGTGCAGACCACCACCTCGCTGCCGCGCGGATGCATCTCCCAGACGCTCCACGGCTTGTCGAAGCTCGACATCGAGACCAGGCGGCCCTCGTCGCCATCGCTCCGGTGGCGCGCGCCGTAGTCTGCGTACCAGGACATGTCGGTCATCTCGGGCTCGCTGACCGCCGTGGCGCCCAGGCCCAGGTGGATGGGGTGCTTGCTCAGTTGGGGCATGCCCGATCCTCTGGTCGTCGGCGCCCCCCACGTCAAGTGCAGCATCGCCGCGCGCGGCTGCAACTCGACGAGTCCGAGACCGAGACCGCGTCCGGGACCGCGACCGAAACCGAGACCGCGTCCGTGACCGTCACCGAGACCGAGGAGGCCACCCGGAGTCGCATCGGAGCTCGGGATCGGAGTGCGGGATCGGTACGGTCTCGGTCTCCAGTCGCTTCTGCTGGTTGGCCGAGCTGTGGTGCTACAGCGGGTAGCCGCAGCGCCGCTGGAGCAGATCGATCGTGATGCACTCCATGTCGCCGGGGCACTGGTCGTCTTCCTCGCACTCGAGCGCGCACAGCCCGTCGGAGACGAGGATGCTGTTGAGGTCGCACACGGGCGTGGCGTCGCTGCCCGCGTCGTCGCAGTCCGACGCCTCGGTGCAGGTCCGGGCGCAATAGGGCTCGGCCAGCTCGCTCAGCAGCGGCAGCCCGACGAAGACGTCGCAGCTCAGGCCCTCCATGCAGTCGGAGTCGCCGCGCAGCCCGTCGCAGCGCTCGAAGCTGTCGCGGTCCTTGGGCTCCGGGTACTGGCACACGAAGTCGGTGCGGATCTGGGCCGAGGCCACCTCGACGCAGGCCATGTTGCTCGGGCAGTCGCCCTCGGGCTCGCCGTCGACGTCGCAGTCGATGTGGCACTTGTTGTCGCGGCTGCACACGCCGGCGATCCCGTCGATCTCGGGGCAGTCGTCGTCGACGTCGCAGTCGTCGGCGCAATAGCCGCGGTAGTTGCCGTGGACGAAGCACAGCAGGTCGTCGCCATTGCACACGTCGTCGTCGAGGCAGACCGACAGCGCGTTGCCGTCGCTGGGCAGGGGAGGTGGCGTCTCCTCGACGGGCTCCTCGTCCTCGATGCCCGCGTCCTCGTCGTCCATCATGGGCGGACTGGGCTCCGGTGGCGTCGGTTCCGGCTCCGGCTCGTCGTCATCCGACGCGGCTGGAGGGGGTGGTGGTGGCGTGGGCATCGGTGTCTCGTCGGCGACCGGACCGGCATCCATCTCGGCGCCGTCGTCACCGCTGTCGTCACCACATCCCACGAACGAAAGAACGCCGGCCGCCAGGGCCAGGCGAAAGAGCACGCGCATCGAGTTCAAGGCACAACCTCCGCAGCGCGTTCCCGTTCGCTCTTCGACACACAAGTGCGCGCCACCGCGAAAAGTGGCTCACACTTGGCCACAGGGGTTCCCGGTGGCCCTTCGTGCGGGAAGGTTCTACATGCACTCGCGCTGCGCGATCGAGCAGCTTCCCTGCGCGCAGTCGTCGTCGCTCACGCAGCCGCAGCGGTTGTAGGGCGAGTCGTCCGACTCGAGGCAGAGCTCTCCGCGCGGATTGCCCGCGCACTCGTCACTCTCGAGAGCGCACGACTCGGGGACTTCTTCTTCGGTGCAGCGTCGTGCCTCGAGGTCGCAGTTGAGCGGCGCGCGGCAGTGGTCGTCGTCGACGCAGCCGCAGAAGAGCCCGGCGGTGTCGAGCTCCACGCAGACGCGACCGTCGGGGTGGTCGTCGCAGGCCGGGTGGGCGTCCGCCTCGCTGAGGGTGCAGGCGCCGAGCGGCTCGCGTGGCGGGTCGGCGTCCGAGCCGGTGCCGGTGACCGAGTCGGAGTCGGCGTCCGCGTCCGAGCCCGTGTCCGAGTCCGTGTCCGAGTCCGTGTCCGAGTCCGGGACCGAGCCCGTGTCCGTGTCGGGGCCCGAGCCCGCGGTGGGCCTGCGTCCCCCGTGTCGTTCCCGCATGCGATCAGCGCCAGCGCGAGGAACCCGGCTCCGAGCCACTGTGTCCGCTTCATCCCATCCCCCTCCGCCCTTGCGGGCATTGTTGCGCGTGGGGGTGGCAGGTCAAGGTCGGGCCTGCCGGCTCTCGGCGGCGGGGTGCTATCTTCGGCGCGCGCGAGGTGGGCGCGCGGAGGGGGAACCATGGACATCATCGTCGACAAGAGCAATGCCGCGCCCGAGGGCGCGCGCTGCGCGGTGCACGCCGACTGGCCGGCGGTCATCACCTGCGTGACCTGCGGCGACTACGCCTGCCGCGGCTGTCTCCAGGAAGCGGGCGACAAGTACTACTGCGCCAGCTGCGAGCTGCCGCCCCAGCTGGCGAGGCTCGGCGCGCGCTTCAACGGTCACCTGCTCGACAGCATGATCTTCGCGGCGCCTGCGATCCCGATCATCGTCGGTGCGATCCTGGATCCCCTGGGCGGGGCGCTCTACTGGATCGCGATGATCTTCGGCATCGTCGCCAGCCTCGCCGTGATGGGCGTGAACATGCTGTGGCTGCACCAGCGTGGCCAGACCATCGGCAAGCGCGTGCTCGGCACGCGCATCGTCATGCTCGACGACAGCCCCGCCCCGCTCTGGCGCATCGTCGCCCTGCGCGCCCTGCCCGTCGGCATCGCCAGCGCCGTGCTGTCGCTCATCCCGCTCGGCAACTTCATCATGCTGATCGACGGCGCCGTCATCTTCGGCACCGAGCGCAGATGCGTCCACGACTACATCGCCGGAACCAAAGTTGTAGAGGCGAAGTGAGCGTATAGGGAATCGTCGAGGTTCGCCCAGGAGCGGCTCAAGGCTCGGTTCGACTCGGAGTGCAGTCTTCGTCGAGTACGCCGCCGACGGGCCAGGCCAGACAAGCCGTACGTCCCCCCCTGAGCAGAACCTCGCCTTCGACCGATACCGCGTCATCACCGAACGTGTAGAAGACCTGCGACAATGCATCGGTCGTCTCGCCGGGGTTGTTGGGGAGGTCGATGCCCAGCTCGGCGAGCTCAGCGAACGAGACAAAACCGATGAAGCGGCTGAAGTACGCTTGCCGCGGCGCGCCGTCGTCGATGCTGACCTGCAGCGCCGTCTCGAGCTCGAGGTCGACGATGCCGTCGTCGCTGCGCACGCGCGTGCCGGGCCAGCCGCGAAGCGCGGTGACCGGCCGCGTGTCGCGCGTGTCCCACGGGCTGACGGTCTCGATTCGACCCGGCCCGGCGCACACCGTGTCGCCAGCCAGGTCGTGCAGCTCGAGCGTCACTTCGGTGGGGTGGTCCTCATCCCAGCGCCCGCTCTGGACGAGCAGGTCCTGCATCCCCGCCTCGGCTTCGCTCAAGACCTCGCGCGGGGTGCGTTCCCCCAGGAGCCCGGAGGCCTCGTCGAGCGCGAGTGGGACCGAGGACCCGTCGCAGTCATCGGCCGGGAACTCCAGGGCGACGGGGCGATGCCGGTCCGCGACCGCCCACTCGTTTCCATCCCAGCTCGCGAGTGCCTGCTCGTCCGCGAAGTACAGCAATGTGGCGATCACCTGGCCGCTGAAGGTGCCAGCGTAGTGTTCGATGGCGAGCTGGACGCGTCCGGCATGGACGCGCTCTGTGTCGATCGGCAGCTCGAGTGTGCCGCGTACGTCCGCCAGGTCTGCCACGGCTTCGATGCGCGGCGGCTGTCCGCCGTCGAAAGAGAGAAAGTGCCCATCCGCGCTCAGCTCCAGCAGGTCGCCGCCGACGCGTGCCGACACCGTCACTGGGCCGCTCACCCTGTCCGAGCAGTCCGACGATGTCGATATGCGGTACTCGAGCTCACCGAACTCCACGTGCAGCTCGATCGCGGTGGGCCCGTCTCCGGGTAGCGGCGCCTGCTCCTCCGGTTCGATGAGGTGCCACCGCTCCGCCTGTTCGAGGAGGCGCCACCGCTCCGCCTCCGTCTCCAGGCCGGCTTCGAGCCGTGGGATGAGGTCTTCGAGCCCGAAGCGCTGCGCGACCTCGGGCGTCAGCTCGCCCTCTTGCATCTCGCAAGGTGGTACGACTGTCGTGCCACCGAAGTCTGCCGTCTCGCCGCCCCCGTGGGTCGAGCAGGTCGGGCAGATACGCCCCGCCTGGCCAGGCGGCTCGCGGCCCTCCTCGCGCACTCCGGCGTCTCGCTGCGACGACTGCTCGTCTGCGGCGTCTTGCTGCGACGGCTCATCCGCGGCGCCTCGCTGCGGATGCTCGACTGAGGCGTCTCGCTGCGACTGCTCGTCTGACGCCTGGGGGTCTGCGCCTTCGCAGGCACCCACCGGGCTGGAGATCAGCAACACGGACAACCACCACATGCGGCGCTCGAGGCTTGTCATGCCTCTGGTCTGGCACGCGGTGATCACCCCTTCAATGTCCAGATTGCACGTTTGCGGCCCCGATCCGCTCTTGATGTGCGTATCGAGGATACTTAGGGTATCTTTTCAAATACTTGCAAGCGCCAAGAAAAGAGGCATGGAATGAACCACGAGAGCGCTGAAATCGTGGCCGCAGACCTGGTTCGGGCACTGCGCGGGCGTCGCTCGCGGGCAGCCTTCAGCAAACGCCTCGGCTACCGCAGCAACGTCGTGTATCGCTGGGAAACCGGCATCGCGTGGCCGGTGTCCGACGACTTCCTGCGTGCCCTGGGCAGGGTTGATCCCGGGGTCGCCACGCTCTTTCCGCGCTTCTTCGGGCGCAGCGGGCCGGATGGGCCCAGCGCCGAGCCCCCATCCGCGACGCAGGTCGCCGCCTTCCTGCGCGAGCTGCGCGGCAAGACACCGATCGGAGTCCTGGCGGAGCGCACCGGCTACAGTCGCTACCGCATCGGCCGTTGGCTCAAGGGCAGCTCGCGCCCACGCCTGCCGGAGTTCCTGTCTCTGGTGGAAGCTTCGAGCCGGCGCATGCTCGACCTGCTCGCAGGCCTGATCGATCCGGCACGCCTACCGTCGCTGGCACCGCGCTGGCGCGAGCTGTGCGTTGCCCGCGAGGCGGCCTACGAGTCGCCATGGTCGCATGCCGTGCTGCGCGCGCTGGAGCTTGAGGGTTACCGCCGCAACCCTTCGACCGCATGGCTCGCCGCGCGACTGGGGCTGGATGAACAGGGGGTCGAGGCCGGCCTCGCGCAGCTGCAGCGCAGCGGGCAGGTCGAGCGCAGCCGCGGTCGCTATCGCGTGCGCCGCGTGCAGATGGTCGACACCGGCGCCGACCCGGCGCGCGCGCGCAAGCTCAAGGCGACCTGGGCGCGCACGGCCGTCGACCGCCTCGAGGCCGGCAGCGCCGGCAGCTTCGGCTACAGCTTGTTTGCGGTATCGCGATCGGATCTGCAAAAGCTGCGCGACCTGCACCTCGAGTATGTGCGCGCGATGCAGAGCGTGATCGCGGAGTCCAAGGGCACGGAGTGTGTCGGCCTGTACTGCTCGCAGCTGCTCGATCTGGCCACCACCGACAACGCGCTGCAGCGCTGAGCAACGAGAAGCGTCGCCTTCCTGTGCACGTGCAGCGTCGTCCAGGGTCACTGGCGGCAGGCGATGCTGTCGAGCGCGGTGCGGAGGGCTTGGTTGAGCTCATCGTGGG
>JAPPOT010000142.1 GCA_028817855.1 Myxococcales bacterium
CGCCGACTCCGTCAGATCCGCGAATGACGCGGCTGGTAGGCAACGATGCCACGGAAGGCGTGAGCTCACCCGCCAGCGAAGCCTGATCACACTCCGGACCGGTCAGCGGGTCACGAACCAACAAGCCATCAAGCACCTCGAGGCCCAGAACAGACGCATCTCCGAGCTCAACGAGGCCCTTCGCAAGAGGCACGATGAGATGAGACGGCGCTACGAGTCGGGTGACTACGCTGGTGCGCTCGCTCTGGAGCGGCGCATCGTCCGGCAGCGCTTTCCCTCTGCGCGGCCCAAGACAATGCTCCGCCCTGCCGAACAGGCCGCAGAGCGCCACAAGCTCGAGACGGCGGTCTGGAATGATCGATCTCCAAATGCGATCCACGGCGCGACACCTAGGGGGACTCAGTGATGCGGTGTGCTTTATTGCTGTGGTTTCTCCTCGGGATCGCCGCGCCCGCGTCAGCGACGCAGATCCGCGTTCGAGCAACCCTCTTCTCGCCCTTCTACGGCCAATGGGTCGGCGGTGCAGCGGTCGACCAATGGCGCGACCGCTGCTTTGATACGAACGACATCGACCTGACGGGCGCATAGCCCGGACAAACCACCACTTTCCACCCTCCCCGGCCCCGCTCATCCGCTGACAGCCCGGCTCGGCGGCCCCTTTCCGTCGCGGCGGAAGACCCTTGCACGAGTGTGCACGCCGGTGCACGGAACAAAGTTGGCTCCCGGCCCTCGACCCCGCTGTGTCAGGGGAGCGGCCCCATCAAGTCACCGCGCAGTAGCTCCCTCCGCTCGGCAGCGGGGCAAGCGCCGGTGCTGGTCGCGTTGCCGGCTTCGTCGGTTTCGACGCTGGGCTGGCAGTCCGGGGGCAAGTAGCCGACGAGCTCGAAGCCGCCATCGACGGTGATCGCCCCATCCTGTCGCCCGTAGCTCAACTCGACGTCGAGCGAGAGTTCCTCGAAGCCGCTGCCGTCGACGCCCGAGACACCGAAGAGTTGCTCGGCAGTCGCCTGGTGGCGCAGGTAGAACCAATCGCCGCGAAGGTCGACTTGCGTCGGACCGTCTTCGCCGGGCAGCGCAAGGGCGATCACCTCCCAGCTCGCGTCCACGCGACCGTCCTCGGCCTGCAGGCGCAGCTGACCGCGCAGCTCGATCTGGCCCACGTCCGAGCCGTCGCCAAAGGGTTCGCCCTCGAGCACGACGCAGGCGTGCTCGCCGCGCGCCGTGAAGGCCAGCATCGCCGTCGTGTCGGTCCCGTCGCCGTAGCGCAAGGCGGCGCTGTCGACCGCGTTCAGCACGTCGACCACGTCCCGCCCGCTGTTGCCGAGCACGGCGTCATCGAGGCCAAGGGCCACGCTGTGAGCGTCGGCGCAGCTGCCGGCGCCACCCCAGGTCGCCACCGCGCCGTCGGGACCGGCCCCGGTCGCCGCGCTCTCGGAGATCGCGTCTTGCGTTCGCATCTCCAGAAACGAAACCAGTCTGCCGCTGCTGCCAAAGGGCGTGAAGTCGATGTCGAGGTCGAGCTGCGCGAGCACGTAGCCCTCGAGTTGGCTGGTGATCCGAAGCGCACCGCCGAGCTCGCTCGGATCGGGCCGCAGCCGCACGCTGGCCAGCTGCTCGCTTCGCGCCACGAGCGTGGCCTCGAACCGCTCGTCCAGCGCGCCACCGGCGCTCCGCAGCCGCAGCAGGACGTCGATCTCGAGCCGCGACCGGCAGGCGACGCCGATCTCCCCTCCGAGCGTCGCGCCGTTCGGATCCGGCGACGAGTCCACGTAGCGAATTTCGCCATCGCCGCGCTCGACCTCGATGCTCAGCGCCTGCTCGCCGCTCTCGGGCTCGACCGTGACGCCCTGACCGGCGTGCCAGACCAGCGTCTCCTCGTGAGCCCCCTCGACGAAGGCGAGGATCTGCGCCGCCGAAAAGCCCAGGGGCGTGACCTCGTCGACCGCCACCACCTGCGCGTCATCCTCGCAGCCCTCGCCCCCGAACTCGCCGCCCGTGACCCTGCCCTCATCGTTGCCGTCGCTCTGGTCGAAGGGGTTGCCCGAGCTCGTCCCGGCGCAGGCGAGCACCATCGGAAACGAAGCCAAAAGGGCGGGCATCATTTTTCGTGCTGTCATTTCACTCTTCCTCTTCGCTCTGCGAAACGGCGTCGGACAGGGGAAACATCTGCAAGTTGAGTTGCACCACCCGGCAGGCGTCACCGCCGCTCTGGTAGCGCTGCAAGAGCTCCTCGCGGAAGCGCTCGAGCTCGAGCTTCAGCGCCGCGGCCTGCGCGTCGCTCAGACACAGCGGCAGCGAAGCGATCTCGCGGCGCTCGCGCGGCACGGCGCCGCGGGCCTCGGCGGCGCGCTGCATCATCGCGCGGTGGAAGGTCACCAGGTGATGCGACAGGGGCCCCTCGGGCGTCTCGACCAGCGGCGCGCACTGGCGCAACCGACCGTCGGAACCGCGCTCCAGCAATGCCAGTTCGAGCAAGACGTCGAGCGCATGCTTGGCCTCGCCCGGGGAGATCGTCGGCCTGAGCGTGCGCGCTATCCATCTGGGATCCTCGCGAAAGCCGCGGGCCGCCACCAGCTCCCGAACCGCCGGGATGTACCAGCGGCTGTGGTAGGCCTCCTGGGCCTTGTCGAGCTTGTAGACCTTGCGGTAGCCGCGAAAGCGCTTGATGCGCGCGTAGGCGCGGTCGCGCTCGGCGGCGCTCCGGGCCTGGTTGAAACTCACCAGCTCGCAGAAATAGTCGGCCGCTTCCCCGCGCAGCCCGCAGGTCTGCGCGAAGCGCGCCGCCATCTCGGGGCTGAGGTTGCGATCCCCGTCCATCACGAGCTTGAGGTAGTTGCTCGAACGCAGCCCCGCCTGCCGCGAAAAGGCGCGCAAGGAAAAGCCGTACTCCGCGCGCTTGCGATGGCCGTAGAAGGCCCGCAGATAGCCCCGGTAGTCTCGATGCTCGAAGACATTCGGCCGCTGCTCGTTCACACCTCCACGATGCCGCGAGAGGTCCCGAAAGGCCAGCCTCCACGTGCAAAGATCGCATACAAGCTGTATGCGCCAGTTGACGCCAATTGCCGACGAAAATGGCGTTTAATCGGGAACTGTAAGCCCAGCTGACGCAATTTCACCGAATTCGAGTATGCGCCTTGCGGCCTGGCCCAGCGCGCCCGGCCGGCGCGACAGGAGTGCCCTGCAGCACGGGCTGAACCCTTTTGCGCGCGGCTGGCTCCAACCGATCGCAGCACGAAAGATGCGAGGAAGCCCATGGAAACTGGCGAGCCGAGCTTCGATGGCAAAGGCGGCCCCGGTCGCACCGCAAGGGGCGCCCGGTGGCTCGTGGCCGCAGGCCTCGTGGGTGCCCTGGGTTGCGGCGGGATGCACGGTTCGCCCCCGTCGTCCGACGAGGGCGCCGAGACGACTCGTTTCACCTCCGCCAGCGCTTGCGAGGGCTGTCACGCGGCGGGTCCGGGCGTACTGCGAGACGCCGCGGGGCGTGATGTCTCGCCGACCGCGACGTGGCGCAGCTCCATCATGGCCAACTCCGCCCGCGATCCCTACTGGCTGGCCGTCTTTTCGCGCGAGCTACAGGCCCATCCCGAAGCCGCCGACCACATCGACGCCACCTGCACCCGCTGCCACGCCCCCGCCGCTTCGGAAGAGCTCGCGCAATCCAGAGGCAGCCACACCGGCCTCGAAAGGGTCCTCGAGGGCGACACCGCGGTCGATGTGCTTGGACGCGAGGGTGTCACCTGCACGGTCCGCGGCGACGGTAAGGGGCCGCCGAGCCGGGCGGTCAGGGGG
>JAPPOT010000226.1 GCA_028817855.1 Myxococcales bacterium
GGCTGACGCCCGACCCGGGGAAGGGTCACGCGACCCTTCCCCCCGGCCGGCAAAGCCGTCCGGGGCCCCCCGTCCCGCGGGGTCGTCGTCGCTTCGCTTCTCCTCCGCGCCTCACGTGACTCTCCGGGCGCGCTCGCCTGAACGAACCTCGACGATTCGAGTGGCCTGTGGCCGACGGTGCTGCTGTCCCAGCCCGACCGGGCGCGCTCGCGCTAGTCGTTCGGTGTGCGGGGTGAGACCGCGTTCGTGGGTGGGGTCATCACGGCGCGGTAGTGCTTCAGCTCGTTGATCGAGTTGCGGATGTCTACGAGCGCGTCGTGCTCGCCCTCGGCCGGCTTGCTGAACAATGCCTGGGGCCCGAAGAAGCGCTCCATCGTCATGCGCACCGCCGTCACATCCAGCATTCGATAGTGCATGTAGCCGCCCAGGGCCGGCATGTAGCGGTCGATGAAGCCGCGGTCGACCCAGATGCTGTTGCCGCACAGCACCGCGGGATTGGGGCACAGAGCGCTGACCCTGGACAGCAGCTGCCGCTGCGCCTCCCTCAGGTCCACGCGCGACTTGCGCACGCGCTCGATCAGCCCGTTCTTCTCGTGCATGTCGCGCACGAATGGGCTCATCTTCGAGAGCTCCGACTCGGGCTGCCAGATGTCGCAGGCGTACTCGTCGATCGCATTGAGCTCGCCGTCGGTCACGATCAACGCCGCCTGGATGATCGCGTCGTGGGCGTTGTCGAGCCCGGTCATCTCCAAGTCGATCCACGCCAGGTTCTGGTCGCTGCGCTTCTTCGAGCCCATGCCGCTAGGCTAACACAACTCAGTCCGTCACGATGTTGACCATCCGGCCCGGCACGACGATCACCTTCTTGATCGTCTTTCCTGCCGTCAGCTCCACGATCCGCGCGTCCTCCCTGGCGAGCTTCTCGAGCGTGGCCTTGTCCGTGTCGGGCGCCACCATCAGCTTGCTGCGGACCTTGCCCTTGATCGCCACGGGCATCTCGATCTGGTCCTCGACCAGCATCGCCGGGTCGTGCTCGGGCCAGGGCTGGGTCGCGACCGACGGCGCCTCGCCCAGCTTCGCCCACAGCTCTTCGGCCAGGTGCGGCGCAAAGGGAGCGAGCATGCGCGTGAAGCGGTGGATCTGATCGCGCGTGAGCCCGCCCGCCGAGGTGCCCTCGTTGACGAGCTTGATCATCGCCGCGATCGCGGTGTTGAAGGCGAGCCGCTCGATGTCGTCCTGCACCTTGGCGATGGTGCGGTGCAGCAGCTTCTCCACACCCTCGTCGCCCCCATCGGCTGCCTTCAGCTCGCCGCTCGCCTCGTCGACCGTCAGCCGCCAGGTGCGCTGCAGGAATCGGAAGAGACCGCTGATGTCGCGCGTGTTCCACGGCTTGCTGGCCTCGAGCGGCCCCATGTACATCTCGTAGAGCCGGAAGGTATCGGCCCCATAGTCGCGGATCACGTCGTCCGGGTTCACCACGTTCTTGAGCGACTTGCTCATCTTCGCCGTGATGCGCGTCACCACTTCGCCGGTGGCCTTCTCCACGAAGCGCTCGGCGTCCGTGCCGATCGCGCTCTCGTCGCCCTCGACCTCGTCGATCGCCACCAGGCTCTTGTCCGGCCGCTGGTAGGCGAAGCTCGTGATCAGGCCCTGGTGGAAGAGCTTGCGGAAGGGCTCGGGTGCGCTCACGTGGCCCAGGTCGTGGAGCACGTGGTGCCAGAAGCGCGCGTAGAGCAGGTGGAGCACCGCGTGCTCCGCCCCGCCGATGTAGAGGTCGACGCCGTTGTCGCCGAGCCAGTAGCGCTCCGCTTCGCGACCGATCAGCGCCTCGCCGTTCTTCGGGTCGCAGAAGCGCAGGTAGTACCAGCAGGAGCCCGCCCAGTTGGGCATGGTGTTGGTCTCGCGCATGACCGGAAGCGCGGGTGGCAAGCCGGAGACGCCGGCCTCGCCCGCGGTCGGCTCGCGCCACTGCTCGGCCTTCGCGAGCAGGGGCTGCGGGTCCTCGCTCACCGCCGGCTTGAAGTCCTCCAGCTCGGGCAGCAGCACGGGCAGCGCGCCCTCGCCGACCGGGTAGTGGTTGCCCGCTTCGTCGAAGACAATCGGAAAGGGCTCACCCCAGTAGCGCTGGCGCGAGAACAGCCAGTCGCGCAGCTTGTAGTTCACCTTCGCGGAACCCAGTCCGCGCTGCTGCAGCCATCCGGTGATCCGCGCCTTTGCCTCCGCGGTCTCCAGCCCATCGAGTGAGACGGAGTCGTTGCTGGAGCTGACGTTGCGGCCGGCACCGGCGAAGCAGCCCTCGGGCGTCGAGCCATCGGCGGGCTCCACGACGGTCACGATCTCCAGCCCGAATCTTTCGGCGAAGTCATGATCGCGCTCGTCGTGGGCGGGCACCGCCATGATCGCGCCGTGCCCGTAGCCCATCAGCACGTAGTCCGCGATCCAGACGGGCACCTGCGCGCCGTTGACCGGGTTGACGGCGTGCAGCCCGGAGAAGACGCCCGTCTTGCTCTTGTCGGTCTGGCGCTCCAGGTCGCTCTTGCCCGCCGCCTGCTCCACGTAGGCGCGCACGGACTTCACGTCGGTGTCCGGCGCCGCTGACTCGAGCAGCGCCGCCACCAGCGGGTGCTCCGGCGCCACCACCATGTAGGTCGCGCCGAAGAGGGTGTCGGGTCGCGTGGTGTACACGCGAAGGCTCTCGATCCCGCCTGTCGCACGCTCGAGCGCGAAGCTCACCTCGGCGCCCTCGCTGCGACCGATCCAGCCGATCTGCTTGGTCTTCGTCGACTCCGGCCAGTCGAGCCCGTCGAGCCCGGATACCAGGCGGTCGGCGTAGGCGGTGATGCGGAACATCCACTGCTTGAGTGGCTTGCGCAGCACCGGGAAGCCGCCGCGCTCGCTGCGCCCGTCGATCACCTCTTCGTTCGCCAGCACCGTGCCCAGCTCCGGGCACCAGTTGACCACCTGCTCACCCACGTAGGCCAGGCGCCAGCTGTCGATCACCGCGCGCCGCTGGCCCGCATCCAGCTCGGACCAGGCACCCAGCTGCTGCTCGCGCTGGCTCACGTCGATCTCCGCCGCGTCCGGGTTGAAGCGCGCCGGAAGGGAGCCGTCCTCTAGCGCGGCGATCAGCTCCGAGATCGGGCGCGCGCGCTTCTCGTCGCGGTCGAAGAAGCTGCCGTAGAGCTGCAGGAAGACCCACTGGGTCCAGCGGTAGTAGTCGGGGTCGATGGTGCCGAACTCACGCTCCCAGTCGTACGAGAAGCCGAAGCGCGCCAGCTGCCGCCGGAAGGTGTCGATCGCCTTGCGCGTGGTGATCGCCGGGTGCACCCCCGTCTGCAGCGCGTACTGCTCTGCCGGCAGCCCGAAGGCATCCCACCCCATCGGGTGCAACACGTTGTAGCCGCGCATGCGCTTGTAGCGGCTGATGATGTCGGTGGCCGTATACCCCTCCGGGTGCCCCACGTGCAGCCCCGAGCCGCTCGGGTACGGGAACATGTCCAGGCAGTAGAACTTCGGCTTGCTCCCATCGAAGTCGGGCTCGCCCGGATTGGGCTGGCGGTAAGTTCCGTGCTCGGCCCAGTGCGCCTGCCAGCGCTGCTCGATCTCTCCGGCCAGCTCCGCGCCATAGCGATGCGGGTACTTCTCGTCTCGGTCCTCGGCCATGACGGCGCAGTGTAAGAGGACAGGCCCCAAGCCGCAGCGGAAATCCGCACAAAAGTCGGCACCCGCAACCTAACCTTGCCCTTGTCCGGCCCGTCCGCGCCCAAGTCGACCCGGGCAAGGGCACG
>JAPPOT010000052.1 GCA_028817855.1 Myxococcales bacterium
GCGCGGTTCAGGCGTCGACACTACGATTCTCCTCGGTGAGTTTCTGTTGGGCCCTCTCGCGATCGCGCAGGACCTTGCGGTTGATCTTGCCGGCCGGTGTCTTCGGCAGCTCGCGCACGAAGGCGACGTGGCGCGGGTACTCGTGCTGGCTGAGCCGCTCGCGTGTGAAGCGCTGCAGCTCCTTCGCGTAGCCCTCGTCGCCGGTGCGTCGGGTCACGACGAAGGCCTTGACCACCTGGCCGCGGGTGGCGTCCGGCACCCCGATGACGCCCACCTCGAGCACGTCCGGGTGCATGAGCAGGGTGCTCTCGATCTCCACCGCGCTCATGGTCCAGCCGGCGGAGATGATCACGTCGTCGGCGCGGCCCGCGTGGTAGAAGTAGCCGTCCTCGTCGATTCTCGCGAGGTCCTTGGTGGTCTCCCAGCCGCCGCGCCGCCAGAGCATGAGCTCACCGACCACGCCCGGCGGGGTGGGCTTGCCCTCGGGTGTCTGCACCTCGAGCTTCAGCCCGGGCACGGGCTTGCCGAGCGAGCCGGGCTTGACGACGAAGTCGCCGGCGCCGGGGTAGTTCACCAGCACGACGCCGATCTCGGTCGTGCCGTACATGCTGCAGGCCGGCACGCCGAAGGTCGCGTCCACGAACTCCAGGGTCGCGGGATCGATCGGCTCGCCCGTGTAAGACAGCTTCTCGATCGCGAAGCGAAACTCCCCTGCGCGGCCCGTGTTCTTCATCAACCGGTAGTGGGTCGCCGCCGCCGACAGGTTGGTGATGCCGTAGTCCTGAAGGGCTTGCATCAGACGCGTGGGGTCGAAGCGCCCGGCCATGGTCCCGGTGGTCACACCAAGGGCGAGCGGTGCCAGGGTGCCGTGCCACAGCCCATGTCCCCAGGCGGGCGAGGAGGGGCAGAAGAACTGGTCGCCGGGGCGGATCCCGGTGCCGTAGAGGGCCGCGAACATCAGCGTGACCAGCGCCCGATGCGTGTGCTTGACCGCCGCCGGCAGCTCGCGGGTGGTGCCCGAGGTGTACTGGTAGGCCGCCAGGTCGTCCGCGCGGGTGCGAGGCACGTAGGTGCTCGGGAAGCTCGCGATCTCGTCGAGTAGCCCGTCGTCGGCGACCACCACGCGCACGCCCTCGAGCTCGCGCGCCGCGGCCGCCTTCTCCCGATTCGTGATCAGGAGCTTGGGGCGGCAATCGTCGATCCGCAGCCGCAGCCCATCGGGCCCGAAGAGCGTGAAGAGCGGGACGCTGATCGCGCCGGTCATCATCGCGCCGAAGAGGCTGATGTAGAAGGGCAGGGAGGGCTCCAGCATGAAGGCGATGCGGTCGCCCGGCTGGATGCCCTTGTCCTCGAGCCAGTGGGCGAAGCGAGCAGACCCGGCCGCGACCTGGTCGAAGCTCAGGATCGCGTCGGAGCCATCGTCGTGGGCGACGCGCACGGCCGGGCGTCCGCTGCCGCTGGCGTGGCGCACGATGCACTCGTGGGCGATGTTGAGCTGGTCGCGATCGCCGTCGAACAGGTCCCAGAGCGCCTTGGGATTGGCGTGCGCCAGCGCGTCCGCGTGGCGCGTGTAGTCGGTGAGCTTGGTCATCGTCTTGGCGGGGCCGCCTACTCGGCCGCTTCTTCGGGGGCGTAGCCGAGGATGCCCTTGGTCTCGAGGTACTCGGCGAAGCCGTCCTCGCCCCACTCGCGGCCGTTGCCGCTCTTCTTGTAGCCGCCGAAGGGGCAGTTGAAGTCGAAGCCGTCGTTGATCGAGACCCAGCCGGTGCGCATGCGGCGCGCGATCTCCCGTGCCTGCTCCAGGTCCTTGCCCGCCACGTAGCCGGCCAGCCCGTACTCGGTGTCGTCGGCGATCTCGATCGCGTGATCGATGTCGTGGTAGCCGAGGATGCAGAGTACCGGCCCGAAGATCTCCTCGCGCGCCACGGTCATGTCGTTGCTCACGTTGGCGAAGACGGTGGGCTTCACGTAGTAGCCCTTCTTGAGGCCCTTGGGCCGGCCGGCGCCGCCGATGACCAGGTCGGCGCCGTCGTCGATGCCCTGCTGGATCAGCTTCTGGACCTTGTCGTACTGGGCCTTGGAAGCCACGGGGCCGATCGTGAACTCGCCGCTGGGATCGCCGACGGTGACGTTGGATGCGGCCTTCTTCGCGATGCCGATCGCCTCGTCCATTCGCGCCATCGGCACGAGCATGCGCGAGGGGGCGCTGCAGGTCTGGCCCGAGTTCATCATCATGTTGCCGACGCCGCCGGCCACGTTGTCCGCGAAGGCGTCGTCGTCGAGCACGATGTTCGGGCCCTTGCCGCCGAGCTCCTGGGTCACGCGCTTGACCGTCGGCGCGGCGTTCTTCGCGATCTCGATGCCCGCGCGCGTCGACCCGGTGAAGGACACCAGGTCCACGTCCGGGTGACGCGAGAGGGCGACGCCCACCCCGGAGCCGTCGCCCTGGACGAGGTTGAAGACGCCATCGGGGACGCCTGCGCCCGCGAGGATTTCGGCGAAGACCTGGCCGGTGAAAGGTGCGATCTCGGAGGGCTTGAGCACCATCGTGCAGCCGGTCGCGAGCGCCGGGAAGACCTTCACCGCCATCTGGTTCATCGGCCAGTTCCACGGCGTGATCAGCCCGCACACGCCGATCGGTTCCTTGACCACCATGGTGGCGCCGCGCGCCTCCTCGAACTCGAAGCGCCTGAGGATCTCGATCGTCTCGTTGATGTGGCCGGCGCCCAGCTGGACCTGGAAGCCGTTGGCGAGCGCGCTCGGCGCGCCCATCTCCTCCGTGAGCGCGGCGGCCAGGTCACCCGAGCGCTGCTGGTAGACCTCCATGATCTGCTGCAGCAGCTCGATGCGCGCCTCGCGGGTGCTCCTCGACCAGCTGGCGAAAGCCTTGCGCGCCGCCTTGACCGCGCGGTCCACGTCCGAGCCCGAACCCAGGGCGACCTTGCCGCAGACCTTGCCGGTGGCGGGGTTCTCCACGTCGAGGGTGCGTAGCTCGATCGGGTCCACCCACTCGCCACCGATGTAGAACTTGAGGCTCTCACGCATGCTTCGTTTCCCTTCTCCGCGCGCCCGCTTCAGGACGCGTCCTCGGCGTCCGCGCCGTATCCCGCCTTGAAGTCCGTGTACCAGGACTTGAACTCTTCGTAGTTGGGCGCCTCCATCGCGTTGGCGTCCGGGTCGATCGGCACGTGGATGACCGTGGGCATGCCGCTCTCGAAGGCGTGCTCCACGGCGGGCGCAATGTCCTCCTCGCGCTCCACGTACTCGCCGCGGGCCCCGAAGCCCTCGGCGATGCGGTCGAAGCGCACCGACCGGCTCCACTGGGCCTCGGTCTCCGCCGCGTCGGGCCCCATCTGCTTGCGCCACACGCCGACCTCGAGCCCCCAGGCGTGGTCGACGGCCACGATCACGACGATCGGGAGCTTCTTGCGCACCGCGGTCTCGAGCTCCGCGATGTGGAACATGAAGGACGAGTCGCCGGTCACGAGCGCCACCGGACGTTTCCCGCCGGTCGCGATGGCGGCACCCACTGCGTAGGGCAGACCGGTGCCCAGGTGCCCGGCGTTCTGGTTCCACACCAGGTCGTTCGCGCGGTACTGGGAGTAGGTCCAGCCGAAGATCGTGATCGCGCCGCCGTCGGCAGTCATCACCGCGTCGTGGGGGATGGCGCGCGTGGCCTCG
The DNA here is from genome assembly GCA_028817855.1 of Myxococcales bacterium. GTDB lineage: Bacteria > Myxococcota_A > Polyangia > Polyangiales > JAFGIB01 > JAOUOP01. Next base: position 3,682 of record JAPPOT010000052.1, read on the forward strand.
ACGATGAAGCGTGCCGGGTGGACGGGCGTGGAGCCCGTCGGCACGTCGTCCAGCAGTCGCTCCCGGAACTCTTGCTGGAGCTTTTTCCAGCCCTGGAACTTCCGCGAGGCCTTGCGGGGAAAGTCGCTGAGCGCGGTAGCCAGCTGCGGCACCACGTCACGGATGTCGCCGACCAGGGGGACGTCGATCGGCCGATTCGTTCCGATGGCCATCGGGTCGCGCTCGATGTGGATCCACTTGCGCCGCGTATCCCGCTTCGCCCAGTGGCGTCCGATGCCCATGTGGACGGGCTCACCAAGCTCGGTGCCGACCGCGATGCACAGATCCGAGTCCTCCGCGGCGGCCCGCCCTGCCGGCGAGAAGCCGTAGGCGAAGGTGCGGTCCTCCATGCCTTCGATCACCATGCCGCCGCCAGAGGTCTGGAGGATCGGGCAGGCCATCAGCTCGGCGAGCTGGCCGACAGCGTGCTGGGAGCGGGAGGTGAAGACGCCCTGTCCCACCAGCAGTACCGGGTTCTTGGCCTTGCGGATCAGCCGCACCGCCTCTGCGACCATCGGGGCGCTGGCCGCCTGCCGGGCGAGGCGGTACTTGGCCGGGGAGCGCACCGGCGGCCAGTTGAAGGTCTCGTGGATCACGCCCAGCGGCAGCTCCACGTAGACCGGCCCGGGCGTGCCGGAGGTCATCTGGCGGATCGCCTCCTGGATGATCTCGTCGCACTGGTCGGGCTCCTCGACGATCCCGACGTACTTCATCGAAGGCGCGAATCTGCTGACCTGGTCGATGTACTGGATGCGGCCGCGTCGCGCCCGCTGGTAGGCCATCCGCGAGCGTTGCCCGCCGAGGAAGAGGATCGGCGCGTTCTCCTTGGAGGCGCAGATCATGGCCGCGGCGAGATTGGCGACACCCGGGCCCTGGGTGCCGAAGCACACCCCAGGTTTTCCGGTCATGCGCGACCAGGCGTCCGCCATGAAGCCGCCCGCCTGCTCGTGGTGGGGCGAAACCACGCTCCAGCCGCGTTTCTCGGCGGTCATGGCCATGTGGATGAAGCCCGGGTCGGGGATGCCGAAGAGGGAGTCGATGCCCTCGGCTTCGAGCAGGTCCAGGATGCGCATGTAGACGGGGACGGCCATCGGCAGCTCCTACTCGATGCGACGCGGCGCGCCGGTGCCCATGTAGCGCGCCAGGTTGCGGTGGAGGTTGGTGACCTTGCGCTCCTGAACCGGGTTCGGAAGGGGGCCGCGGAAGCCGCGCGACTTCATGCCGCGCTGGACCGCGCGCATGTTCGAAAAGTCCTGGCTGAGCACCTTGCCCCAGCCCTGCGCGTCGTCGGCCTCCGTGTAGATCCACTCGGTCGCGGGCTCCTCGCCCTGCGGGAAGCGCTCGATCGCGAAGGCCTCGTAGATGCAGCGGTCGGGGTCGCCGCGGTAGGGGCGGGTGCGGTAACAGAGCGCGAAGACGTTGCCCTGTAGGATGGTCATGTTCGGGAAGACCTGCCAGGCGAGGCCAGCGGCGGCGACCCTGTCCGGATCGAGCTCGGGCCAGACGACGCCCTGCTCCGCGTAATCGCGCCGAGCCGCGGCCATCCAGTGCTCGTGCACCTCCTGCGGCGGGGTGCCCTCCGGCAGCTCGTCCACCAGGCGCTGGGCCGCTGCCACCATGGTCGGGGTGGTGCTCGCCTGCATCGTGTCCCAGAACTCGCTCTGCATCTGGCTGATCATGGCGCGCGCGTCGGCGCCCTTGCCGGTCCGGCTGACGGTCTTGCTCGCCGAGCTGTTCTCCCCTTCCTTCTTGGAGTGGAAGTGGTTGTTTCCGTGCAGGCCCTGGGCCACGCTCAGCGCGTAGAAGTCGCCGTACTTGTTGAGCTGCGGGTGGGTCGCCTTGACGTGGTAGGACTCGGCGAAGGCCTCGATCGCGACCTTCCAGTTGCACTCGAAGACGACCCAGCGGCGCCAGCGGTAGCGCATCTTGTCGAGCTCGAACTGGTCGAGGTGGCTCGCCATCGGCTCGAGGTACTCGCGCAGGGGCTGGCAATCCGGATCCATGTTGATCCAGATCCAGCCGCCCCAGGTGTCGACCCGGATCTCGCCGAGCCGCGCCCGTGCTTCGGTCATCGCGCACTTCCAGTCGTCCCGGTCGAGCACGTGCACGCAGTTGCCCTCCAGGTCGTACTGCCACCCGTGGTAGTTGCAGACGAAGAGCTTGCGCTTTTTGCCGCTCGAGCTGTGGGCGCCCGGCTTGGGCTCGACCAGCTGCCGGCCCCGGTGGGAGCAGACGTTGTAGTAGGCCTTGATGGTGTCGGGGGCGGAGCGCACCACGAGGATCGACTCCTCGCCGATCTCATAGGTGATGAAGTCCCCGACGTCGGGGATCTCCTCGACGCGGCCCACGTGCTGCCAGACCTTCGCCCAGAGCCGCTCGCCCTCGGCCCTGGCGTACTCGCGCGAGAGGTAGACGTCGGTCGAGAGCGTCAGGGGCTCTTCCAGGTCTTCTACGCTGATGTTGTCCGACACGGCGCGCTCCTCACTTCACGACGAGGCCAGCCATGTCGCCCTGCTCGCGCCACTCGCGGATCAGTGCGTCGAAGGCGTAGAAGCCCGGTCCGTAGATCTCGCCCAGGTACCAGCGCAGCTGGTCCTCGCCCTCGTTGTTCAGGTAGCTGGGGGGGCAGATGCTGGCGAACTGGCTCATGTCGAGCTGGGTCTCACGCACGTGGCGGATCCACCCGTCCTGGGCCTTCTCGCTGCACTCGACCGTGGTGGCGTCGCGCTTCTTCGCCTGGGCGATGATGTAGGCGATGTGCTCGGCCTGGGTCTCGAAGGTCAGCGTGATGTTCGCGTTCAGGCCGCCCTGGGTGAAGGCGATGACGAAGAAGTTGGGGAAGCCGTGGGTCGTCATGCCGTGGAAGGTCTTGTAGCCGTCCTCCCAGTGCTCGTAGATCGACCGCCCGTCGCGCCCCTCGAAGGGCTCGATCGCCCAGCGCTGCTCGAGCTTGCTGGTGACCTCGAAGCCGCTCGCGAAGACCACGCAGTCGACCTCGTGCTCCTGGCCGTTCGCGACGATGCCACGCTCGGTCAGGCGCTCCACACCCTGGGTCGCGGAGACGTCGAGCAGCTTCACGTTGGGGCGGTTGAAGGCGTCGTAGAAGTCGTTGTGAGACAGCGGGCGCTTGCACAGGAAGTTGTAGTAGGGCTTGAGCGCCTCCGCGGTCTCGCCGTCCTTCACGATGCCGTCGACGCGGCGGCGCAGGCGCTCCATCACGCGGTGGTCCTCGACCTCGCGCAGCGCCATGTACTCCTCCATCGGAAGTTGCGGCCAACCCAGCTCCTCCATGCGCGCCTGCATGTTGCGGTTGAGCTCGGTCCAGAAGTCGCAGATCTGGTCCTCGACTCCCGGGAGCAGCCCCTCCATCGCGGCCTTGTGGAAGTTCTCCTGACGCGCCCGCTGCCAGCCCGGCTTCAGCGCCTTCGCCCACTCGGGATCGGTCGCAGGGTTTTCCCGCACGTCCACGGTCGATGGCGTGCGTTGCACGACGTAGAGCTGCTTGGCGTGGCGGGCCAGGTGGGGAACGATCTGGATCGCAGAGGCGCCGGTGCCGACGATGGCCACGCGCTTGTCGGCGAGCTTGTCGAGCTCGGGCTTGTCCCAGCTGCCACCCGTGTAGTCGTAGTCCCAGCGCGCCGTGTGGAAGGTGTGCCCCTTGAAGTCGTCGATGCCGGGGATGCCGGGGAGCTTGGGCCGGTTGAGCGGGCCGGCGGCCATGACCACGAAGCGCGCGCGGATGTCGTCACCCCGGTTGGTCGTGATCCGGTAGCGCTCGAGCCCCGCGTCCCACTGCACGCCGCGCACGAGCGTGTGGAAGAGGGCGCCCTCGTCGAGCCCGAACTTCTCCACGATACGCTTCGCGTGCGCCTGGATCTCGGTGCCGTCCGCGTACTTCTGGGTCGGCATGTAGCCGGTCTCCTCGAGCAGCGGCATGTAGCAATAGGCGTCGTTGTCGCACTGGATGCCGGGGTAGCGGTTCCAGTACCAGACACCGCCGAAGTCGCCGGCCGAGTCGATGTTGCGGTACGAGGTGATGCCCGCCTTCTTCAGGTGGTAGGCCGCCAGCAGCCCGGACCAGCCGGCGCCGATGATCGCGATGTCCAGATCCTCGGAGATCGGATCGCGCGGCTCCACCTCGGCGTGGGGGTCACGCTCGTAGCTGTCGGCGTGCTTGCCCTCGGTGCGGATGTACTGCGCTTGGCCATCCTTGCGCAGGCGCCTCTCGCGCTCCTGCGCGTACTTCGCGCGCATCGCGGGGATGTCGATGTCCTCGGGTGTTTCGGTCGGCCGGCACGTCATGTCTTGCTAATCAACATCGGTGTTGATTAGGCGTCAAGGAGCGTTGCCCGTCGCGGTCAGATCGAACAGCGCATGGCCGATCCGGGCGAGGGGGGTCCCTGTATAAGAACGGGAGTCGCAGGCCGCCGACGGCCGCACGGAGAGGTGAGAGCGCAATGACGTTGAAGGGGCGGGTGGCCGTCGTCACCGGTGCGGCCAAGGGGATCGGCCGCGCCGTTGCCGTGCAGCTCGCGCGGGACGGTGCCGCGGTGGCGGTCTGGGATCTCGACGAGGGCGGCGCTGCTGAGACGGTGGCTGCGATCGAGCAGGCCGGCGGGCGTGCAATCGCCTGCGTCGGGGACGCGGCCTCGAAGGATGGCATTGCTGCGTCGCTCACGCGCACCCGCGAGCAGCTCGGGCCGGTCACCGTGCTGGTCAACAACGCCGGCATGACAGGCTTCACCCCCTTTCGCGACGTCTCCGAGGAAGCCCTCGACCGCATGCTCGCGATCAACCTCAAGGGGCCGTTCCTCTGCACCCAGGCCATCGTCGGCGACATGCTCGAGGCTGGCTGGGGCCGCATCGTGAACATCTCGTCCTCGAGCGCCCAGTCGGGTGCGCCGGCCATGTCCCATTACGTGGCCTCGAAGGGCGGTGTCATCGGCCTCACGAAGGCGCTGGCGATGGAGCTGGCGGGCGCGGGCATCACGGTCAACAACGTGCCGCCCGGCTTCGTCGACACGCCGATGCTGCGCAGCGCACCGCTGGACGTGGACGCCACCGCGGCCGCATCGCCGATGGGGCGCGCGGGCCAGCCCGAGGACATCGCAGCCGCGGTCTCCTATCTGGCCTCCGAGCAGGCTGGCTACGTCACCGGACAGACCGTCAGCGTCAACGGTGGGCGCTACCTCCTGTGATCATGGGAGCGCGTGCGCCGAGCCCGCCCGCAGTGGGCACACCAGTGACCTTCGACCACGGGCGACATGGGCTGCGTGCGCCGGTCCGGCGGCCGCGGATCCCGGGGGAGGGGCCGCAGAGCGTGGCCGAGGTGCTCGAGCCGATGCTGCGGGCAGCGCCCGACCGGCTGGCGCTAGTGGGGCGCGGCGGACGGCTGAGCTACGCGGAGCTGGACCGGCGTGTCGACGCGGCCGCGGCGGCGCTCCAGGACCTCGGGGTGGGGCCCTTCGACCGCGTCGCCGCATGCCTGCCGAACGACATCCAGATCGTGATCGCCATGCTGGCGTCCCAGCGCCTGGGCGCGATCTGGGTCGGCATCAACCGGCCCCTGGCCGCGCCCGAGAAGGCGTACCTGCTACGCGACAGCGGCACCCACACCGTGCTCGCTTCGCCGGATGTGATCGCGGAGCTCGAGTCCCACCGCGCGGCCCTGCCAGACTTGCAGCACGTGCTCGCGGTTGATCCGTCGGTGGCGTGCGAGCGGGAGTCCTGGGAGGCGCGCGTGGCCGCCTTCGACGGGAGCTGCCCGCCTCGCCTCGACATCGACCCGCACGCGCCGGCTGCCATCGCCTATACCAGCGGCACGACCGGCCACCCCAAGGGCGCCGTCCACAGCCAGCACAACCTGCTCTTGCCCGGCGCGGTGTCCGCCGCGACCGGGCGCTACGATGGCTGCAGTCAGGGTGTGGTGCTCGCGCTCACGATCCTCAACATGCAGGTGCTCGGGCCGCTCACCGCGTTCCAGGATGGGGCGAGCTGCATTGCGATCGATCAGGCCCGCCCCCTGGAGCTCGCGGCTTGGATCCGCAACGAACGCGTCCAGAACCTGTGCGCCGTGCCGACCATCCTGCACGACCTGCTGACGCACCCGGAGATCGAGTCGCAGGACCTGTCCTCGCTCCGCCGGCCGGAGGTGGGTGGCGCCGTCGTGCCCGAGGAGTTTCGCCGGCTTTACCGCGAGCGCTTCGGCCGCGGCGTTTCGATCGGCTACGGCATGACCGAGGCGCCGACCGCGGTGACCTGGTCGGACCCGGAGGCGGGCGCCATGCCGGGGCTCTGCGGCCGCCCGCTGCCGCAGATCGAGATCCGCATCCAGGGCGAGTCCGGAGAGCAGGTCGCCTACGGCGAGGTGGGCGAGATCTGCATCGCCCCCGCGTCCAGCGGCGCCTTCCACGATGTCTACACGCCGATGATCGGCTACTGGGGCCGTCCCGACGCCACCGCAGAGGCGCTACGCGGGGGCGTCTATCACAGCGGCGATCTGGGCCTGATCGCCGAGGATGGCAACCTCTACATCCGCGGCCGCCGCAACGAGCTGATCCTGCGCGGCGGCGCCAACGTCTATCCGGCCGAGGTGGAGCGCGCCTTGGACGACCACCCGCGGGTGGCCGCGAGCGCCGTGCTCGGTGTGGAGGACCCACGCCTGGGCGAGCGCGTGGTGGCCGCCGTCGAGCTCGAGCCGGGCAGCGACGCGACCCCGGATGCCCTGATCGCGCACGTGCGCACGCGACTGGCTCGCTACAAGGTCCCGGACCAGATCCGAGTCGTGGAGCGCCTCCCTCGCAATGCCATGGCCAAGGTGAAGAAGGCCGAGCTGCGGGCGCTCTTCGATGTGCGACCGGCTTCCGGGCTTCGAGACACGGAGACCACGCGACCCTCGCAGTCGCGCTGACCACGGGCAGGTGAGATGAGCAGCATCGACGACATCGACTTCTTCACCAACAACGACCTCCTGGCCGATCCCTTCTCCTACTTCGACGCCCTGCGCGGCGAGTGCCCGGTCCGGCGCGAGCGACACCACGACGTGGTGATGGTGACCGGCTACGAGGAGGCTGTGCAGGTCTACAACGACTCGGAGTCCTTCTCTTCCTGCATCTCGGTGACGGGACCGTTCCCGGGCTTCCCCGTCTCCCTGGAGGGCAAGAGCCGCGAGGAGGTGGACGCGCTGATCGCGGAGCACCGCGGCAAGCTGCCGATGAACGACCAGCTGCCGACCTTCGATCCGCCGGCCCACACCGCCCATCGGGCGCTGCTGATGCGCCTGATCACGCCCAAGCGTCTGAAGGAGAACGAGGAGTTCATCTACGAGCTCACCGACCGCACGATCGATGCCTTCATCGAGCGCGGCGAGTGCGAGTTCAACCAGGAGCTGGCGTCGCCCCTGGCCATGCTGGTGGTGGCCGATCTGCTCGGCGTACCGCACGAGGACCGCGGTGCCTTCCGCAAGGTCCTCGTCGACAAGCACGGGCAGAAGCGTGAGAAGGAGACCGTGGGGAGCACGGGCGATGACGACCTCACGCTCAATCCGCTCGAATTCCTCTACGAGCGCTTCACGCACTACATCGACGAGCGCCGTGCGAAGCCCCACGACGACGTGCTCGCGGGACTCGCGCGGGCGACCTTCCCGGATGGCAGTACGCCGGAGGTCATCGACGTCGTGCGCGTAGCCGCGAACCTCTTCGCGGCCGGCCAGGAGACAACCGTGCGGTTGCTGAGCTCGGGGATGATGCTCATGGCCGAGGACCAGGAGCTTCAGGTCCGGCTGCGCGCACATCCGGAGCTGATCCCGAGGTTCGTGGAAGAGACCCTGCGGCTGGAGAGCCCGGTCAAGGGCGATTTCCGCCTGGCGCGCCGCCCGGTGAAGATCGGTGATGTCGAGGTGCCGGCGGGGACCATCGTGATGGTGCTCAACGCGGCGGCCAACCGCGACCCGCGCTACTTCCAGGACCCGACCCGGCTCGATCTGGACCGCGACAATGCGCGCCACCACGTGGCCTTCGGGCGCGGCATCCATAGCTGCCCGGGGGCGCCGCTGGCGCGCTCGGAGGGGCGCATCGCCTTTCAGCGCATGCTCGAGCGCACCAGCAACATCCGCATCTCCCGCGAGCACCACGGCCCGCCCGGTGCGCGCCGCTACCAGTACGTCCCGACCTTCATCCTGCGCGGGCTCACGAAGCTCTTCGTCGAGTTCGATCCGGTGGCTCCCGCGTGAGCGGGGGGCTGCACTCAGCGCTTCTTCTTCGGCGCCTTCACCTGGAGGGCGTTCTCGTACAGGCGCGAGAGCTGCTCGACGCCGTGCTCGAGCGTGCAGTCGACCACGCCGTGCACGAACCAGAGCTCGGCGAAGCGCTGGGTCAGGGCGCCGAGCGCCGTGGCGGCGACCATCGGATCGAGCGACGGATCGGCCACGCGGCGCTTCTGCATCTGGCGAATCGACTCCGCCACGCGCTCGGTGTTGCGCTTGTGGCGCGCGAGGCGCATCGCGTTGACCTCGGCGTCGTAGTGCGAGACCTGCTCGATCAGGCTCATCATGCGCGCCTCGCGCCGGTAGCTCTCCAGGTGCCGGCGGGTGGCCTCGCGGATCCGCTCGGGCGCGGTGCGCGCGTCGGACTCGGCCAGGATGACGTCATCGAGCGGCGCGAACAGGCGCTCATCCACCGCGGCGGCCAGCTCGCGGAAGATCTCCTCCTTGGAGTCGAAGTAGTACCAGAAGGACCCGTGGGACTGGGCTGCGCGCACGGCGATGTCCGCGATGCGGGCGTTGAGGAAGCCGTGCTCCTCGAAGATCTCCTTGGCTGCCTCGAGCAGACGCTCGCGCGTGCGCTGACCCTTGCGCGAGCGGCCGGCGCCCGCGTCAGCGGTTTCCTTCGCGGGCGGGGAGGGCGCGGCGCGGGCGGTCTTCTTCTTGCGCGAGCGGGAGGTGGTGGAGCTTGAACGTTTCGCCGGCAATGTCTCGGAACCTCTCCCGCGTGGTGGGGGCGCCGTGGGGGCGCTGCCGTCCGCCGGGGACAGCCCGAAAGGTCGCATTTGCGAGCCAGACGTCAAGACTATCTGTTTTGACGTCGACGTCAAAGTCAGCTAGAGATCCGAGAGCGGCACGGGCCTTCCGTGTCGACGGAGGTGCCGATGTCCAGTGAAGCCGAAAGGAGCGGGCCGCTGCCCGTCGTGCCTTTCTTGAAGCTCCCGCCGGGCGCGGAGCCGTACCTGGAAGGCCACGCGTGCGGGGAGTGTGAGGCGGTGTTCCTCGGAGCGCGAACGGTGTGCTCGCGTTGCGGTGCGCGCGATCGCATGGAGACGCGCCGGCTTGCGGACGTCGGGACGCTTCACACCTACTCGATCGTGCACCGCTCCTTTCCCGGCATCGAGGTGCCGTACGTGTCGGCGGTGGTCGATCTCGAGGGGGGCGGCTGCGTGAAGGGCAACCTGATCGGTGTGGAGCCGGACCCGGAGAAGATCGCGCTCGGCATGCGCGTGCAGGTGGTCTACGGCGACGCGCTCGGTCGCAAGGACCGCGACGGCAACGCGTACACGAGCTACTTCTTCGAGCCGCGCGCAGCGGCGGACGGGAGCGCCCGATGAGCGGCGTCTACGTGCTCGGGATCGATATGATGAAGTTCGGTCGCTTCCCCGACCGGACCGTCCCGCAGCTGGGCGCCGAGGCCGCGTTGATGGCCCTGGACGACGCGCGCGTGACGATCCAGCAGGTGCAGGCGGTCTACTGCGGAAACATCGGCGAGGCCAACGCCATGGTGGGGCAGCGCGTCCTGCACCAGATCGGCCAGACCGGGGTGCCCGTGGTGAACTGCGCCAACGCCTGTGCGACGGGCGCGACCGCGTTCCGTGAAGCCTGGGTAGCGATCAGAGCGGGGCTCTACGACGTGGCGCTCGCCGTCGGGGTCGAGCAGATGGGCCGCGGCCTGCTCGGCGGTGGCGCGAAGGCGGGTGGGATCTCCACCGAGGGCCTGCTCGGCTCCGGGACGATGCCCGCGGTCTTCGGGGAGGCCGGGCTCGAGCACACGCGCAAGCACGGCACCACCTTCGAGCAGTTCGCCAAGGTCTCGGTGAAGAACCACCACCACTCGACGCTGAACCCGAAGGCCATGTACCAGCTCGAGACGCCGCTCGAGACGGTGATGGGCGCGGAGATGATCGCCTATCCAAACACCAAGCTGATGTGCTCGGTGAACGTGGACGGGGCGGCCGCGGCGGTGCTCGTGTCGGAGCGCAAGGCGCGGGAGCTCGGGCTCGCGCGCGCGGTGCGGGTGAAGGCGTCTGTGCTGACGAGCGACCCGTGGCAGGCGCGGGATCTGGTCCTGCCCGACGTGAGCACGTGCACGCGCAACGCTGCGGCCCAGGCCTACGAGATGGCCGCCATCGGGCCCGGGGAGCTGGACCTGGTCGAGCTGCACGACTGCTTTGCGACCGCCGAGCTGCTGCACTACGAGAACCTCGGGCTGTGTGACGACGGCCAGGCGGGCCGCCTGATCGACGAGGGCGAGACCGCCCTGGGCGGCCGCATCCCGGTCAACGTCTCCGGCGGCCTGCTGTCGAAGGGCCATCCTCTGGGTGCAACGGGCATCGCCAACATCTACGAGGTCTGCACCCAGCTGCGCGGCGAGGCCGGCAAGCGTCAGGTCGCGGGCGCGCGCATCGGCCTGACCCATGTGATCGGGCTCGGGAGCGCGTGCGGTGTGCACGTTCTCGAGCGCGTGGCGCAAGCGAGCTGAACCGACGAGCGGAGTGAGAGCATGAGCGATCCCGAGCTGCACCGTCCTCCCTACGTGCCCGACCTGCTGGTCAATGCCCTCAACCAGACGCCGGAGCGCCCGCTGCTGCAGCTGGACGGGGGGCCCACGTTGAGCGTGGGCGAGGTGCGCGACGCCACCAGTCGCTTCGTGCAGGCCCTTGCGAGCCGCGGCATCAGCGCCGGGAGTCGCGTTGCGACGCTGTCGAGCAACCGCCCCGAGGTGCTCTACATCGCCCAGGCGCTCCAGGTCTCCGCCGCCGTGAGCGTGCCCATGCATCCGCTCGCCGGGCTCTCCGATCACCTACACGCGGTGCGCGATGCCGGGGCGGACGTGCTCGTATTCGAGGCCGGGCGCTTCGGCGAGCGGGCCGGGCAGCTCTCGGCGCAGGTGCCGGGGCTCCAGCTGCTGGCCCTCGGGCCGAGCGGGATCGCCGACGACCTTTGCGAGCTAGCCGCGCGTCTCGAGCCCCGCCCGCTGGTTGCGCCCACGGTGGAGGGCTCGGACGTGGCGCGGCTGGGTTACTCGGGTGGGACCACCGGCAAGCCCAAAGCCCTAGCCACCACCCAGCGCAGTGCGATGGCCTGCGCGTCGATCATGCTGGCGGAGTGGGAGTGGCCGAGTCCGCCGCGCGTGCTCTCCTGCGCGCCCCTCAGCCATGCGGGCTCCGCCATGGTGCTGCCCACGCTGCTCAAGCAGGGCACCATCCTCGTGCACCCCACCTTCCACCCCGAGCGCGTGATGCAGGCGATCCAGGACTACCGCATCAACTGCATGTTGGTGGTGCCGACGATGATCTACGCCATCCTGGACCACCCGCGCTTCGACGAGTTCGACCTCTCGAGCCTGGAGACCGTCTTCTACGGCGCCTCCGCCATCTCGCCGGCACGTCTGAAGGAGGCGATCGAGCGGATCGGCCCGGTGTTCTCCCAGTTCTACGGGCAAGCCGAGGCGCCCATGACCCTCACGCTCTTGCGCAAGGCAGAGCACGACGTGGGCGATCTTCGACGCCTGTCGAGCTGCGGGCGCCCGGTGCCATGGATCCGGCTCGAGCTGATGGACTCCGACGGCAAACCCGTGGCCGACGGCGAGCCCGGCGAGATCTGCGTCCAGGGCCCGCTCGTGATGGACGGCTACCGCGACAACCCCGAGCTCACCCGCGAGGCCCTGGCCGGCGGCTGGCTGCACACCGGAGACGTGGCGGTACGCGATCCGGACGGCTTCCTGCGCATCGTCGACCGCACCAAGGACATGATCGTCAGCGGCGGCTTCAACATCTACCCACGCCAGATCGAGGACGTCATCGCCGAGGACCCGGCGGTGGCCCAGGTCGCCGTGATCGGCATCCCCCACCCCAAGTGGGGCGAAGCCGTCACCGCCCTGGTCGTCCCCCGCCCCGGCGCAACGGTGGATGCCGACGCGCTCATCGCCCGCGTGGCCGACCGCAAGGGCAAGTACCAGGCCCCCAAGGCGGTCGAGATCATCGATACGATCCCACAGACCGCGGTCGGCAAGCCGGACAAGAAGGCACTGCGAGCGCGCTACGGGATGGGGAAGGGCCCGGACGTGGGCGGCGAGCTGGGTCGCGGTGCGTGACGACCGTCAACGTCTACGTCTTCGTTTACGTTTGGGCGGTGCCTCGAGAGTCGTTGCGAGCGGGCCAGTGGGTCTCCGTGGTGGGAGACACATGACGTCCGTGAACGCGCTTTGAGGTCCAAATTCTTGTTCTAAGGTCCGTGGAGGGTTTCTGACGTCCGGCACCGACATCCGCTCGAGATGGTTGGCCGCGCACCCACACGACTGAGCATTGGTCACAAGTCCTCCGTGCCTCGGGGTCGGCGGGACTGAGACAGAGACCGAGACCGAGACGGAGGCCGAGACCGGGACCGAATCCGAGACCGACACGGAGGCCGAGACCGACACGGAGGCCGAGACCGAGACGGAGGCCGCAGCCGTTGCAGCTTCTCGACCGGGAGCTGGCGATGCTCTGGAAGCTCACCCACTGAG
>JAPPOT010000248.1 GCA_028817855.1 Myxococcales bacterium
ACCGGTCCGACTCGTGCCGCCGGCTTCCGCGGCAGGATCGCCGCAGCGAGGCGCGGGCATCAACCGCCACGTGCTGTGGGAGTCCTGTGGAGAGCGGGCGGGTCGAGCGATCGTGGTGGGCTCCATCGAGGGCGGGACGGCAGTATACGTCTCGGCTTCGGACGTGGGGGTCCGCCACCTTTCCGCGGATGGGACGGTCGTTGCCTGGTCGCAGTTGCATAGCTTCGATGCCTCGACGGGACTCCACGAGCGAGAGGAGCACTGGACCGCACAGTTCCAGGGCTCGACGACGGACGTGTCGCAGCGCCGGCTGTCTGAGACCACACCGCGCGTGGGGGGAGCGCTGGGTGGAGGGGTCTTCGCCCTCGAGGTGCCGGGACCGGCAGGGGAGCGCTGGATCGAGTTGCACGACGTTCAAACGGGAATGACGCGCGTCTATCGTCCGCCGTCAGCGATTGTGCTCCGGAGCGTGATCTACGTGAGTGCGGCCGAGCTCGCGGTCACCGCCACGCTGCAAGATCAGCAAACGCTCCTCCGAATCGACCTGTCCGCTCTGCCAGTGGAGGGCTGAGGCCGGCGAGCTGGCTAGCCCATGCGTCCGAGGGTGCTCCCGCGTCGGCTTCCACGCAACGCGAGCACTCGAGAAATGGGATGACGACGTCTGGCGCCTCGAGGTCGTCTGTCAGGTTCACCACGCCGAAGCCCGGCTCGGTTTGGTCGGGCGTGCAGCCCAGCTGTGACGCCCACGTGGACGAGGTATCGAAGTACCAACCGCTTGCCGCCCCCTGGTCGGGCCCGGCGACCTGCGTGATCAGACAGCGCGCGCGGTCGTTTCGCTCCGGCTGCTTCTCATCCAGGACCGCTCCCGGAAACCGACTGCAGGTGACTTGGGTCGCGGGCGCGCCAGCGAGCTCCCAGACGAGCTGGCACTCGGAGATCAGGCCGTCGGGACGCGGTTCAAATGGGCCAACGCAGAAGTAGGCGGCGGTGGTCTGAGGCGGCGACTCGCGTTCGGCGAGTGTGGGAAGAACGACTTCCTGTGTGGTGGTCGTGAGGCAGTCGTCTCCACCACCCTGCCCGCAAGCGGCGAGCGAAACGACCAGAAGAACGCTTCCGACCAGTTGCAGTTGATCACGCATGGTCACGCCTGACCACCAAGGGTTCTCTCCAGACGAGGATCGTTTCCACGTCGTGGATCCTCTGTCCAGCGGACGCCACGGCTTGCCGGAGCCGCCGGAGATGCCCTCCCCAGCTGACCCCTCGCCAGGCCGCGTCCCGCTCCACGACCCGTCGGTTGACGATTCGAGCCAATGGAGTACAGTAATCCTACCCGAGTAGGATTCATGCCCAACTCTGCAAAGATCTCCATCACGATGTCTCCCGATGATCTCAAGTGGGCCAAGCGGCGCGCCAAGATGCAGAAGCGCGCGCTGTCGGCGGTGATTGCCGATGCGGTCGCCAAGGCCCGGCAGGATGAGGCTCGCCAGCAGTTGTTGCGGACGCTTCCCGAGGTATCCGACGCCGAGATCGCGGCGGTCGAGGCGGAATGGGCCGCCCAGGATTGACCTTCGATACGGGCGCGTTGATTGCGCTGCAGCGGCGAAGGCAGCGAATGAGCGCGGTGTTTGCGGCGGCGAACAAGCAGGGGCTCGTGATCACCGTGCCGACGGTGGCGATCGCGGAGTGGTGGCGCGGTACCGATACTCGGCTCGCGAATCTGCTGCTCGCTGCGGTGAACGTCGAAGAGCTCTCTCTCGAGCTGAGCAAGGCTGCCGGTGAGGCACAGAGCGCAGTGCCGGGCGCCACAGCGATCGACGCCATCGTGATGGCGTCCGCGGCCCAGCGCGGCGACATCGTCTACACGTCGGATCCCGGAGACCTCGCCGCGATGCAGGCCCACTTTCCAGGGGTTCGCGTGTTGCGGGCCTGAGCAGGCGTGCGAGCTCGAGGATGAAGTCGGCGGGCTCGGTGGTGTTGTTGGGGTCGATGTCGATGCATCGAAAACCGGCAACAGACATCGGCAACAGTTTGCCGATATGGCGTAAATACTTCATATTTACAGCTGCTTGGGCGCCGAACAAATCGGCGTAATTGCTAGAAGAGATCGGCAGATGGCTGAGGAGACGACATGCCGAATCGAGCCCTGTCTGCTGACGAGCTATTCGCCGAAGCTGGCCGAGCTGATCGCAGAGCTGGTTGCTGTTTCGACGACGCTCGGCAGCGCTCTGCACCCGACCACGGCGGGGAGCCTCGCGGAGCTCGTCCGTGCGATGAACTGCTACTACAGCAATCTCATCGAGGGTCACAACACGCGTCCGCGGGAGATCGAGCGCGCGCTGCGCGAAGACTTCGACGAAGACGATGCTCGGCGCGACCTGCAACTGGAGGCGCGGGCGCACATCCGTGTGCAGCGCCGGCTCGACGCCCAATTTGACAGCGGTGAGCTCGGCGAGCCCGCATCCAAGCGGTTCATCTGCTGGCTGCATCGCGAGTTCTATCGCGACGCTCCCCCGCGGATGCTCGAGGTGGAGCGCGAAGGTGGGACGATCGTCATGACGCCCGGTGCGCTTCGTACGTTGCCTGAGCATGACAACGTGGTCGGTCGGCACCGGCCTCCTGCAAGCGACCGCGTGGCGGCGTTCATGGAGTACTTCGAGAGCCGATACGCGCTTGAGGGGCAGGGCCGCGTGGCGAGGATCGTCACGATGGCGGCGTCCCACCACCGCCTCAACTACATCCACCCGTTCATCGACGGCAATGGTCGTGTCAGCCGGCTGATGTCGCACGCGATGGCGCTCAAGGCGGGCATTGGGGCACATGGCCTGTGGTCCATTTCTCGCGGGCTCGCCAGGGGCCTTGCGGACCGCGGTGAGTACCGGCGCATGATGGACGAAGCCGATTCACCGCGGCGCGGCGACCTCGATGGCCGGGGCAATCTGTCGCTCGAGGCGCTGACGGCGTTCGTGAGCTGGTTTGTCGAGGTGGCCCTCGACCAGGTTCAGCTCATGAGCGAGCTGTTCGACCTGGACTCACTTGGACGTCGACTCCATGGGTATGTGGTCGGAACCGTGGGGGCGACCGAGGCCGGATGGCTGTTGGTCGAGGAAGTGCTTCGTCGAGGCGAGATGCCGCGCGGCGATGCGGCAAAGGTCAGCGGTCGTTCGGAGCGTAGCGCTCGCGATCAGCTCAAGCTGCTCACCGGCGCGGGTGTGTTGGCTTCGTCTACGCCCAAGGGGCCCGTGTCGCTTCGCTTCTTGCCATCCGCTGCCGACGAGCTGTTCCCGCGCCTGTTCGTCGCGCAGGCACAGTAGAGAAAGCGGCGTGGTGATCGTCGTGGTTACTGCCTCACGCGGGCTTGTTCGGCAACTCGTCCGTGGTGACGATGCGTAGGGTTTCCGACTCGGCCTCGAAGACGATGTGGACCTGTGCGGCGCGCAGTTGGTTCAGCAGGAGCGCGACCTTCTCTTCGAGGGGCAGCTCGCGCTCCGCGTAGTCGGTCCCGTCGCGCGTGCAGAAGTCTTCTGCGATGGCTTGCAGCACCTCGGCGGAGAGCTGCTCGAAGGGCACCACGACAGGCTCTTCCTGGTGACTCACGACGCGAACATAGCCGACCCGGAGCGCAGTTGCGATCGGGCGGGGGCGGCTGGCAACCGATCGCTAGCAGCGCTAGCTGCGGTGGCGTTGGATCTGTTGCTCGGCTTGGGTGGCGACTTGGGCGTCCCAGAGGTGCTCGATGGCGGCGAGGAGGTTGAGGTCGCGGTCGGTGGGGCGGCCGATGGCGTGGT
>JAPPOT010000312.1 GCA_028817855.1 Myxococcales bacterium
GCTCCGAGCCGCACCCTCGAGCAGCCCAGCCCCCCACCGCTGCCACCTCTCACCCAAGATTAGTGCGCCGCGGCGCACTAATCTCCAAAACCTCAATAATTTCATGTCAAAATATCGTAAATAGGATAATTATTCCTATGATTCACGATATATGAACTGCCTTCGGGACAAGCAGGCCTGGCTTGAAAGGGAGCTGTTTGCGCCCGCGTACGTTGGCTTCGAGAGCAGTCCTCGCCCTTGTTCCCGGGGTTCCCATCCACGCTCGGGGAGCCAGCGGGGCTCAAACGTGGAAAACAAGGACATCTCTGGGCATTTAACCTTGCAAATCCGGAGTTATACTCCAGAATTGCAATGATGATTCCTCGCCTGCTTCGCGCGCGAGTGCTCCGGCGCCTGGCCGAGTTTCCGGCTGTGGCACTGCTGGGCCCGCGGCAGGTCGGCAAGACCACGCTTGCCCGTGGACTTGAGCTCGACGGTCCTGAGCCGTTGTACCTCGACCTCGAGGACCCGGCGGACCTGGCGAAGCTGAATGACCCCGGCGCCTACCTCCGGACGGTTGCCGACCGTCTCGTCATCATCGACGAGGTGCAGCGTGCGCCGGGGCTGTTGCTGGTGCTGCGCGGCGTGATCGATCAGCGCATCCAGGACGGGGAGCCCGCGGGCCATTTCCTGCTTCTTGGTTCCGCTTCCCTCGACCTGCTCAAGCAATCCAGCGAGAGCCTCGCGGGTCGCATCGCGTTCCTGGAGCTGGGCCCGTTCGATGTGCGAGAGGTCGACGCAGATCTCGCGATGCCCCTGTGGATACGGGGCGGCTATCCCCGCAGCCTGCTGGCACGCAGCGACGACGCCAGCGCCGCGTGGCGTGCGAACTTCATCACGACCTACCTCGAGCGCGACATCCCGATGCTAGGCCCGCGCATCCCCGCCACAACCCTGCGGCGCTTCTGGACCATGCTTGCCCATCGGCAAGGTGCCTTGTTGAATGCCTCCGAACTGGCGCGCAGCCTGGCAGTGGACGCGAAGACCGTCGCAACCTACCTCGATCTCATGGTGGACTTGCTGCTGGTGCGCCGGCTGCAGCCGCTCCATGTGAACGTCGGCAAGCGACTCACCAAGTCACCGAAAGCGTACGTACGTGACAGTGGCCTCGTACACTCGCTACTGGGCCTCGAGACCTTCGACGACGTGCTCGGCCACCCGGTCGCCGGTGGCAGCTGGGAAGGGCACGTAATCGAGACGCTGGTCGCCGCTGCGCCCCCGCGCACGCAGTTTAGATTCTACCGAACTTCTGGTGGTGCGGAGATGGACCTGGTGCTCGACATGCCCGGCAACCGCCGCTGGACCGTCGAAATCAAACGCAGCACCGCGCCCACCGTGACCCGCGGCTTCCACAACGCGCTGGCCGACCTGCGGCCGCAGCGCGCGTTTGTCGCCTATCCCGGCACCGAGCGCTACCCGCTGTCCGGTGACGCCGAGGTCATCGGTCTGCGACTCCTTGCCGAGCTCCTCAACGCTCCCGCCACCGATTAGCGGGTGAGCGGGGCAGGCGAGGGTGGAAAGTGGTGGTTTGTCCGGGCTACGCGCCCCGTGCTATCAGCACCACGTGGACGGGGCGATCTGTGCCAGGCACCTGGGGCGCACCGCGGTCTACACGTGTCCACGCTGCGGGAACTTCGCGTGTGAGCACTGTGCGTTCGCGGTCGGCGAGCGGGTGCTCTGCCCTGGCTGCGCCGGAACGACGCCGCTGCCGATTCTGGGAACCGTGCGACTCGCAGGCCGACTGCTGAGAGCACGCTGGCTGCGCGCTCTACGCATCGCATGGTTGCCATGGCTGCTCTCGCTTGTGCCAGGGCTGGTCCTGCAGTTCACTCCGGAGCTCGCGTTCCCGTGGAACGCGCTGATCATGATCTTCCCGGTGAGCCTGTGGCAGTTTGGCGTGGCCGCGCTGCTCGCCGTGCTCTGGTATCGCGAGGTGCTGATGGGCACGCCGACGACGAAGGCGCCTGCGGATCCGCAGCTTTCGGCGCACTGCCTTCGGCATGTCGGAATGCAGTGTCTGCTCGCCCTCCCGGAGTTCGCGCTCGGTGGACTCGTCGGCTTCGCGGTTCTCGAGGTCTTGGGCCGCGGGGGCTGGTTGATCGCGACCCCGGGTGTATCCCTGACGAAGATCGCGAATGAAGTGGTCGGCTTGGTGGTGGCATATCTGCTGGTGCGGGCAACCCTGAGATTGCCCAGCATCGCCGTCGACGGGCCCCCGTTGCGGGGCGTGTGGGACCTGTCCAAGGGGAGCGCGACCCGGATCTTCCTCGTCGCCGTCGCGGTGCCCGAGGCACTGCATGCTCTGCTGTCCTTCGTGGTCCGCCAGCTACCCACGCCGGCGCTGCTCTTCAGTCCCCTTCACTCCGTGATCCAGATCCTGGGGCTGACCACCCTGGTGCTCGCATACCAACACGTGGTCGTCGTGCCACTGCGCCGCGCCGAGGTCTCTGACGCGGGTTGAGCATCTGTAGATCGCACTGACTCCTAAAGAACGTTCCCAGAGAACCTCCCCGTAGCCCGGAGCGGTCGTTCCCAGAGTACCTCGCCGCGGGTCCAAGGTTGAACGCCATCACCCACGCAAAGAAGTAAGTCCTCGCCGTGTCCCGTCTTGCGCTGGTACTGACAAGCACTGCGCTGCGTGGTAAGCGCGAGCGAAGCTCGCGCCGCCGCATCAGTCCTCGGCGACGAGCTCGTGGGGCAGCGGGACTTCGAGCCCGTCGATGGCGGCCTCGGCCGCGCGTCGGAGGTAGTGCTCGGGGTTGATGCCGACGAGCTTGGCGCTCTCGATCAGCGAGTACAGGACCGCCGCCGCTTGGGTTCCGCGCTCGGACTTTGATCCATAGTGATTCTTGCGCCCGACGACAACGCCCCGGAGCGCACGCTCGACGGCGTTGTTGTCGATGTCGACTTCGGGCTCCTTCAGAAACAGCGTCAGCCCGTCCCAGAGCGAGCCCATGTATTCGACCGCCTTGCGTAGCGGGCTCTCGCCGAGGGCCTCGACGCTCAGCGCCCACTGATGAATGCGACTGACGATGTGCCCGGAGCGCTCTGCACGCAATGTGCGGCGGGCCGCGATCACGTCAGGGCCGGCCCGCGCCTCGCGCTCGACGTCGTAGAGCTCGCCGATCAAGTCGAGCACGGCGCCGCACTCGTCCGGATAGCTCTCCTCGATCTCGACGAAGCGTCGTCTCACGTGCGCCCAGCAATGCGCCAGTCGTAGCTCGCTGCTTTGTTTGCGCAGCGCCTTGTAGGCAGCGTAGCCGTCGGTGATCGCCACGCCGGTGAAGCCCTCGAGCAGCGCCGATGCCGCAGCCGTCGAGCGACTGTCTTGCAGCAGGTAGGCGACGCCGTCCTCTGCAGCCAGCGCCCACACGTGCCAGCGTTTGCCTTTGCCGCCCTTGCCCATGACGGGCCAGTGGGTCTCGTCGGCACCGACGACATCCTTGCTGCGCAGGTGCGACAGCAGCCGCTCATGCGCGGGCTGCAACACCTTGGACAGCGCGTGCACCTGGTCCCAGAGTGCTTGCGACGTCACTTGCAGACCCGCGCGGAAAAACATCCGGACCTGGCGCTCCAGCGGCAGATGGTCGCCGTACTTCGCATTGCCCACGTGGACCGCGAAGCCCACCGAGTAACGACCACCAGCCACGAGCTTCTTGGCCCCGGGCGCCGTCTCGACGCAGCCACCGCACTTGCAGCGATACTTCCTGCGGCGGTGCTTGACGAGGATGACGCGACGCTCGATCACGTCGACTTCCTCGGAGTCCTCGCTTTGCCCGTCCCACGCCTGCAGCTCGCCACCGCAGCTCGGGCAGGTGCGGTCGGCTGCATCGAGCTCGTGCTCTCGCTCCACGACCTCGAGCTCGGGCTGCTCGGTCGGCCCGTGGCCGGTTTGCTTGCCGCCTGTCGCCTTCTTACGCTTCTTGCCTCGTCCCCGCCGCTCGCTGCTCTTGCCGAACAGCAGCCGCTCACTGGGCAGCGGTCGTTCCCAGAGTACCTCGGCAGCGGTCGTTCCCAGAGTACCTCGCCGCGGGTCCAGGGTTGAACACCATCACCCACGCCCAGGTTCGCGGAGATGCGGCCGGTTGGTGCCCGTGAGCACGGAGGCGGGCGCGTCGCGAGTGCTCGGTGCGTCCCTGCGTTGTGCGAGACGGACCCGTGGGTCGACGCGGACGAGCGCGTTGATGGTCCCCGGATTCGGATGTGGCTGAGCGAGGCGAGCTAGGTGGCGAGCTCGCACCAGCACGCGGCGTCGAGAGGCTCGCACTCGACGCCGAAGCGCTTGTGCATCAGCAGCGTGCCACCGGGGAAGACAGCTTCGCCCAGCTCCTTGAATCGCTTCCAAGCCTCTCGGTAGGCGATGCGGAAGAGCTTGAGCGCGGCGGCTGCGGCGGCGAGCGACTTGGCATCTCCACCGGCGGCGAGGCGTGGCGTGAGCTTACCCTCGGGCCGGGGCGTGTCGGGCGAGTCGAGAGGGGAGGTGCGCAGCACGGCCTTGGTGCCCGCAAACGTGCGCTTCTGAGCGCGCATGTTGGTGGCGATCTGCGCCTGCTCGCGCCGGATGTGGCCCTCGACGTCCGCGATCACGCGTTCTACGTCAGTGCCGAGCTGTCGCGGAGGCGTCAGCTCGTAGGTCAGCGTCTCGGGCGTGTGCTTGAAGTAGAACTCGGGGCGCTCGATGGTGCGGGGACCCTGCCGCCAGTGGGAGGGGCGGGTATTGAAGCCCGGCCACTGGCGGTAGTCGCGCACGAGCCCGTCCTTGACGGGGTTGGTGAAGGTGTAGACGAGCTTGTCGAGGATGGCGGCGGCGTTGACCAGGAGCGTGTCCGTGAAGGGGCCGGCACCGCTCCACAGGCCCTCGAGGCGGGCGGACGGGAACTTCGCGCGATAGTACTGCATCAGGCAACGCGCGGAGGTGCGCTGGAACTCCTGAATGAACTCGGAGAGCCGGCCTTCGAGGTCGGTCACTACCAGATGGTAGTGGTTCGACTCGACGCTGATCGCGTGCAACAGGACGCCGCGCTCCCGCGCCGCCCACGCAATGCAGTACTCCATGACCTGGTTGACGACTTTGCTAGGGACGAGCAAGAACATGCTCATCACCGTGGTGTGCGTCACCAGGTAGGTTCCACCGGGGACCGACCTGCGAGGATGGCTCATGCCAGCTCATCGGACGCGGCCAGTCGCAGTTGCGCACAGACTCCAAGAATCTACTCTGGGAAGGGCGACGCGCGGACTCCGACTGGAAGGGCGACGCGCGCACAGACTCCAAGAATCTACTCTGGGAAGGGCGACGCGCGGACTGGGAAGGGCGACGCGCGGACTGGGAAGGGCGACGCGCGGACTGGGAAGGGCGACGCGCGGACTGGGAAGGGCGACGCGCGGACTGGGAAGGGCGACGCGCGGACTGGGAAGGGCGACGCGCGGGGTCGGGTCGCGTCGTTCCCATCCGGCCTGCCGGCACCGCGGTCCTGCGGGCGAGGCCGTGCTACAACCGCGGACCCATGAGGCTCCGCAGGTCCCAGCGTACCTCCATAGCCTCCGAGCAGCAGGAACCGCGCAAGCGTTCGCACCGGCCGGCCGGAAGCAATACAGTATCCGTCGCGTTGCGTGGGCGAGCGCTCAGGCTCCATGTCCCGGTACGCGCTTTGCGGATGTCGTGTCTCGCTGGCCGCGGTGGTAACCTGCGGCTGACGGCAGCATCCGAGAGACGACGATGGCATTCGATCAGGAAAAGCGGCAGGCGATGCACCTGCTTCAGGGAGTCGAGAACGGCACGCTGCGCATCTCCGAGGCTGCGCGCCTCGTCGAGGAAGCCGACCCGGCCCTGGTGTACCTGCTGCTGACCTGGCTCCGCAGTCACTACGGCGGTGACCATCCGGCGGCCGCAGGAGTGCTGGGCCGCCTGGTCGAGCTCAACAGCGCCCACGGCTCCGTCAGAGCGAGGATGCGCGAAGGCAAGGCCGATCCGGTCGTCGCCTGGTTCGAAGAAGAGCACGGCTACCGGGACTTTGGTGCTGCGGACTTCGTGGATCTGGTCGTGGACAAGCTCGAGAGCTGAGTTCTTGCGCGGCGTGTCCCGGTCGGCGCACGCAGGGCGGCCGGCGGCTGGCCACGCGGGCCAGCACCTGCTATCGATTCGCCGCCATGATCCCTTGGCAGATGCTCGATGAGGCGAAGGTGCCCGGCGGCACCGAAACCCTTCGCTTCTATCGGCGCGGGGACGAGTTCTCGATCCGCGTCGGGCGCCAGGAGTTGATGAACAGCCGCGTCTATGGCTCCGAGGACGCGCTGGCGGAGTTGGCCTGTCAGGGGCTCGCGGCTGTCCGGGCGCCGGTGGTCCTGATCGGCGGCCTGGGCATGGGCTATACGCTCGCGGCCGCCCTGCGCACCCTGGGACCCGGTGCGACGGTCGTGCAGTCGGAGCTGGTGCCGGCGGTGGTGCGCTGGAACCGGGGGCCGCTCGGCGAGGTCGCAGGCAACCCGTTGCGCGACGGGCGCGTGAAGGTGCTCGAGCGCGATGTGGGGGAGGTGATGCGCGAGCACAGCGCTCGCTATGATGCGATCTTGCTCGACGTGGACAACGGTCCCGAGGGCTTGACGCGCAAGGCCAACGATCGACTCTACGTGCCCGAAGGCCTGCGCGTCGCGAGGGGTGCCCTGCGTCCCGGCGGCGCCCTGTGGGTCTGGTCGGCAGGGCAACGCCAGGGGTTTTCGAGTCGCCTGGGACGGGCGGGCTTCCGCGTGCGGGAGCACACCATCCGCGCCAGAGGGCGGCGCAAGGGCGCCCGCCACATTCTGTGGGAAGCCCGGCCCGGCAAGCCGGATTGAGGCAGCAAGGCTCCGGAAATCGGGTAGTCGAACCCAGGTTGTCTTCGTCGAACCGAGCCAGAGCTTTCCCAGAGTAGATTCCGCGCGGGATCTCTTTGCCGCTGTCGCGCCGTCGGCCTTCGATCTATATGGCGAGGAGGTGACCGACGGGTGCATGAGCGGCCACCCCATCGCCGTCCGATCCTACCGCGCGACCAACGACATCGTGTTCTACGGCGGCGGAGCGATCACGCCGCCGACCCATCCCTACACCTGTGATCTGCTCGGCGCGGTCGAGAACTTCGAGTTCGATGCCCAGCAGAGTGGGTGCACCGGTCAGCCCATCGACATCGGCAACGACTGCCGTGCCTACCAGAGCTGCGAAGGGGGCGTGGAGGTCGAGCTCTGCACGCGCTCCGGAGGGCACACGCCCGACAGCGCACGGAACAACTGGGACTTTCTCTCGCGTCACTCCAAGCCATAGTTCGATCAGCCGATGGCGCGGGCGGCCTCGGCGACCTGTTCCCGAAGCCACACCTGCGCCGGCTCCGCAGCCTTGGCCGCGTTCCACCACATGACGAGGTTGATGTCGGGCGTCGACACGGGCAGCTCGAGCAGGCGCAGCGCCGCGCGCTCCTGAAGCGCCAGGCCGACGCGTCGAGGGAGGATTGCCAGCATGCGCGTGTCGCGCAGCAGCTCGGGAAGCACCAGCGCGCTCTCGCTGCTGAGGCGCACGTCGAGCTTGTCGGTGTAGTCGCCCAGCAAGCGGTGGGCGACCGAGTGCCCGTCCCTGCCCAGCGCGAACGAGGCGTGCGGCATGGCGATCAGCTGCTCCCGGCTCAGGGTTTCCTCGACGTCGGGGTGGCCGCTCCATACGGCACACACCCAGCGATCCTCAAGCAAGATCTCAGACGGGAAGCCTTCGAGCGCACCGAGCGGCGCGATGACCAGGTCCACGCGCTGGCTCGATAGCTGGCGCCCCATACGCGCATCGGCCCGCGCCAGGTGCAGCCGTGCCGTCGGCGCCCGCGCGGACAGCCGCTGCAGGATGGGCGACGCCAGCAGGTACATCACGTCGTCGGCGGTGGTGATCAGAAAGCGTTGGTTGGTGGAGAGGGGGTCGAACCCCTCCCGCAGTTTCAGCGTTCCCTCGACAGAGGTGAGGATCTCCTCGAGCGGCCCCGCGATCCTCCGTGCCAGCGGCGTGAGCCGGTATCGGTTGCCCTCGCGCTCCAGCAGCGGGTCCTCGAAGATCTCCCGGAGCCTCGCCAGCGCCGAGCTCATGGCCGGTTGGCTGAGATGGATCCGGCGTCCCGCTCGGGTGACCGCGCGCTCCTCGAGCAGCGCCTCGAGCGCCACCAGTAGATTCAGGTCCAGCCGTCGCAGCTTCGAGAGGTCCACCGGCAGGATGGTACACGACCGGGTGGCGTCGGTCGGGGGCGACGCACGGCGCCCGGGCAAGCTGGGCCGGCGGCCATCCATCGGACTGATGGGGGCATATTAAACGGCGTTGGCTCCCGCCTTGACGCTCGCCTCTTGCGGAAGCAAACCTCGAGACGCTGGGTGCACGGGCAGTCGCCGCTGTCGGCGCCGCTACCGAGAGGCTGCGACGCGGCGGCGTCACGCCTCGATGGAGTCCACGAATGAAGATGACTGCAGTGATGGTCTGGAGCGGTGTATCCCTGCTCCTGCTCTCGTGCTCCTCCGGTGCCAGCGGCGCCCTGGACGACCAGCCGGTGACCGCAGTGCCCGCTCCCCAGAACCCTCCACCTGGCATGGCTGCGGCGATGCCACAGGCGGGAACCGGTGCGATCGCCCCCACCCCACCCGCGCCTGGACCGATGCAGGGGGGTGCCATGGAGGTCGACGCCGTCAACCCGGGCGCGCCTTCGCAGATGGAACCAGAGCCGGTGCCTCCAACCGGAGGGCCGCCGGAGCCATCCGCGCCGCAGGCGGGCGGTGACGGCGTACCGAGGATACCCGAGCCACCCGCGGACTGCCCGAGCTTCATGAGCGGTAGCATGACCATAGGTGGGCTGCCCACGGAGATCGAAGCGGGCACACCGGGCCCGACCATGGGAGCGCTTCTCTTCTCTTTCCACGGCACCGGGGGGCGCGGTCGCCTGGCCAGCGTGCCCGCCTCCGTTCGCGCCGAGATCACGAGCGAGGGGGGCATCATCCTGGCGCCCACCGGCAACATGGGCGGCGGCGATCGGATGGACATCGCTCCGCCGACGGGAGCGTGGTTCCTCGAAGACATGGAATACACCGACCTGGTCGTTGCCTGCGCGGTGAGGGATCACAACATCGACCCCAACCGCATCTACGCCACGGGCTGCAGCGCAGGCGGTCTGATGGCAGGCACGCTCGGCCTGATGCGCTCGGAGTACATGGCTGCCGTCGCGCCCAACTCGGGCGGCATCAACTGGCAAGGCTCGCGTAGGCTGTCCGACGCAAGCCACGGCCCGGCCGCGTTCACGATGCACGGCGGAACCACAGACAACGTCATCGTGAGCTTCCAGGACACAAGTGTCTGGTTTCACGAGCAGAACCGCAGCGCCATGAACAGCCCATTCATGCTCGACTGCAACCACATGATCGGCCATTGCGGCGCACCGTCGCAGCTGCACGAGATGGCCTGGGAATTCATGAAGGCCCACCCCTACGACGTGGGCGCGTCACCGTGGGCGTCGTCGCCGCCCGCTGATCTTCCGGACTACTGCGTGGTCGTGGAGTGAAGACGGCACCGGGCGCGGAAGCCCACCGGGCCTCGTGCATCGCACCGGCCCTGGGCCTCGCACTGGCCATGAGCCCCGCTCTCGTGGCTTTCGCCGGGGCGCAAGCCCCCTTCGTACACCCCGGGATCTTGCACCGCACGGCCGACCTCGAGCGGATGCGGGACGAGGTGGCGGCCGGGCAGGAGCCGTACGTGACGGGCTGGGAGCGGCTCCGCACGGACCCGCGCGCCGCGCTCGACTACAGCCCGGATCCCCATACCTACGTGCAGCGCATTCCCGACACGTTCACCTACGAGGCGCTGATCAACGACGCGATCGCGGCGCACACGCAGGCCATCGCCTGGGCCATCACCGGAAACGAAACCTACGCCATCAACTCGATGCGCGTTCTGAACGCGTGGTCGTCCACGTTGACCTCGTTCCCGCCGACGGGTGATCCCATCCTAGCGTCGAGCATCACCGGCTACCAGTTGGCGGCGGCCGGGGAAGTGCTACGCGCAACCTACCCGTCCTGGCCGGTGGAAGACCAGGAGCGGCTCGAGGCGCTGCTCCTCCAGGTCTTCTATCCGCCCAACCACAACTTCCTCCTGTACCACGAGCCCGACGGCCAGGTGCACACGAGCACCGGCGTCAACCAGCACTTCTACGCGAGCTGGGATGCGGGCTCCATCGCGACCATCATTGCGATCGCCGTGTTCGCGGATGATCGCGAGAGGTACGACGAGGCGGTGGAGTACTTCAAGAGTGGCACCGGCAACGCCAACATCATGCGCGCCGTATTCGACGGGGCCACCGGACAACTGCAGGAGAGCGGCCGGGACCCGGAGCACGCTCAGCTCGGCATCGGGCTGCTCGCCACGTTCTGTGAGATTGCGTGGAATCAGGGGGACGATCTCTACGGCTACGCCGACAACCGCCTGCTCGCGGGCTTCGAGTACACGGCCAGCTATCTGCTCGGTAACAGCGTGCCCTTCACGACCTACTCGGATCCATTCAGGACCCACACGGCGATCTCGAGCGAATCGTCAGCCAGTCAGATCGCTCAGGCCATGAACGCTCCACGTCCCATCTTCGAAATGGTCTGGAACCACTACGAGAACCGACGGGGGGTCCCGGCTCCGTTCACCAGACAGCTCGCGAATGCGCACCGCCCCGAGGGCTTCCGCGCAGACCACATCGGATTCGGCACCATCCTGTTTACCCGGGACTACGACCCAGCCGACGCAACCGGCGTACCCGGGGAAGGCCCGGACGCGGGCACCACGGGGCCGATGAACGGAGGCGTCGGCGCGGACGCCGGCGCGACCACGGATGGCGCGGTGACCACGAGCGGCGTGAACACGGGTGGCGCCGGAGCGGGCACCGCGAGTCCCGGTGGTACGAACGCCGCGAGCACGCCTGGCAACGCGATCGGCGACACGGGTGCCAGCGTCGCCAACGACGGTCGGGAGCAGTCGGTAAGCGGTTGCAGCTGTCGCACCGGCTCCGCTGACCCGACGGGGCACGCCTTCAGCCTGCTGGTGGTCTTCGCCGCCGCATTCATGCGCCGCACCCTCGCGCCCCCGCGCGCGAAGTGCGAGCGGTGTTGTTCGCCCAATCGCCGGTGACAGGCGGCAGAATGTCGTGTCGCGGACGTGGGAGTGCGCGCACGCGGGCAGTGCACACGCGAGTGGATAGCTGCCGGGTGTGGCGTGGGCTACGCCGCCAGTTCGCACCAGCCCGCGGCGTCGAGGACTTCACACTCGAGGCCGAAGCGTTTGTGCATGAGCAGCGTGCCACCTGGGAAGATGGCGTCGCCGAGCTCCTTGAACCGCTTCAAGAGGAACGCGGGCTCGCTTCTGTGAGACGGAGGGTGCTATGGATTGTCCATCCATGACACGACGCCTCATCCAGATTCTTGCCGCCGCCTTGCTCCTGTGCCCGACGGCATGCGGTGACGCAGAACCGATGCCACCGTTGGTGGAGCGCCTGTCAGCTGTGGATGCGAGGTGCGAACAGCATCGCTTGTGCCTGTCATCGGACAACGCCGCGCTCGCGTCGCAGCTGTCGGCGGAGTGTCCGACCCGTCCAGTCGACGGCCAGCTAGCGGTCGCAACGCTCGAACAGCTGGACCATGATGCGCTGGAAGCGTGCTCGGACGCGGTGGCAGCCGTGGACGCGTGCGCGCTCGCCCTGGACTGCCATGGGTACGGCATCTTTCGTGGCGCCGACCGGCATTGCGGCGCCGACCAGGCGAGCCCCTGTTGCCACGCGGCCGATGGCACTGAGACAGCGTGCCCGGCATTCGGACACTGTCAGCTAGAAGTCGCGGCCTACCTGTCGCTCTGCGGTTCCCCCGATACGAACGAGGCCGCGAACGTGTACAACGACGCGCTGGCTCGAAGGCGCTAGGCTGCGGGCACCGGAGCGCGCTTCAAGCGCCGCCCGCGCTCGCCCATGCCAGCCGTCGTGCAAAGCCGTACGAAGGCTCTGCAAAACCGAGGTACCCTGGAACGACCTTGGCCTGACAGTCCTCGAGTTCCATTCGTGGTTTGCGATGGCAGGCGCCGCAGGTGGTCTCGTCCTCCCGTCGGGCCTGGTCCAAAACGATGGCCGGCGCCCGTGTCAAAGATCGTGTGCAGCTTCGCTGAAACTCGCGGGCGGGCCAAGTCGGGCCGCCTCGGCGCCCGCACCGCGACTTGCCCGAGGGCAGCCGTCGGGCGATACCGGGGCCATGCGCGTATCGGGCGGCCGCTGCTCTCTTCGACTTCTCCTTTCGTGGCTGAGCGTGTCGGTCGCTTGCCAGGCGACGACGACCACGGCCCCGCGGAGCCCCGAGCCGCCGGCGGAGGTGAGCACGCCCCCACAGCCCGAGGCCACCACGCCCGAGGCTCCCGCGCCTCGCGGGCAGGACGCGGAGCGGCAGCCACCACCCGTACCCGACAAAGTCTCAGGGCCGGTGCGACTCCAGGCCTTCTCGAGCATGGGTTCGCGCTTCGGTGCGATCACGACGGACGGTCTGCTCCTGGGCTGGGACCTGGGCGCCGGCCTTCCGGTCGTCGCGCGCGCGCTGCGGTTCGTGCCGCCCTCGACCGGGATCGTGGATGCAGCCGACGGCATCGCCGCGCTCACACGGGATGGCCAGCTCTTCCTCGTCGACGACGGGATGAAGGCCGCAACCCGGATGGCGGTCGACCAGCCCGTGACCGCATTCGTCCTTGCCTGCGCCGCGGAGTTCTCGGCTTCCTGTGTGGTGACCGCCGGTGCGCTCCGCTGCGCACCACCGTGCGGCGACGTGGAGCGGCTGAAGCTCGAGGACGCACCGCGCCTGTCGGGCGTCGCCCGCATCTGGGCCGGCGGGACGTCCGCCTGTGCGTTGTTGGAGACGGGCGCCGTGCACTGCTGGGGCGAAAACGGCGCAGGCCAGCTGGCGACCGGCGCGGTGAAGCGCAGCGAGCGACCACGCGCGTTGCCGGGCCTGTCCGGTATCGTGGAGGTCGCGCTCGGGCACGCGCACGGCTGCGCCCGTGACCGGGCCGGACGCGTCCACTGTTGGGGCGACACCACGCGCGGACAAGCGGGCACCGGCGTGGCCTGCCCACCGGACGCGCCGCTCGTCTGCCGCCACACCCAGCCACACCCGAAGCCCGTGAACGGACTGCCGAAGGTGGACTTCCTGAACGCCGCCGAGGACCTCAGCTGTGCCGGCACCACCGATCCCCCGGCGCTCTACTGCTGGGGTGACGCACGCCGGCTGGGCGGCGCCGCGAGCACGACCGCACGAGGAAAGCCCCTGGGTCTGCCCCTGCCGGACGGACTCTCTCCCCTGGGAGCAGCGCATGCCGGCGCCTACGCGCTCGGGGACGACAACCGGGTCTATCGCTGGGTGAGCACGCGTCAGGAATTCGTCGCCGTGGTCGATCTCGGTCCCGCGCTGGACGCCGAGCGCGCTACACCGGCACGAGATTGATGTGGATGGCGAAGGTGGCCGGGTTGGCCGGCGCCTGCTGCGGGTCGGCCGTGAGCCGCGCCTGCTCGGCGGCGTCGGTGCGGAAGGCCAGCGCGCGGAAGCCGAGCGGGATCTCCCCCCAGGCCGGACTGCCGCAGACCGCGTCGGCGTCCTGATCGAGCTCGTCGGCGCGCGCAGTCACCGAGTTCCACAGCGCGGTGCAGCTGGCGCCGTTGGCCGCGCTCGGTGCGATGTCCACCGCGACGCCGGCGACGTGCGGGGCCGCGTCCGCGACGACGCAGTTGGCGGCGACCCCGTGCTGTTCTCGGTAGGCAACCCCTTCCCCTCCCCGTCTAGAAGGGCACCGTCAGGCGCCCGTCGATCTTCGCCACGAACAGCCGCCAGCGGAAGAGGCCACCGGAGGTGCCGAACTTGCCCGTGATGAGTGGGGCGCCCGCCCGGGTGACCTGATACAGGCGCCCACCGTCGAGGCGCTCCAGGGTCAGCTCGGACGGCAAGGGATCGACCGTGTGGTCGTCCAGGTCGCGCTCCAGTGCACGCTTGCGCACATTGGACAGGGTGCGCCCCAGACAGCGAGGCCTCTCGTTCCAGGCGTAGAGGTCCATCTCCGTGATCGCGGCGGCGTCCCGCCTGGTGTGGGCCGCGTGGTAGGCGCGCGCGAAAGCCTCGATGGCCCGCCTGGTTTCCTGCGTGTCGGGCAGCGCCTCGGCATCGCGCCGCCACTGGCAAGCAGGCAGGTCCTTGTCGATGGTGAAGCGCAGCGTGCGCTTCGCCGGCAGCTCGCTGAGCTCCCAGCGCTGCTGCGCGAGCGTCTTCCGCTCCGGCACGACCATGCCCACCTCGAAGTCCAACGGCACCGGAAGCTCCGTGTCCGTCGGGGGAATCTCGAGCTCCAGCAGGTTCTCGCCCGGCCTGATGTGCGGGTTCAGGCGCCCCCCCCGCGCAGCTCGAGTCCGGCGGAGAACAGAACGTCGCGCCGTTGATGCGCACGAAGAGCGGCGGGCTGGGGAAGGCCTGCGTGCGATAGATGATCGGCCCCTGCGCCACGGGTACGGAGGGCGCCGCGGGCGCGGTCTGCGGAGCGACGGCCTGGGCGGACTCTGCCGGGTCACCTGGCGCGGTCTCGCCGGCAGCGTCGCAAGCCCACAGAGCTGGGGACGAGACCAGTAGCGCGAGCCATGCCAACCCGGGCGAGGTGCGGTGCCCCCCTCGCCGGCGCGGTCCGCGGTCAGAAGCGACGGACATAGATCCTCTTCTCGTACAGCGGGCTTCGTTCCCCGACAAGGTCGTTCCCAGAGTACCTCGGTTTGCGATGGCGGTAGAGGTCGAGCAGCACGGCGAGGTAGCACCACCCCTCGGCTGTCCAGACGTACGTGATGTCGTCGACCCACACGCGGTCCGGGCAAGTCGTCTCGAAGTCCAGCTCATCGGCCGACACTGCCCACAGTTGCGAGTGGCCTACGAGAACCTACTCTGGGAAGGCTTCGTGCGCTGCGCGCATAGGAGCAGCGATGCGATAGCGAGCGCAGCGCCAAGTCGCTTCATCAGACGGCCTATCGGAACGGTATCGCGAGGGCGCATGCGCCGCGCGCACAAAATGCTTGCGCATCGGGAGGGTAAATCACTTCGCAGTCCTCACAGGCGACGCCCTCATCACAAATCAGTGACTCGAAGGCCGCGACATCACTCACCGACACAAGCACTTCGGGTTCGACCTCGCCGCATGCGCAGCACTGGCTACTCGTCAGCTGGCAGTCTCCATGCTCTTCACATGCGGCGGTGTCCGGGTGACGCTGTGCGTCCGCGATGGTGCATAGACCCTCCACACATGCCGCAACAACGGCTGCACCCTGAGCTGCCGCACAACTGTCGCAACTGACCGCCCCACCGCACTCTTCGTCGAAGTACTCGTCGCCCGCGTTGCGACGAATTGCGTAGAACGCTTCAGCGCCTACTCCACATGCCACGCAGCAGGTCTTTGGTTGCAGCACGCACTCGTCGTGGCGACTACACCCTTGTCGATACGTCATTGGTGCCTGTTCCAGCTCTCCCTGAGGCCGTTCGCCATCGCCCGGTTCATCGTGGTCCGGGTCTGCGTCATCGCCGGAACCAGCGGTCCCGTCGGGCTGGTTCCCTGCGGCCGCCTCGTCGTCGTTACCACCGGCAGCGCCGTCGACCGGATCGTCTGGCGGGTCCGCACTCCCGTCATCGCTATCTGCCGCCAACGGGTCCTCGGTCTCTCCAGCGGAGCCTCCGGGGAGTTGAGACTTTGCACAGCCGCCAGTGACGCCCATGCCCGCGAACGCCAGTAGAAGGGCGAAGTAACCTATGGTCTTGGATCGGCGATCACGCATCTTCCACCATCGCAGAGTGCTTCAACAGCTTCCGGACACATAGGCACGCAGTCAAATCGGATGTAGTTGCACTCATCGCGGTACGCAAAGAACACTCCAGCAGCATCGTCGTCGTTCGCCCAAATTGTAGCCGAGACAACACCGTTAGCCATGGCCGCACTGTCTAGGATTGCGTGGGTGCCCGGTCGCGGACAGACCTCGCTGATGCGGTCGCAGTCCGCGCCTTCATCAGGACAGCTGTGAGTGACCTGCCGGGATTCCTCGGACCGCGGCTTAGTTGAGGACCGCCTCCGCGAGCGGGGCTGTTGATTCAAGGCCAAGTCGGAACTCGTGGGGCGTCAGGTTTCCGAGGCTCGAGTGCGGTCGGATACGGTTGTAGTCCTTGCGCCAGCGCTCGATCACGACGCGGGCTTCGGTCCTCGTGCGGAACCACTCGAGGCTCAAGCACTCGTCGCGGAACTTGCCGTTGAAGCTCCTCGGCGGCGTGGACCAGGCCACCGCCGTCGGCGGCTGCATCCCGGAATGCATCGACGAGTGTGACCCGAGCCCCGGTATGT
>JAPPOT010000941.1 GCA_028817855.1 Myxococcales bacterium
GCCAGGAGGCGCTCACCGAGATTGCACGCGCCCTGCCCGCATACAGGGGGCATTCGAGCCTGAGCGTCTACGCCTATCGCATCACTGCACGGGTGGCCGCACGCTACATCGGACTGCGGGTGGCGCAGCGGGAGCGGCTCGCGGCTCCGGTGCCCGACGCCCACGCGGCCCTGGCGGACGATCGCGACCCGGAGCGCGACGCCATGCAGCGCCAGGCCCTGCGCGTCGTGCTGCGCTGCCTGGCCCGGCTGCCGGCGCGACGCCGGGAGGCCTTCATCCTGTGCGAGCTCGAGGGCATGAGCCCGCAACAGGCCGCCGAGCACGTCGGCACCAGCACGCAGGCGATCCGCGCGCGCCTGATGCACGCCCGTCGCGAGCTCCAGCGCCGATTGCGCGACCACGAGGCCGTCACCAGTTACCGGAGTGCGCCATGACCACGACGCGCGACCGACTGCCGGAGATCGACCAGCTGCTCCAGGGCGCGGGCGCGGCGCCGATGCCGGAGCTGTCCTCGACCGACGCGCGACGCATGGTGCGCCGCGCAATGCTCGCCGGGCAGGGGCGACGGCGGACGCCTTGGTTGCTGCGCGGTCACACGCTCGCAGCCTTTGGCGTCGGCGCGGCGTGCGCGCTCGGCCTGCTGGTCATGCGCGTCGGCATCGATGAGCGGCCCTCCGTGCCGCAGCCCACGGCGGTGCTGGCGCCGCCTGCACCGCCGCTCGAGGTGCACGTCCAGGGGGATGACAGGCTCTGGGCGGAGCCGGGCGCGCGCTTCGGCATCGCCGTGCTCGACGGTGGCGAGCGGCGCATTCAGCTCGACGAGGGCGCAGTCGCCTTCGGCGTGGGCGCGGGCGAGGCCGGCGCCAGCTTCTCGGTCGCCACGCCGCACCTGGAGGTGCGGGTCACGGGCACCGTCTTTACGGTCGTGGTGCGCGGGGCGCGGACCGGCGTGCAGGTCTACGAGGGCGAGGTCGAGGTCGAGCAGGACGGCCTGGTGTGGCGGCTGGGCCCGGGCGGGCACCACAGCAACGACGGCGAGGCCGTGGTGATCGATCCCGAGCACGCCGTGCTCGAGGCCGCTCGGCAGGAAGCGCGACGGCGGCTGCACGCGCCAGCAGCGCCAGGGGGCGCGGGCCTCGAGGCAGCGATCGAGGCAGCGATGGACAGCGCGCCTGCAGGCCCCGAGTCCAACGGCAAGCCGTCACTGACGCTCGAGGGCGCCCGCGCGCTGCTTCACGGCGGCCAGGCCGAGCGCGCCCTGTCGGCGGCACGGGCCGCGCAGGCACCGGCGACCCTGCCGCGAATCGAGCGCGGCCGGTGGCGCCTGCTCGAGGCCGACAGCCTCCGCAGCCTGGGCGACGCGAGCACAGCCTACGCGCGCTACCGCAGCGCCGCGCTCCTGCTCGACGACCGGACGGCCACGCGCGCCGGCTACAAGGCCGCGGCCCTCGCCCTCCATGAGCTCGACAACCCCGCCATGGCGCTGCTCGCGCTCGACGAGGGCAGGACTGACGCGCCCGGATCCCCACTGCGGGAGCGCGCTCTGCTGCTGCGCGCCGAAGCCGCCCAGCGCCTCGGCAAACCGATCGGGACCTACGCGGAGAGCTACCTGCGAGAGTTCCCCAGCAGCGCCGGCGCCGCGCGGATGCGGGCGCTGCTGGATGACGCCCAGCAACTCCTGCCCACGCCGCGGGACGATCAGTAGCCGTAGATCGCCTGTTGTTGCTGCTGCTGCTGTTGCTGGCGCATCTGCATCACCACGCCGGCCGCGCCGCCGGCAACGCTTGCGGGGCCACCGGCCGCACTGCTGGCGCCGGGCACCTCGCATACGCAGGCGCTCGAGTATTCGCCCATGTAGACCATGCCCGACATGGCCAGGCCCTGGCCGGCGCACTTGCTCTCGCAGCCGGAGCGGCCGCCCTCGATGTGGGCGCTCCCGGTGAAGCTCGTCGCGCAGCCGGCCAGCGTCAGCAGGGCCAGCGCCGTGAAGAGTGTTCGTCGCATCATCTCGGTTCCTCCACAGTGGGTACAGCGGTTGTCAGAGGCTCGTTCCATGTCGTCGAGCTGCCATCCTGTTGCGTCGCGCGGCGCGGCCACGTGATCAGGCCGCCGATGGTGAGCGCCACACCGGTGCCCAGCAGCACGCCGCCGCCCGCCGCCTCGCCACCCCCCATGACCGCGGCGCCGGCCACGGTTCCGATCCCGCCGCCGACCACCAGGGTGATGGGAGCCGCCGGCAGATACTCGGGGGTCTCGTACTTCCCCGGTGCGCGCCGGATCACCGTCACGCCGGGGTGCACCTCCACGCTCACCACGTCGCCGCGACTGGGGTCTTGTGCCAGGCCGGACAGAAAGAGGGTGTAGCGGCCGAGCGGCAGGTCCACGACGCAGGGCGTGCGACACAGGGGTCCACTGCGCGTCGGCTGGGAG
This sequence comes from Myxococcales bacterium, assembly GCA_028817855.1. Lineage (GTDB taxonomy): Bacteria > Myxococcota_A > Polyangia > Polyangiales > JAFGIB01 > JAOUOP01. The sequence continues at coordinate 2,431 of JAPPOT010000941.1, forward strand.
CCCGCTCCCTCGAAGCGCGCCACGTTGCGGGCCGCCACGTCCATCGGCCCATCCACCGTGTCGATCACGAGCCGGCCGTGCCCCGGCGCCGGTGCCTGCGCCGGCATCGTCACCCGCGGCATCACCTGCGCCGGCCGCTCCCGAGGAGCCAACACCCGCGGCGTCCCACACCCCGCAAGCACAATCCCCGCGATCAAGCCCAGGACCAGCTCGCCCCTCGAGCCACCACGCCGAATCCCCCCTGCCACGGCCGAGACTCTATCGCCGAGCGCTTCCTCGAGCCAGGCCCCGCACTGCCTGAAATCGGGCGAGGTCCGCCCGATTTCCTAGAACGGGAGGCCGCCGATGGTGGCGTCTACGGAAGCCCCAAACAAGATGCACATCTCGCCCGTATACGCCTCGTTCGAGAAGGTCAGGGTGTTCTCGGACTGGTTGTTGACGTCGCACAGGATGCGGATCTCGTCGCCGTTCTGAACCTCGAGCACACCGCTCACGGCGCCGTCGCTCCCGCCGTCCGGGTTGATCGGCGGGTTCTCTGTCACGCTGTTGAAGTCATAGACCACCGACTCCACCCAATCCCAGGAGTCGTAGATCAGCCGGTCATTGTGCCAGACAGCGAAGCGGTCGGTCCAGGCGTGGCGATGCCCGTAGAGATTGATGATGCGACCGGCGCCACGGACGGTGGCACTGGCAGTGAGCTCGCGCTGGGCGCCAGGCGGAATCGTGCCCACGTTGGCGTTGACCACGATGCGGTTCTCTTCCTGCGTGACCTCGCTCGGGTCCATGAAGTAGACGTTGATCCACACCTCGCGCAGCAGCGGCCCCTCCGTGAAGTTGTAGGCGTGCTGGTTGATGCACAGGCTGCTGTTACCCGAGATCACACGCCCCAGGCCCTCGTTCTCCGGCGCCACCACGCCGTGGGCAGGGTCGTCACGCACGGGAGTCTGGGAACCCACGAAGTAGCCATTGAGCACCTGGCCCGGGCAGTCGAAGCCGCCGATGAAGCCCTCGGTAGCCTGCTTGGTGATGACGCGATTGATCAGGTGGTGCGAGCTGGGACGCATGCGCAGCTGCACAAAGTTGTAGAACCGGTCCTCGAGCAGCGGGATGTCGGCCACGCCGTAGACGTTCACCTCTTCGCCCGCGCCGAGCAGGTAGGAGTTCACCTCCGTGGGGTCGTTGTAGTCCTTGGGACCGAGATGGATCTGCACGCCGAGCCCGGGGGGCGGAGGAGGCAGGCAGAACTCGTCGCCATCGAAGCCGCTGTCGATTCCGCAGGGATCGGGATCGTCGTGACAGGGCACGCGCGCCGAAGCACTCGCAACGCACACACCGGGAG
>JAPPOT010000893.1 GCA_028817855.1 Myxococcales bacterium
TCGAAGAAGTCGTCTCGCTGGAACCCCGTGTAGACCAGTGGATAGCGCCGCAGAAGCCGCGGAAAGTCCCGGGCGAGTAGCGGCAGCACGCTCGCGCTGCGGTTGCGGGTGCGCACGCGCGCGTAGAGACCCCTCCGCTGCACGACCAGCTCGCCCGGGTAGTTGAGCCGGCCTGCCCGCACCTCGAAGTCCATCGTCGCATCGTCCTCTTCCAGCTCCCACTCCAGGTTCTGAGCCCGCAGCGCCGACCAGCTGTAGTGCCCGGCGGGCGCCGCGACCACGCGCACGTCGGTGCCGATCGGGATCTCCGCAATCCGTGTCAGGTCGCCGAGCGCGACCTGCTCGAAGCGAGCGTTCGAGGTCGTGTGCAGGACAAGATAGCCGTCCTTGTGCCGCAAGCCCGGCGCCCCGTCCTCGACCGGTTGCAACGTGACGCTCTTGCAGCCCCCGAGCACGAGCGAGAGGACAGCCGAAGCCACCCACGCCTTTGCGTTCGCGCGCATTGGAGGGCGAGGATACCGAATTCGCCGTCGACCCGACTACATCCCGGCGTCGCGCATGCGCTGCTTCTTCTTCACCGAAGCACGGATGAACGCGCCGGCCACGCGCGCCACCGGCGCCAGCAACAACACGAGCTGCACCCCACCCAGGTCGATCGGCACGCCCGCCCCATTCAGCGGCCGGACGACGTGCTCAGTCAGGAATTCGCTCAGCCCACTCACCGCGCCCAGCCTACCCGATCCAAGGCGATCGTTCTCCTGGCGTCGTCCGGTCCAGGACCTCCACGGAGCCCCCTGCCAAAATGAACCAGCCCTCTCGCGCGAGCGCCGAGAGAGTCACTCGGCGCTGTTGCAGCGGGAGGCTGGCTGCGGCGTGGCCCAATGGGAGAGCGGGCCACGCGGCGCCGACGCTACCACGTTCCCCGCCAAACCCAACCCCTCGGCCGCGGCATCCAGGTCGACACCGGTCTCGCGCTGGGTGCGCCTCTCATCCTGACGCGGCAGTGAAGCGATTGTCCTGCGATTCTCAGGCATGCTCGTGGCCAGAAGCGCGGCGCCGGCCTCGCATCGTTCACTGTGGCGTCGCGGCACCACGCGAGGTAGGCACCGCGCCGCCGGGCGGCATCACTCCGAGCAGCACCACCCGCTACCCGCCACTCGAATCGTCGAGGTTCGTTCAGGAGCGAGCGCCCCCGCAGGGAAAACCGGAGGCGTAGCTGCGCTACGTCGAGGATTTTCTCGAGGAGGTAAGCCGCTCCTGGGCGAACCTCGGCGATTCCCTGTCAGTTTCAGGGTCCCACCTTCCAGCGCTCAGGACCGGTACGCTGCCTCTAGCGCGGCGATGTCGAGCTTCACCATCTTCAGCAGGGCCTCGGACACCTTCTTCGAGCGGGCAGGGTCCCCCTCGCGCATCATTGCATCGAGGGCGGCTGGAACGATCTGCCAGCGCAGTCCGAAGCGATCGATGAGCCAGCCGCAGGCCTGCCCTCGGCCCCCGCCCTCGAGCAGCGCATCCCAGTACCGATCGAGCTCTGCTTGATCATCGCAGAGCACGACCATCGAGATCGCGTCGTTGAGCTCGTGGTGGGGGCCGGCGCTCATCGCCTGCACCCGCTGCCCGAAGAGGCTGAAGTCCACGATCTTCACCGACCCCGGCGGCCCGCTCGGAGTCTCACTCTCGATGACCGTGACCCGCTCCACCCGCGAGTCGGGGAAGATGGAGCAGTAGAACCGCGCCGCCTCCTCGGCCTCACTGGCGTACCAGATGTGCGGGAAGAACTTGCTCGATGCTGCCGTCATGGACATCCACCCCTCTCTCCTGACGGTGACCCCCCAAGGAGCCACATGGGCAAGATACCGCATCCGCGGGGGAGCCCAATTGCATCGCGACGGGTACCTGCACATGCCATTGGGTCCGATCCAGGCCCCGCGACTCGCCTTCCGTGCACTTGCCGCAAGCGAACGGGTGCTAGCATGGTCGATGCGGTAGCACACACGCGAGCGCGGGGAGAGCCTGGTGAAGGTCCTTCGAACAGCCGTGACGTGGCTCTTCGCCTACCTGGCGTGCGCCAACACCGTCGACCTCGTCACGCGCCGGAATATCGTGACGGCACGCTTCCACTCACCATGCTCTTCTTCTTCCTCACTCCCATCAGCGCGCTGATCATCCTCACGCGCGCCTGGAACTTCCGCCCCACCGCCAAGCGACCGCCCCGCACGAAGCTGGACCACGCGACGATGATCGGAGAAGCCCTCCTGCTCCTCGGCACGGCCGCGGGCTTCCTCCACGGCTTCGTCGCCTGAGGCGATCCCGATTACGATACCGACCCAGCACCTGAGCCCGAGCCCGAGCCCGAGCCCGATTCCGACTCCGATTCCGAGTCCGTGACCGATCCCGAGCCCGATTCCGATCCCGAGACCGAATCCGAAACCGAGCCCGCGGCAGCGACCGAGCCCCCGACACTGAGTCCGATCCTTCACTGGACGGCTCTCGATCAGGCTCAGGGCGAGCTCCAGCGCTCGGGTCGGGCTCCGGGTCGTTTCGTGTGGGCCGTCAGACCCATAGCGGCGCAACCGCCGCGCCAACCCCGCCCTTGAGCGAAATGCTTGACCGATGACCACCCGGCTTCGGCGGGCTTGTCACGGCGCTTGCGCCGGAAGGTGGGTATGACGACCCACACGAAACGACCCTACGCCCAACCCTTCATCGCCCTGGAGCTCGCCCTGAGCCTGATCGAGAGCCTGCGCCCCATCGTCGCCCGCGTCCGCACGCGCAGCGCCCGCCAGGCACGTCAGCTCGAAGACGCCGCCTCCTCGATCGCCGCCAACCTGGCAGAAGGCAATCGCCGACAGGGCCGCGACCGCAGCCACTTCTTCACCATCGCCGCCGGCAGCGCCGACGAAACCCGCTGCCACCTCCGAATCGCCCAGGCCTGGGGCTGGCTCACCCCAACCGACACCACCCCGCCCCTCCACCTCCGGGGCCGCCAGCTCGCCAGACTCTGGAAGCTCTCCCACTGACCACCCCCCGCCGCCGAACTGCGTCCATTGCGCTCCTGACCGGGCCAGAGTCTCCTCCAAGCTGAAGTCCACGTCCGCGCTCTCTGCCCTCGCGACCAAGACCTTCGCGTCTTGGAGGTCCCGTCGCAGCAGTCGCCAGTGGTTCAGTTGGGCAGTGAGGTAGAGGAGCACCACGGCGGCGGTGCCCGTCATCGCATGGATGCTCAGCCCCGGATCGTCCCATCCAGTCAAGACGCGGTCCACGCCGCGCGCGACGATGCCCACCACCCAGAATGTGCCCAGGCTAGAGAGGAGTGCCTGTCGGAGCGTTCGTTTGATCAGCTTCTCGAGCTCCTCCTTCTCTGCCGGCCTGAGGTCGCGCTGCCGCACAGCCACTCCCCGTTGGACCTCCGGGGCGATTCCCTCGGACGCCGCCTCCTCCAGGGAGTCGCCCGCCGTGGCGACGACATGGATGGGCACGCTCGCCAGCGCGCTGGCCAACTCCCCGTCCGCGCGGACGACTACCCCGGATGAAGGACAGCACATCGAGGGAGTGGTACTCGAAGTCAACACTCGAAACCGTCACGCATTTGCGCGGTGATTATCCCGTGCCCGCCCGCCCGCATATACCCGAGTCCACAGGGCATTTCTCCGCTGTCGGGCGCATTTCCTGTAGCTTCGCGATCGACAGCAGTAGCCGTTCGCTGACGAAGGGGCGCCAGAGCACGCTAGTACCTGGAACGCGTGCCCTGCAACTGGT
>JAPPOT010000672.1 GCA_028817855.1 Myxococcales bacterium
AGGTGGTGAGCGAGGTGCCGGCCGGCAGCTTCAGCGACTGCGTGGAGATCGAGCGGCTGCGCCTGCGCCCCGCGATGGAGATGATGCTTCCGGGGGACCACAAGCGCTTCGTCTTCTGCCCTGGTGTGGGCAAGGTGCGCGAGCTGGAGATCGCGACGATGGAAGTGGAGGAGCTGATCTCCTGCGACATCCCGGGGGGCGCTTGCCCCTGAGCGAGGTCCAGGGTGACGCGGCGCTCACTGCGGATCGGGCGGAGCGCAAGTACCTGGTCGAGCCGGGCCGGGTGTTGGGCCTCGCCCGGGCGCTCGAGCGCGAGCTGCAGCGCCACCGCTACACCGGCGATGGCGCCAACGTCTTGCCGCGCGCCCAGCACTTCACCACCACCATCTACTTCGACACCGCCGACGGAGCGATCCTCCGAGACGCCGAGCGCGGCGTGCCCCACACCAAGCTGCGCGCGCGCGAGTACTACGACCTGCATCCGGACCTGACGGAGCTGGCCCAGAGCTCGAGCGAGCTGGTGCGCTACAGCCCCCTGCTGTGGCTCGAGCTCAAGGCGCGCGAGGGCGACCAGAGCCGCAAGCAGCGCGTCGGCATCCCCAAGCCCGAGGTGCCGCGCTTCTTCGCCTCCGGCGAGGCGAGCGCGGAGATGCGCGCGATCGCCCACGGCGGTGCCGCGGAGGAGGCGCTCGGCGAGCTGCAGCGCTTTCGCGCCGGCTTCGCGTCTCCGCTGGAGGCCTGCGTCCTGGTGAACTATCGGCGCAACGCCTGGCAGGACCCGGAGGGGACCGTGCGCGTGACGCTCGACCGGGACCTGTCGGTCTTCGCGCCGCTGCCCGACATGTGGACCGCCGAGCGCGCGCTCTCGCGCGAGGCCTTGGGCACGGTGCGCTACGAGGAGCCGTGCTGCATCCTCGAGCTCAAGCACCGCGGGCCGGCGCCGGGGTGGATCGACCGAACGCTGGCGGACGCGGGCGCCGAGCAGTGCAACTACAGCAAGTTCGTTCAGGCTTGCCGCCGACTGCGCGCCTGAGGCGCCGGCGAGCTATCCTGCCCCAGCCACCATGGAGAGAACGCCCCAGCGCTGGCGCACGTTGTTGCCCGCTGCGATCAGCGTGGTGGTGCTCGCCTACGTGCTGTCGTCCAACGACCGGCATGGGGGGGCTGCGGTCGACGATGACGACACGGACGGCGCCGACACGAGCAAGCTGCGCGTGGAGTGGATCGAGCCGGTTGAGCTGAGCCCGGGCGCCGCGGTGATCGTGCACCTCCAGGGGCTGCAGGCCGATGCCCCGCTGTCGGCCCGCGTCTCCTCAGGCGAGCTCAAGCTGGATGCGCCGTTGCTGCACCGGGAGGGTGCGCGCGCGGTCGTGCAGATGCCGGGCGAGCTGCCGCGCGGCACGGTCAAGCTGCGCATGCTGCAGGGCGAGCGCCGCAGCAAGCCGCGCCTGCTGCAGATCCGGCCGGTGCCGGTGCGCGACGTGCTGCGCGACGTGCTCGGAGGTCTGGCGCTCTTCGTGCTCGGGTTGCGCACGGTCGGCATGGCCCTGCGGACCTACGCCGGGCGCCGGGTGCGCAAGCTGCTCGAGCGCCTGACCGGCAGTGGGCCGGGCGCGGTCGGGCTGGGCGCGATGGTCGGCGGTCTGACCCAGTCGACGACCTCGAGCGCTGGCGTGCTGGCGGGCCTGATCGAGGCGCGCATGCTGCCGGTGGCCACCGCCATGGTGATGCTCCTGGGCGTGCAGCTGGGCGCGGCCAGCGCGGGCGCGCTCTTGCCGCTCGTGGCCACGCGCGAGGCGCTGTGGGTGATCGTGCTCGGTGCGCTGTGGGTGGGCTTCGCCGACGACCGCCGCGCGCGGGCCTTCGGCAACATCATCCTCGGCTGCGGCCTGCTCTTCCTCGGCCTGCGCCTGTTGCAGGATGGCTTCCGCCCGCTGCTCGCGAACCCGGAGCTGCTGCCGTACCTGCACCACCTGAAGGTGCAGGGTCCCGGCTCCGCGCTGCTCGCGGCGGGCGCCGGGGCGCTGCTCTGTGGCCTGCTGCAGGGGCCCGGTCCGGTCTTCGCGGTGGTGCTCAGCCTGAGCGAGACCAGCGGGCTGATCGGCCTGGTCGACGGGCTCGCGATCCTGGCGGGAACCGCGGTGGGCGCCGTGGTCGGTACCGCTGCGGTCGGCGCGCCGCTGGGGCGACGTGGGCTGCGGCTGGCGCTCGGGCATCTGATGCTGGGCGCGCTGATGACCGCGGTCGCGCTCGTCGGGCTGGAGCTGTGGGCGAGCGGCGCCGAGGCCCTCGCCCCCGGCGAAGCCAATGCGCGCAGCTACGCCTCGCGCGCGCTGCTGCCCAACGTGGGCGTGCACCTCGGTGTCGGCTTCGCGCTCTCGCAGCTCGCGGCGGTGGCGGCGGCCATGCTGGCGGCCGGGCCCGTGGCGCGGCTGGCCGGCCAGCTGCTTCCGTCGCTCGCGCGCACCGCCGAGGTGCCGCTGGACGAGGGCTGGCTGACGCGCCCGCTGCTGGCCTCGCGCGCGGCCCTGGTGGCGCTCGACCAGGTGCACGAGACACGCGATCGCGACGCCGCGGTCACCGCCGAGCGCGCCCTGTCCGACGTGCGCCGGGGTGCGGAGCAGATGCTCCAGAGCCGGGGTGCCGCTGGCGAGACCGGACCGACACTCGGCGCGTGCCTGCACCTGGCCGCCTCCCTGGACGCTGCCTTGCAGGTGGCCGAGACGGCGGTGGAGCGCAACTTCGTGCTCGAGCCCGCCGACGGGGTCACCCTGGCCAAGCTCCAGCAGCTGCTGCTGTCCGGCATGGACGCCCTGATCGCCCACGCCAGCGGCGAGGATCAGATCGTGCTCGACGCGGCGCGCGCGCGCGAGATCGAGATCAACGCCCTCGAAGGCGAGGCGCGCCGCGACAGCACCCGCCTCGAGGAGGCCTCGCCCGAGACGATCCCGTACCGCCTCTGGTTCAGTGAGCTGCTCGTCGCCTACGAGACCGTCGGCAACCACCTCTACCGCCTGGCCACACAGCTCGCCGAAGACGACGAGCTCTGATGGCGTCCACTCACCTCTGGTGATGAGCGAAGACCGACGCCCGGCCGAAAGACATCTGGAGCTGCTGCTGGCCTTTGCGCGGGTTCCGCCGGCCAGTGCCGAGTACGAGGCGATCGCACGCGAGCGCGGGCTGCGGGTGGTCGAGGAACGTCTCGCACCCGAGTACCGACTCTTCAAGGGTGAGCAGTTCGGTCTGATGCTCGTGGATGGGAAGCTCGCGCGGCTTCACGCCGCCGCACTGTTCGAGTCCGACGACGAGGAAGGGGACGAGGAGGCGCTGGGCATCGAGGTCGTGACCTCGCTCCAGGCGCTCGACGACATCTACCGCAGGCTCCTCGCGCGGCTCACGGATGCGCTGGGCGTGCCCTCCCGGGCCGGCTCGTGGAGCGCCAATGTGTACCTCGGGTTTGACGATGCGGGGCAGAATCGCCGGGAGAGCCATGAGTTCCGGTACGTGGCCTGGGAGCTCGGCCGCGCGTTGTTGGTGCTGCTGATGAACGACGAGGGGGATGCGCATATCGGCGAGCAGGCGACGGTCGATCTGCGGATCGCACCGCGAGAGGCGGGAGGCGACCTGCCGGGGTCGGTGCAGGAGCTCTTTGCGTGGCCTGTGGAGTACTGAGGCCGGGGCGGTGACCGCGTCCGGGTCTGGGTCCGAGTCCGTTGTCCGAGTCCGAGTCCGAGTCCGCGTCCGAGGCGGTGAC
>JAPPOT010000747.1 GCA_028817855.1 Myxococcales bacterium
CGCTCCTGCGCGAACCTCGCCCGATTCGCTAAAAGTGGAAGCGGCGCATGCTGACGTTCATTAGCAGGCCGATGCCCATCATCACGGTCAGCACGCTCGAGCCGCCGTAAGAGACCAGCGGCAGGGTGATGCCGACGACCGGCAGCAGGCCGCAGACCATGCCCAGGTTGATCACCGTCTGCCAGAAGATCAGGGCGCTGACGCCGACCGCGACCACGGCGCCGAAGCGGTCCTTGGCCTCCGACGCGATCTTCAGGCCCCAGAGGATCAGCGCGAGATAGATCAGCACCAGGATGATGGCGCCGAGGAAGCCCTGCTCCTCGGACCAGACCGAGAAGGGGAAGTCGCTGTGCTGGTCGGGCAGGAAGCGATGCTGGTTCTGCGTCCCTTGCAAGAAACCCTTGCCCTTGAGCCCGCCGCTGCCGATCGCCACCTTGGCCTGGTGGGCGTGCCAGCCGGTACCGAGGATGTCGACGTCCGGATCGAGAAACGACGTCAGCCGTTGTCGCTGGTAGTCCTTGAGCAGGTAGCGCCAGGTCAGCGGCGCGCTCGCCACGAAGGACAGCACCAGCGTGATGAAAGAGCGCAGCTTCAGGTGCGTCAGGAACATGATCGTCCCGAAGATGAAGGCGATGATCAGCGCCGTGCCCAGATCGGGCTGCGCCAGGATCAGCACCAGCGGGGCGGCCAGGATCAGGCCCGGGATGATCAGGTCCTTGAGCGTGCGGCCCTCCGTGCGCGGGTCGTCGTGCAGGTGCTTGGCGAGCGCCACCACGAAGAAGACCTTCATCAGCTCGCTGGGCTGCAGCGAGAAACCCCCGATCGGGATCCAGCGCTGGGAGCCGCGCACCTCGCGGCCGAGCAGAAAGACCAGCACCAAGAGCACGATGCCGGCGCCGTAGGCCACCCAGGCGTAGCGCTCGTAGTAGCGGTAGTCGACCGAGGCGACCAGCACCGCGACCCCGGCGCCCAGGGTCAGCCAGTAGATCTGCTGAATGTAGACATCCCGCAGGTAGCTGGGCATGGCGCTGGTCGCGCTGTAGAGGTTGACCACGCCGAGCACGGCCAGGGCGGCCACCATCACGAAGAGGGGCCAGTCGAATTGATCGCGCAGTCCTCGCGTGAGCTCCGCCATCGCTACCTCGACCCCCGCGTCACGACCGCCTCGGCGCGCCGCGCGCGCCCGTTCTTCCTGTCCTTCTTGGCACCGCCCCCGCCGGCCTTGGCGGTCTTGGGCGGGCGCTTCTCGCCCAGCGCCTCCTGCAGGATGCGCGTCGCGATCGGGGCGGCGTGCTTGCCACCGTGGCCGCCGTGCTCGACCAGCACCACCACCGCCAGCTCCGGGTCAGCGGCCGGCGCGAAGCCCGCGAACCAGGCGTGGCTGCGGCGGTAGTACCAGAGCCGCTTCGGGTCCTCGCCCGGGCGCAGCTTGCGCTTGGCCACCTCGGCGGTGCCGGTCTTGCCTGCGACCGGCACGCCGTTTTCGACCCGCGCTTCGTAGGCCGTGCCATTGGGGTCGTTGACCGCGCCGAACATGCCGTCGATCACGTAGGCCAGGTGCTCCTGGTCGATGCCGACGCGCCGACGGACGCGCGGCGCGAAGGTCTCGATCGGCTTGCCGTCGGGCGCGTCCACCGAGCTCACCAGCTGCGGCACGTAGAGTGTGCCGCCGTTGGCGATCGCCGCGTACACCATCGCCAGCTGCATCAATGTCACGCGCGTGTTGCCCTGGCCGATGGCGGCGTTGAGCGTGAAGCCGAGGCGGTACTGGTCGCCGTGCTGCTTCTTGTACCAGTCGCGCGTGGGCACGAAACCGGAGGCCTCGGTGTTGATGCCGATGCCGGTCACCGAGCCCAGCCCGAAGTCGTTGGAGAAGCGCGCCAGCCGGTCCAGGCCCACCTGCTCGGCGAGCTTGTAGAAGTAGACGTTGCACGACTGCACCACCGCGTTGCGCATGTCCACGTCCTTGTGCACGTGGCTGCAGCGGAACTTGCGCCGGCCGAGCTCGTAGTAGCCGTTGCACTCGAAGCGATCGGTCGTCGTCAGGATGTCGTCCTGGAGCGCGGCCAGGGCGCTGATCGGCTTGAAGGTGGAGCCCGGGAAGTAGCTCTCGTAGAGGGTCTTGTCGATCAGCGGCCGGAACGGGTTCTGCTCGATCTCGTCGGAGCGCTCGCGCGTCAGCCGGCCGCTCATCTCGTTGAGGTCGAAGGCGGGCTTGGAGAAGAGCGCTCGCACGCGACCGGTGTTGACGTCGACCACCACCGCCGCGCCCGAGGGGTGCCCGCGGAAGGCGCGCTCGATGCTGCGCATCATGTCGATGTCGAGGGTGAGCGTGAGGTTGCGCCCGGGCACCGGCTCCCGTCGCGTCTCGGAGCGGCGCAGGCGGGTGCCGACCGGGTTGTACTCGTGGCCGCGCACGTCGACGACCACGGTCAGCTGGCCGTCCTTGCCGCGCAGGTAGCTCTCCCAGGCGCGCTCCACGCCGCTGCGCCCGATCCAGTCGCCAGCGCGGTAGTTGCGGTCGGGATAGCGCTCCAGATCCTCGGCGTTGACCTCGTTGAGGAAGCCGATGGCGTGGGCGCCGAGCGCCTTGAAGGGATAGGTGCGCACCGGCACCGCTACGACGGACAGCCCGGGCAGCTCGCGGCGATGGGTCTCGAGGGCGGCGTACTGGTCGCGCGAGATGTCCTCGAACATCTCGATCAGGTGCGAGCGCCGACGCTGGGGAACCTGCTCCAGGCGGTACTCCAGGTCGGCCTTCTCGTCGGGCGCCAGCTGCATCAGCTGGGCGACCAGGTCGAGGTCTTCCTGATCGAGCAGCTGCGGCGTCAGGTAGACGTTATAGCTGGGCCGGTTCTCAGCCAGCAGCTTGCCGTTGCCGTCGCGGATCAGCCCGCGCGTGGCCGGCAGGCGGATGCGCTTGGTGATGTTCTTCTGGGCCTCGGCCGCCCAGCGGTCGTACTCGACCAGCTGCAGCACCACCAGCCGCACGACCAGCACGCCGAAGGACAAGAGGACGGCAAGCACCATCCACTTGTAGCGCTTTCTGAACTCGCCGACCTCGCGGCGCACCGACAGCATCGTCATGGGCTTCTCTGCTCCGGTGGCTCAGCTGGACGTGGCGCGCTCCTCGGTCTTCTGCGCGGAACCGCCCTCGATGCGGCCGGCGGCCATGAACACCAACGGTGCCACGATCGCCGTCGCCAGGGCGGACTGTAGAAGGGTAATACCGCTTTCGGGCGCGTCGTCACCCAGACCCTGGATCGGCTGCTGCTCGAAGATGGCGCGCAGGGCCAGGACGGTGGCGCCGCTCAGGGCCGCCATCAGGAAGGTCAAGAAGATCTGGAATGCGGGACCCTGGGGGAAGAAGCGCAGGCCGGCGCCGCGGGCGACCATGAAGCCGGCGACCAGCACGAAGGTCTGCAGGCCCATGGGATTGCCGCAGAAAGCGTCGAAGAAGTAGCCGAGCACGAAGCACAGGCTGGCGCCGCGCACGACGTGCACGTCGTGGGAGACGCCGAGGAAGATGGCGATCGGCAGCATCAGGTTGGGCGCGAAGCTGTACATCGGCACCAGGGTGGAGACCGCGGTCTGGAGCACCAGCAATGAGAACCCGAGCAGGATGATGCCGATGGAGGACATCTACTTCTCCGGCTCCCCGTCCTCGAGCACGCTCTGGCCGCGCGATCCGGCCGTCAGCACGAGCACCTCTTCGAGGCGCGAGAAGTTCACCGCCGGCGTGACCGTGGCTTCCTGATAGAGGCCGAACTCCTTGCGCTTGATCTCGTGGATCTGCCCCACCAGGATCGACTCCGGGAAGCGCTGGCCGAGGCCCGAGGTCACGATCAGGTCGCCCACCTCGACGTCGTCCTCGCGCGAGAGGTGCTCGAGGCGGCAGGCGTAGTGCTCCTGGCTGCCGGTGCCCTTGAGCATGCCGCGGGCGCCGGTGCGCTGCACGACCACGTCGATGGCGCTGGTCTTGTCGGCGACCAGCAGCACGTCCGCGTAGCGCCCCCAGGCGCGGCGCACCTGGCCCACCAGCCCGTCGGCGGTCAGCACGGGCATGCCGGGCTTGATGCGGTCGCGCTCGCCGCGGTCCAGGCGCAGGCGGTTGACGCGGAAGTAGGGGCTGACCTCCTTGCCGATCACCTGGGCGCTCAGCAGCGTGCCCTTGAGGGCGTCGCGCAGGTGCAGCAGCTTGCGCAGGCGGCGGTTCTCTGCAGCCTCGGCGCGGAGCTTGAAGGCGGACTCGCGCAGGCGGGCATTTTCCTCGCGCAGGCGGTCGTTGTCGCGCTTGACCTCGATCAGATAGACGTACTCCTGCCACCAGCCGCTGACGCCGATCGCGAGCTGGGTCGCCACGTACTGGATCGGCGCGCTCACCTGCAGCACGGCGCGGTCCACCACGTTGGCCTTGGCCGGCTCGCGCAGGTTGGCGCGCAGGAAGAAGAACGGCAGCGCCAACAGCACGACGCAGACGGCAGCATCGCGAAATCGGCGGTAGAGGTTCATGCCGTGGGGCCCCTTCAGACCGCGAAGCTCAGCTGATGGTGACTTCGCGGAGTAGGTCGATGTGATCGAGGGCCTTGCTCAGGCCCATGACGACCGCGCTGATCGGGTCGTCGGCGACCATCACGGGCAAGCCCGTTTCCTCGCGCAGCAGCACGTCCAGACTGCGCAGCAGCGCGCCGCCCCCGGTCAAGACGATGCCCTTGTCGACGATGTCCGCGGACAGCTCCGGCGGCGTGCGCTCGAGGGCGACGAGCACCGCGTCCACGATGGCGTTGATCGGCTCCATCAGGGCCTCGCGGATCTCGTCGCCCGTGACGACCACGGTCTTGGGTACGCCGGCGACCAGGTCGCGGCCCTTGACCTCCATGGTCTTGACGTCGTCGTCCGCGTACGCATTCCCGACCGTGCACTTGACGCGTTCTGCCGTGTGCTCGCCGATCAGCAGGTTATACTTGCGCTTCATGTAGGCGACGATGCCCTCGTCCATCTTGTCGCCACCCACGCGCACGGACTGGGAATAGACGATGCCGGCCAGGGAGATCACCGCGACCTCGGTGGTGCCGCCTCCGATGTCGATGATCATGTTGCCGCTGGGCTCGGTGATCGGCAGCCCCGCGCCGATCGCGGCGGCCATCGGCTCCTCGATGAGATGCACCTCCCGGGCGCCCGCGCTCTCGGCGCTCTCTCGCACGGCGCGCTTCTCAACCTCCGTGACGCCGAAGGGTACGCAGATGATGATGCGCGGGCGCCGCAGCCAGCGACCGTGGGTGGCGCGCGTGATGAAGTAGCGCAGCATCGCCTCGTTGATCTCGAAGTCGGCGATGACGCCGTCGCGCAGGGGTCGCACGGCCTCGATGTTGCCCGGTGTGCGGCCGAGCATCTCCTTGCCCTCGGTGCCCACGGCCAGCACCCGCTTTCCGCCGCGGCTGTCGTGTTGGACCGCCACGACCGAGGGCTCACAGGAGACGATTCCGCGGCCGCGCACGTAGACCAGGGTCGTGGCCGTACCCAAATCGATCGCGAGGTCGTTCGTGCTGAACCAGTCGAGCGCCATGTCGAGCTACTCGGTGCTCCGTGTCGGGCCGCCCCTCGGCGGGCGCGACGGCTGTCGTCTCGGGCCTCGAGACCCGGGACTAAGTCATTGAAAACGCGAGATTATTCCCGATGCTGCAGCTGTGCTAGGGGCGGGGGAAACTACCAGATCGTATGGGTGCAAGCAAGCCACGCGCCGGTGTCTGACCACATCCTCCTACACACCCCCGCTGGGGTAGACCCGTGCATTGATCATGACCGCCAGATCGTCGGCGGCGCTGATCCGTCTCAACATGAAGGAAGGTCCCCAAGGAATAGGGGCGTGCTGGGGTCTAGTGCTCTGACGACATGATTCTGACCGGTTTGCACTTCCGATCTCACGCCGATCGCGGCGTTGTCCTCCTAAAATGGGGACCCACCCCTCCTTCGTCGTCCGCCTTGCCCTCGACCCAAGCTCGAAACCGCCAACCGACCACAACCATGTGGTCAGAGCACTAGGATCGGCGTGGAACGAACAGGAGCGCGAATTCGACCGGAAGTGCTGCGGGGTGCGCCCGCCGAGCAACTGGTCGAGGCCGCCCGGTCGGGGGACCGGGGAGCCTTTGGCGAGCTGGTGCGGCGCTACCGGCCCCGAATCTTCGCGCTGGCGCTACACATCACCGGCTGCCGCAGCGACGCCGACGACGTGGTGCAGGAGGCCTTCCTGCGCGCCTTCGACCGCATCGGGAGCTTCCGGGGCCAGAGCCAGTTCTTCACCTGGCTCTACCGCATCGCGCTCAACCGCGCGCTCAACGACCGGCGCGACCGGGGCCGGCGCCGGGCGGTCAGCCTGGACGACGACCGCATCAAGGCCGCGGTCGCCGTGGACGCCGCGGGTGACCCGCGCCGTGCGCTCGACTTGGCCGAGGACTACGCGCGGCTGCTCGGCGCGCTCGACGCGCTCTCCCCGGGGCTGCGCGCCGCGGTGATCCTTGTCGCCCTGCAGGGCATGAGCCACGCCGAGGCGGCCGTCGTGCTGGACACGACCGAAGGCACGATCGGCTGGCGCATGCACGAAGCACGCAAGCGCCTGAGCGCCGCGGTCAGCGCCGGCGGGCGCGCGGAGAAGGCGCGCAGCGGGCGGCGCGTGGTGGACCACCTGGAGAAGCTGCTGAGCGCGGCGACGCTGGCGGCGGATCCGATTCGCTAGAACCCGTCGGCAGACGGGTTCTAGGGGCTCGGGGATGGCTAACTACGATCACTAATCGCGATGTAGTCGCGCTTGTCCGCGCCCAGGTAGACCTGGCGCGGGCGCGCGATGCGCTGCTCGTCGTCCTCGAGCATCTCCTCCCACTGGGCGAGCCAGCCGGCGGTGCGGCCGATCGCGAAGAGCACCGGGAAGACGTCCATCGGCAGGCCCATCGCCTGGTAGATGATGCCGGAGTAGAAGTCGACGTTCGGGTAGAGCTTGCGCTGGATGAAGTAGTCGTCCTGCAGCGCGATGCGCTCGAGCTCGAGGGCGATGTCGATCAGCGGGTTCTTGCCCACCACGTCGAAGACCTCGTAGGCCAGCTTCTTGATGACCTTCGCGCGCGGGTCGTAGTTCTTGTAGACGCGGTGCCCGAAGCCCATCAGCCGCCCCTCGCCGGCCTTCACGCTCTTGACGAAGTCGGGCACGTGCTTGACATGGCCGATCTGGTTGAGCATGCGAATCGCCGACTCGTTGGCGCCGCCGTGCAGCGGGCCGTAGAGCGCGGCGGCCGCAGCAGCCAGCGCTGAATAGGGATCGGCCTGGGAGGAGCCGACGCTACGCATGGCGTTGGCGCTGCAGTTCTGCTCGTGGTCGGCGTGCAGGATGAAGAGCACGTCCAGCGCCCGCTCGATCGTCGGGTTCGGCGTGTAGCGCGACTCCGCCATGCGGAAGAGCATGCTCATGAAGTTGCCGGAGTAGCTCAGGTCGTTGTCGGGCTGCACCACCGGCAGCCCACGGCGGTGGCGGAAGCACCAGGCCGCGATCGTCGGCATCTTGGCGATCAGCCGGTACATCTGGGTGCGACGCGACTCCTTGTCGAAGATGTTCTTCGCTTCCGGATAGAAGGTGCTGAGCGCGGCGACCGTGCTGATCAGGATGCCCATCGGGTGGGCGTCGTAGCGGAAGCGGTCGTGAAACTTGCGAACGTTCTCGTGCAACATCGTGTGGTAGGTGATGTTGTGAGTGAACATCTCGAGCTGGGACCGGTTGGGCAGCTCGCCGTTGATGATCAGGTACGCGGTCTCGAGAAAGCTCGAGCGCTCGGCCAGCTGCTCGATCGGATAACCCCGGTAGCGCAGGATGCCCTTCTCACCATCGATGAAGGTGATGTTGCTCTTGGTCGAGGCCGTGTTCCCGAACGCGGGGTCGTAACTCATCAGACCGAAGTCGTCGTCATCGACCTTGATCTGGCGCAGGTCCATGCCGCGGATGGTGCCGTTCTCGATCGGCAGCTCGTAGGTCTTCCCCGTGCGGTTGTCCGTAACCGTGAGCGTGTCCTTGGGCATCCTGCGTTCAGCTCCTATCCCTCTGCGTCGTCAAAGACGGCCAGTCTAGCGCACCCTCGCCTCAGGGCTCCAGCGGTTCCTCGCGCAGGACCCGCCAGTTGCGGTCGTAATACAGGACTGGCCAGCCCTCGGAGACCACGCCCAGCGCTTCCACGGCCCCCACGAAGACGGTGTGATCACCGACCTCGATTGCAGAATCGACCTTGCAGTCGAGCCAGGCGAGGCAGTCGTCCAGAATTGGGGCACCGGTCGCCTCCGTGCGGTACCCGAGGCCCTCGAAGGGCTCTTTAATGTCGGGCAACATCTTGGCGAAGCGCATGCCCATGCGGGCGTGCTCGCTGCCCAGGATGTGGACGGCGAAGACACCGGAGCGCTCCACCATCGGCCTGGAGCTGGTTTCACGCCCGAGACATACCAGGATCCGCGGCGGATCGGCGCTCACCGAGGTGAAGGCGCTGACCGTGAGCCCGTGGGCCTTGCCGTCGGACATCGTCGTCACCACCGTCACGCCGCTGGCGAAGCGGCTGAGCACGTTCTTGAAGGCCTTCGGGTCGGGCATGGCGCGCACTATGGCGTGCGGAAGAGCCGGGACGCAAGCCGCATCGCGGGGGACCTGGCGGTGTGCTATGGACCCGCCCGGAGCGCGCCTGCAGGCGCGGGGGACGATGGCGTACGAGCGCAGAAACATCGCCGACATGCACGGCTACGTACCCGGCAAGCAGCTGCGGGGCGCCGAGACGCTCAAGCTCAACACGAACGAGAATCCCTACCCGCCGGCCCCGGCGGTGCTCGAGGCGCTCTCGTCGATCACCGGCGAGCAGCTGCGCTGCTATCCGCCAGCCGCGGCCGACGACTTCCGTGAGGTGGCGGCACGCCTGCACTCGGTTGCGCCCGATCAGGTGATGGCTGTCAACGGCGGCGACGAGCTGCTGCGCCTGGCGATCGCGACCTTTGTCGAGCCGAGCCGACCGATCGGGGTGGTCGAGCCCAGCTACTCCCTCTATCCGGTCCTGGCAGCGGCCCACGGCAGCCCGGTGGTGCGCGCCGAATCGGACGACGACTGGGGCGTGCCCTGCGACCTGGCGGAGCGCATGAACGCGGCGCGCGTGCCGCTGGTGTTCGTGGTCAACCCCCACGCGCCCTCGGGCAAGCTCACCAGCGTGCGCACGCTGGATGCGCTGGCCCGTGACCTCGAGGGCGTGCTCGTGGTCGACGAGGCCTACGTGGACTTCGTCGATCCCGAGCTCGCACACGACGCGGTGGAGCTCACGCGCGCGCACGACAACGTGCTGATCCTGCGCACGCTCAGCAAGGGCTATGGGCTGGCCGGGCTGCGCTTCGGCTACGGCATCGGCGCCGCCAGTCTGATGGCGCCGATGCTGTGGAAGACGCGCGACAGCTACAACGTCGACGCGATCG
This sequence comes from Myxococcales bacterium, assembly GCA_028817855.1. GTDB lineage: Bacteria > Myxococcota_A > Polyangia > Polyangiales > JAFGIB01 > JAOUOP01. Next base: position 9,481 of record JAPPOT010000747.1, read on the forward strand.
CCCAGCGGCTCGCCTGCGCGGCCCTCCGGGACCAGGCCTACGCGCGCGAGACCTGGGCGAAGGTGCGCGACGAGCGCGCGCGCCTGTCGGCGGCGCTGGCGGAGCGTGGGCTCTCGGCCCCGGCGAGCCAGAGCAACTTCCTGCTCGCCGCCGCCCGCGACGCGCAGCGGGCGCGAGCCCTGCACGCGGGCCTGGAAGAGCGCGGCATCCTGGTGCGCTACTTCGACGCGCCGCGCCTCGACCACCGCCTGCGCATCACCGTCGGCACCCCCGAGCAAGACGACCGCCTGCTCGCCGCCATCGACGCCATCCGCTGAACGCACACGCGGAGGAGCGCACCGACGACCTCGCGGGGTCGGGCGCAGCCCGACTAGGAGGAGCGTAGCGACGACCTCGCGGCAGGGAGGGCCCCCGGCAGCTTTGCTGACGGGGAGGGAGGGTCGCGTGACCCTCCCGGGGTCGGGCGCAGCCCGACTAATCAGCGTGTTTGCGCAACGCCTCGAGCTGCGCCTCGGTCTCGCGGCCGGACTTGTAGACCGGGGCCGGCGCGGCCTGCTTGATGTAGACGCTGGAGGCGTTGGCGGCGCCCTTGAGGGGGGCGACATGGACCTCGATCACCGGCTCCTTGGGGGCGTCGCGGATACGCGCCTTGCGGAAGGTGACCGCGCCTTCCTTGGAGCGGTCGATCGCCTCCGGCATCAGCCGCCGCTTGAAGTAGGTGACGATCTTCTCCGAGTCGACCTTCAGCGTCTTGAAGTACCACTCGCGCTCGAAGCTCCGGTACTGGGTCAGGCCCTTGGGCAGCAGCACCCCGCCCGCGCGCGTCTCCGACGGCAGCAGGTCGCCACGCTCGTCGAAGAGCTGGCGCTGGCGCCGGCGCTCCTCGCGCACCTGCTTCGGGTCCGGGCGCTCGAGCAGCTGCTTGCGCTGCTGCGCCTGCTCCTGCCGCTTGCCCTTGCAACCGGCCGCCCCCAGCACAAGCACCCCGACAAGTGACAGCAGAAGCAACCTCATGACCGGATCATACCCCTGGACTCGCACCCCGTCAGCTCGGCGCCGTGGAGCGGCGCCGGCAGCGACAATCCGTCGCGAGACGGACCCTAGTCGATGCTGGTGGCCCAGCCCACGATGCGGCTGGTGGTCGACTTGGCGTCGGTCTTGCGTTTCAGCTTGACCTGAATCGTGCCGAACTCGGACTGGGCGCGCTTCTGGATCAGGTCGCCGGCCGCGTTGTTGCCGCCGGTTGCCTGGGCGACCAGGTAGACCGCCGGCTCCGCCAGCTCCTGGACGCCGGGCAGGTCCTGGCTCCAGACGTCGAAGTTGTCGGTGTCGATCTGGGTGCAGGTCGGGCGCTGCGTGATGTTCAGGCCCATCACCATGAAGTTCTCCTGGGCCGACGATGCCGCCACGTTGATCACGCTGTTGGCGTCGCTGTCGGCGCCGATGTCGATCAGCTGGGGCCCGTAGGTCGTCGGGTTCGTGCCCGGGTTGGAGTCGTCGGGATCGCGGTTGATGTAGTGCACCGCGTGCAGGCGGCCGCGGCCCAGGTCGCAGGCGTCCGCTCCCGCGCCGACCACGATGAAGGTGCCGAAGAAGAGGGTGCTGTTGAAGAGCGCCATCGTGCCGGTGACCATCTCGCTGGTGACGAAGCCGTCGGTCGGCTTGACGCGCATCTCCCAGTTCATCGCCGCCCGGTAGTCCTCGGGGCCCGGCGTGGCGCTGGCCGCGGGGTCGAGCACCTCGGTCACCGAGACCACACGATTGTCGGCGGTGGCGTCGCTGAAGTCGTCGTTGTCCCCGGTACCGACCAGCAGCACGAGGCGCGCCTGGTCGTCCACCGAGATGATCGGCGGCTCGTAGGTGAGCTCCCCGCTGCTGGGCGTGGTGTCCCAGAAGATGTCGTGGAAGGGGCGGGCCGTCCACCCGTCCAGGGGATCGTCGTCCACCGCGTCGTCCGAGCTCAGGTCGACGCGCCAGATCACGCCATCCATGTCGACGATGAAGGCGCGCGACGCGAGCGTGCCCACTTCGTTCTGGAAGAGCGCCGGCGTGCTGACCAGCGGCGAGGGGAAGATCAGCTCCCCCGAGCTGTTCTTGTGAATCTTCTTGATCAGCTTTCCGGTCTCGACGTCGACGAAGTACAGGGCGCGGCCCTCGGTCTGCCAGCAGCGCACGTCGGCGCGGTGGTCGAGCTCGCCGTTGGTGCCACTGCCCGGAATCTGTTCGAAGGTCTTGAAGACCGCGTTGCCCGGGCTGGTGCGCATGGACTGGGTCTGCAGGCCATCGACGCAGTCGTTGAGCTCGCCCGAGACGCCAAGCTGGCCCTTGCCACCCGGCAGGATCGCCACCGCGCCGTTCTTGGTGACGGTGGATGCGCCCTCCTCGATCGTGAAGGTGGCCTGCCCGATGGCGGGCTGGGCGTAGGTCCAGCCCATCGCCTCATCGGTGAACTGCCACATGAACTCCGGGTTGATCGGGTCGGTGACGTCGAGCGCGATGTAGGCCTTGCCGCCACCGCGCATGCCCGTGATCAGCACGGTCTTGTACTGGTCCGGGTTGGCGTCGGCGCTCTTGTCGCGGTTGAGATAGACGTCCTTCACAACCGGCGTGCCATCCATCATGAACTGGTGGGTGTTCGGGTTGTTCTTGATGTCGTTGATCAGCAGCGGCGGGACGAAGCCCCACATCTCCTCGCCCTCGGTGAAGTCCTCGTCGACGCCGTTGTCGTAGTCCTCGAGCGAGAAGGCGTGCAGAATGCCGTCGTTGCTGCCCACGTAGAGCACTTGAGGCCGGCCGCGCACCTGGTCCTGCTGGCGGAAGGCATTGAAGGCCTCGTCCGCAATGTCGAAGCGAGGCGCGTCGATCACGACCGGCGAGGAGTGAAAGACATCGCCCATGGCCTTGCCGGCGCGGGCGGTGCCGGGAAGGCCATGCATCCAGTTGAGGATGTCCGTACGCTCGTCCTCCTCGCCCGCCGCAAGGTCCATGTTCGCCAGTGTCAGAATGGGGGTGGTGTTGTCGGGATCGAGCGCGAAGTTGGCGCAATGCTGATCGCGCTGCGTGCCGAGGGGACAGGCGGCCCCGGACTCGTCACCGCGGTAGAGGTGATCCTCGCCGCTGAAGTTCGCCACGTCCCAGTTGGCCGTCCACAGGTCGCGGCTAGGGAGCGTGTTGAGCGTCTCGTGGAACTTGTCCGCCGCGCTCAGGTCGGCCTCGCTCAGCGCGCCCGCGTTGCACAGGAAGCGGCGGCGCTCGATCACGCCGGTCCACGGATCGCCCTCAGCCAGGGGCACCTCGAAGCCGGTGCTGATCTGGTACTGGCGCGCGGTGGCGTTCTCGCCGGCGGTGGCGAAGGTGGGCACCGAGCGGGAGATCGGATCGATGGCAGCCTCGATGATGTCCGACAGACTGCTGATCAGCTGGTCGAGGTCGTCGGCGAAGAGCGCCTCGTTGCCGCCGTTGGTGTCGCAGGCGGCGGTGGGGCAGCCGTTGTCGGCGATCGCGTTGAGGCGGTCGAGCACGAGCTGGTCGTCGATCGCCAGGCCGACCACGAAGAGCTGCTCGAGCATGGCCGGATCGCCGTCGCGCCCCTGCACCAGGTCGCGGGCGGCCTCCTCCGGCGTCGGATAGGGGCAGTGCATGGCGGTCGGGTCGTTGGTCGGGCCACCGCAGTAGTTCGGATCCATCGGGTCTTGATCCTCGGCGCAGTTGCAGCCGAACTGACGGTAGTCGTCATCCGGGTAGCCGTCGGTGATCAGCAGGCCGTAGCGATTGCGGCAGGAACCGTAGATGTCCGACAGGTCGTTCTTGAGGTGGTGGTAGAGGTCGTCGAGGGAGGCCGCGATCGGCGTACCGCCGTAGGGGCGCGCGCCCATCAGCGCCTCCTGGATGTCGTCGTTGATGCTGAGCTGGTCGCTCGGGCAGCCGTCGGCGCTGTTGCCGTCGTCACCGCACCAGTCGGGGCAGTTGGTGAGGGGATCGCTGCAGGAGTCGAGCGAGACGAGGGCGCCCTGCTCGGCGTCCGGACTGCGCGCGCCGGTGTCCATCATGTAGTCGGTGACGCAGTTGGGATAGTGGAAGCTCTTGGCGCCGCCGTAGGACCACAGGCCCTGCACGTCCTCGCTCAGGCTGGTGTCGAAGTCGGTCGCGGCCACCAGCGGGGGCGCGCCGACGTAGGTGTCCCAGCCGTCGAAGGCCATCAGGCCGAACTGCACGCGCGTCTTGTAGGCGTCGAGGATGCCGTCGTCGTTCTGGTCGAGGGTGGACTCGGTGTCGGTCCAGTCGCAGGCCTCGCCCGCGGGGCTGACGCTGCAATCCCACGGCTGGTGGTAGGGCAGGTAGTAGCCCAGGTCGTAGCTCATGCCGTTGGTGACGGTGCGCTGCAGGGCCTCGCATTCGAAGTTGTTGAAGGTGCCGGTGAGCGCCTCGAGGGTGACCGCCCAGCGATTCTTCTTGAGCTCCTCGCCGTCGCCGCCGACCGGGGGCTTGCCGTTGCCGTCGTTGGGCAGCGAGCAGTCGGGCATGCACTCCTCGCAGCCGGGCGTGGTGCAGGTGCATGCGGGCAGGCGCTCCATCGAGCCGGAGGTGTCGACCACCAGCATCATGTAGGGAAGGATCCCTCGCAGGTCGTCTAGGCTCGCGCCCACCGAGCCCTGGGCCGCGGCGGGCGCCGGCGCTGCCATGGTGACCAACGCGCAGATCGTGATCGCGATGTAGCCGATACGTCTCATGTACTCCTCCCGCACGTGGCTCATTGCAGCAGCACCGGTGGGGTGATGATGGTGGCCCGCGACCTGAAGCGCGTGGTGAACGGCTCCTGCAGGTAATCACCGCCGGGCAACGAGAACACGTTGGGCGGTGAGGGGTTGGGCGGCGCCAATCGCGCCCGCGCCGTGAGCGAGCAGTAGAACTGAACCGAGCTGGTAGTCTCACCGGGCACCATCGCCGAGGGGGCTCGGAAGCAGTCCGTCAGGTCGACCGTGTAGCCGGCATCCGCGTCGGCGAGGGGAAACTGGTAGGCGCTGCGCGGGCCCAGGTTGCCGACCGGGTCGGGCGCCGCGCCCCCACCTCCTGCAGCGCCGCCTGCACCTCCGGCACCTGCGCCGGACGCGCCACCTGCACCCGCGGCCTGGGGATTGCTCAGGGGCGTGTACTCGTAGGTCTCCTGGGTGACGGTCTGGGACTTGTGGGTCATGCGCGAGGCATGGTGGCGGTTGACGGGATCCACCTCTGCCTCGCCGTAGTGGTGCATCTCTGGCGGCGCCGCGGCCGCGTCCCAGGTCTCCCACATCTGCTGCCAGTCGCCGCTGCGGAAGGTGAGGTCGATGTAGCTGATGGAGGTCATCATGGCGGCTTCCGAGGCGTAGCGCCCCTGCTGCCCGAGACGCGCGCGCCCGGCGGAGCGCAGCTCGGCCTGGGTGGCGTTGACGGCGACTGCGGCAGAGGCCGTGCCCACCAGCAGGATCAGCAGGGCGACCATCATGACCGCCCCCTCCTCCCGATGGGACCGGCGCTTGCGCAGCTTGCGACGGCGACGTGTGTGTACTGCTGTCATCAATATCCCTCGAAGGCCACGTTCGGCAGGAAGACCACGGCGCGCGCACGGCGCACCCGCGCCGCACCCTGGTTGTCCGCCTCGTCGAACACCTGGAAACAAAGCTGATCGGCGCAGCTGGCCTGCACCCACGGATTCATGAAGCGCGGATCGGACAGCGCAGTGCGCGCCGCCAGATCGATCTCGACCGCGCGCACCCACTCGGGGTTCCCGTTGACCGCGGGTGCGGAGTTGGTCAACGTGTTGAGCGTGTAGCTGTCCTCTTCGCCAGCAGCCGTGTCCGCGGTGAGCTGAAAGCGCAGGTTGAAGGAGACGGCGAAGTCGAGCACGGCGCGCGTATGGGCCGGGTTGTTGGCAAGCGGCACGCCCTTATCGCCAGGCAGCGTCTCCTGCCGGATCAGCTGGGCCATCGGCCCCGTGTTCGCCGAGAAGCGGCCCGTCTCGCTGTCGGGAGCATCCTGCAGGAAGTAGCGGATCACGTTGACCGGCGCGACCCAACCGCCGTCCACGTCCTTGAGGCAGCCCGCAGGGATCGGAGGGTTGAACGTGAGCAGCGCCGGGTCGTCGGCGCCCTGGGGTGCGTCGCCCGGATCGGCCACGGCGGTGAGCGTGGCGAAGTGCTTCTTCCGCGTGGTCGTCATGATGCGGATCATGCGACCGATGGTGAAGGCGTCGTTGAAGGCGAGGTCGTTGTGGTCGTAGTCGCCGTCCACGTACCAATCGGTGAAGTCACGCCGGAAGGCGTGCCAGTCCTGGGGGACCAGCACGCTGTTGTTCGACCCCTGGGGCAGGCGGACGCCCGGATACTGGTCGGAGGTCTGGTAGTTGGCGATCAGCCGGATCTCGTCGTGGGTGAAGCCATTGGCGACGTTGTCGCCGGTCGGGTCGGTGCCGGTGAGGGCGGGCAGATCATTTGTGAACTGGGAGATCGCAGCCAGGCGGCCGCCACCGGTGGGGTCGTCGAGGGGCGCGGCGGCGGTGCCGCAGCCCTCGATCGGCAGGCCCGTGACGTCGTCGGCCACATTCGCGTTGGGCGTGGACAGGTAGCCCGCCCGGGCGATATCTCGCTTCACGCGGTCGAGGGCGTCGCGCACCGACGACTGGGTCCCGGCCACCGACTGTTGTTGATGGAACTGGCGCGTGGTGGCTGCGCCGATGGCGTAGATCGAGGTAATCGCAATCCCGCCAACGGTGAGCGCGACCATCAGCTCGAGCAAGGTGAAACCCTGCCGGCGCGCGCGTCGCTGATGTCCGATGCCTGCCTTCGTCATTGGTTCAGGGGGCTCGCCCGGATCACGGTGGAGAGGTAGACGACGTGGTAGCGCCCATCGTGGGCGCCACC
>JAPPOT010000012.1 GCA_028817855.1 Myxococcales bacterium
GATCGTCGAGGGAGGCCGCGGGCTGCGTGGGGCGCGGCGCGGGCACCGGCACGGCTTCGGAGACGGGGGCGGTCTGGGGGACGGGCGCGGGCGCCGGCGCGAGCACAGGCGCGGGCTCGGTTCCGGTCTCGGTCTCAGTACCAGTCTCGGTCTCAGTACCGGTCCCGGTCTCGGTCCCGGTCTCGGTACCGGCCACGCTCTCGGCACCGGCCACGCTCTCCGCACGGGCCACGGTCTCGGTACCGGCCACGCTCTCGGCAGCGATCACGCTCTCGGTACCGGCCACGGGCGCGAGCACGGGGACCGGCGGCTCCGCGGCCGGTGGGGTGCTCGGAGCCATCCCGGTGAACTGCAGGTAGTCGTACTCGAACTGCAGCACCGCGCGGCGGTGCGTGTCACCCAGGTGCACACCGTATCCAAACAGCACCCCGCCCAGCAGCAGCGGCACGCCGAGCAGCAGGCTGAGGTTGACCAGAGCGCGGGCGCGGGACTTGGCCATGGGCGGCTCCACGGTAGCCGAGCGACGGCGCCGAGGCCACTTTCCCCCGGGGCGGCGCCGGGGTCAGAGCGCGGCCTCGAGCACCTCACACATGGCGACGTCTAGGGCCATCAGCGAGACCTCGCCCACGCTGCTGTCGGCCGCCAGGTGCGCGCGCACCGCGCGCACGGCGAGGGTTGCTGCGCGCGCGGGCGGGGAGCGGGAGACCCCGCCGCGGAGAGGGGGGAAGGAGAGAGTCCGCAGACCGTGCTCGGCGGCGAGCGCGAGGGACTCGCGATAGCAGCTGGCCAGCAGGCGGTCCTCATCGTTGCCGCCGCCGCGCCAGACGGGGCCCACGGTGTGGATCACGTGACGCGCCGCCAGGGCAAAGCCGGGCGTGATGCGGGCTTCGCCGGTCGGACAGCGCACGCCCGGGCGGACCTCCTCCACTTGGCGGCACGCCTCGAGCAGCTGCCGCCCGGCCGCGCGATGGATCGCGCCGTCGACACCGCCGCCGCCCAGCATCCGCTCATTGGCGGCGTTTACGATCGCGTCGACCGCGAGCCGGGTGATGTCGCCGCGCCGGACCCTCAGCGTCACGCTCACAGCCCCGTGCGCGTGACGCGACCGCGCAGGATGCAGTTGGCCTCGATGTCCCGGTCTACGCTCCAGAGCCACTTCTTGCCCTGCAGCCGGGCGCTGACGATCACCTCGTTGGCCTCCATCTTCAGCTTGCCCTTGGTCAACTTGGAGAGCGAGCCGGCGATCTGCGCGGCTGCGCCCTCGGCTCCCGCGGTCACCGGCTTGATGTCGATGCGGATGTCGCTGGCCTCCAGCAAGTGCTCTTCCGCGATCGACGCGAAGCGCTCCTCGAGCAGCTCCAGCGTCATCGGCGCCTTGCCCCGCGGGGCCTTGCACAGGTTGCGCGCGTCCACCGCCACCTGGCTCACGCGATCGGTCAGCTGATACTTGGCCACCATCCAGCCCCCGGCGAGACCGGTCAGCACGGCCAGGACCACCATCACTCCCGTGCGCATGGCGCGATCGTATCAGAGCGGCGCACGCACGGTACAGATGCCCGCACGGACTTCGGCTTGCCGGGCGCTCCCGCTTTTGTCAGTCTCCCGGCGCCATGCACTTCGCCCGCTTCGTCGACGACCTGGTGCCGTTCTTCGCCATGGAGGTGATGGAGCGCGGGCTCGAGCTTCGCCGCCAGGGTCACGACGTCCTGCAGCTGGCCGTGGGCGAGCCCGCCTTCGAGGCGCCGCCGCCGGTAATCGAGGCGACTATGAGCGCCCTGCAGCGCGGTGAGACCCACTACACCAGCAGCCGGGGCCTGCACTCCCTGTGCCGCGCCATCGCCGACGACTGCGAACGGCGGCGCGGCGTGCGCGTCCCGCCCGAGCGCGTGATCGTCACCACCGGCACCTCGCCCGCGATCTACATGACGCTGCGTCTGCTGCTCGACCCGGGCGACGAGATCATCGTCCCCTCGCCCCACTACCCCTGCTACCCGAACATGGTCGTGGCCTGCAGCGCGCGGCCGGTCTTCGTACCCTGCGACGCGGCGGACGGCTATCAGATCGACCTGGAGCGTGTGCGCGCCGCGATCACGCCGCGCACACGCTGCATCCTGCTGTCCTCGCCCAGCAACCCCACCGGCGCCGTGCAATCGCGCGAGGTGATCGAGGGGCTGTGCGAGTTGGGCTTGCCGATCCTGAGCGACGAGATCTACGACGGACTGGTCTTCGATGGCGCCGAGGTCACCTCACCGCTGTCGCTCGGCGCGTCCTGCTTCGTCTTCGACGGATTCTCCAAGCGCTACGCCATGACGGGATTCCGCCTCGGGTATGTGATCGTGCCCGAGCCGGCGCTGCGCCCGCTGCAGAGCATGCAGCAGAACTTCCACATCTCCGCCTCGCACTTCGTCCAGCGCGCGGGTTTCGCCGCGCTCGAGCAGTGCGCACCCTACGTCGAGCGCATGGTGCAGACCTACGCGCGGCGCCGGCGGCTGTTGCTCGACGGCCTGACGCAGCTCGGCTTCGGCATCGCGCGCGAGCCCCAGGGTGCCTTCTACGTGCTGGCCGACGCCCGTCACCTGGACACCGACAGCAAGCGCCTGGCCCACGACCTGCTCGAGCGCGCCCACGTCTCGATCGCCCCCGGCCGCGACTTCGGCGAGGCCGCCGAGGGCTTCCTGCGCTTCTCCTACGCAACCGCAGAGGACCAGATCACCCGCGCCATCGAGCGGCTGCGTGAGGCGCTCGCCTAGCCCCGCGCGCGCTTGACAGGCCGCGGATGGTCTCCAAACCTGCAGCGCGTGAGCTCGACGACTTCTCGGGGGGTGCTTCAGGTCGTGCTGGGGCTGGGGGTGTTCACAGTCGGAGGCTGCCTCAGCACCCACGACGGCCAGGCCGGACCGCCGCGCAACCGCGTCTTCGTCGATCAGTTCGGCGAGTATGTCGAGGACCCCGTGGCCTTCTACATGAACGGCGGGCTGCTCTTCTTTCCCGAGCCGAACTCGGCCACGGAAGACAAGCTGACCTGCTGGATCCCGGACGCGGACTCGGGCGACTCGATCAGCGATCTGGGCGGGGACTGCGAGGCCGACGGCATCTTCTCGGGCCCGATCGACTTCGACTTGAGTGGCGACCCGGACGACCTCTTCCCGAGCAAGTGGTGCCGGCGACCCGGATGTGTGGACTGAGGCCCTCAGCGCCTGAGGCGCTTGCGGGCGGCGACGTTGCCGTAGCGCAGGGCCTGGCGCCAGGCCTGGCGTGCCTTGGTCGTGTTGCCGGAAAGCTTGTAGGCGTCGCCCAGGAGCAGCTGGTTGTTGCCGCGCTTGGGCTGGCGCCGCACCAACCGCTGGGCCCAGCGCAGCGCCTCGCGACCATCGCGACGATTCAGGTGCACTCGCACCAGGCCAGCCATCGCGCGCGGGTAGCCGGGCAGCTCCTTGAGCGCCTTCAGGTACGAGGCCTCGGCCATGCCGAGCCGGCGCTGCTTGCGCAAGCGGTGCCCCACGCGGATGTGCTGGTTGGCGGCGGCGATGCTGCGCCCGCGGCGCGTGGCGCGGGTCGAGCTCGGGCCCGGGGCCATGGGCTCGGGATCGCCCAGCTCGGCGTGAACCTGCGGTTCCTGGGCGGGTGGCGCGGCGCCCTCTTCCGGCGCCTCGGGAGCGGTCGGTGCGGGTGCGGGCTCGGGCGCCTCGGCGGCTGCAGCCTTGGGCGCTGACAGGGCCGCCTTGCGCGTGCCCG
>JAPPOT010000252.1 GCA_028817855.1 Myxococcales bacterium
CCAGGTGACGCGACGCCTGCTTGGAGATGCGCGCGCCCCGGATCTCGAGCCGCGCGGGGCCCTGGCTCCCCGGCAGCACGCGGAAAGGTGCCGGACGCGTCAGCGTCGCCACGACCCGGTCGCGCCCGTTGCGGCGCTCGAGGATCACGTGCTTGACCTCGAGCGGGCCATCCGCCTTCTTCGCCTTCTTCTTCGTGAAGCCGGATCCGGTCGCATCGAAAGAGATGAAGATGCGCCCTTCTTCGCTGCGTGCGCGATAGACGGCGGGTCGCGTCAGCGCGAGTACCAGACGCACCCCGTTGGCGCTCGTGCTCGCGGTGCTGCGCACGATCAGGGAAGCTGTGCCCCGCACGTTCAAACCATCGTCACCGAGCTTCGCGCCCGCGACCTCGACGATCACCTTCTTTCCTTCATCCAGTGATCGGATCGAGTAATCCGGCACCTTGAAGGAACCGTCGATGATGACCTCGGCAGTGCGCTTCTCGCCCTTGACGTGAAGCGTCGCCACGCGGGACTTGGAATCCGCGAGCGATGTTGTGACCGAACAAAGCGTAACGACAAACGCGAAGAAGCCGCACGTCAGGCGCATGGAAGTCTCCTATGCTGACTAGTCACGCGATCTTCCATCGTGGGAGGCTCGCGTAGCAAAAAAGTGGTCACGGCTAGGCGCTGAGGCTGCTGACTCGCAACGCCTGTTCAGCCCTCGGTGAACGCGCCTCGGTAGCCAGAAACGAAAACAGGCGACGTGCAACGGCACGCCGCCTGTCCGCACGTTCACCCGCGCGCTAGAGCGTGGCGACCTCGTTCTTTTCGTTGAGCTTGAGGATCTTGGTCAGGGCGGTGCGCGTCGGATCTGCGGGGTCCTGCTGCGTGAGCACGACCTCGTTGTCGCGAATGCGGTCGATGCGCCAGTTGAGCGTCATCGATACCGCCCCGGTCGCCTGGATGACCTTCGGGCGGCCCACGTAGTCGCCGCGCTGCACGACGTGTCCCATGCCCATCGGATCCACGAGCATGGCGGTGGGTCGGGGCATTCCGGTAACGATGGCGATCAGACGCATCTCCTCGACCGTCGTCGTTGGCATGATCACGCGCCGTTGCATCGCCGCGGGCGGCCTGGCGCGGAACGCCTGCGTGTAGCTACGGAAGGGATCCCTGTTGCGGATCGACTCGATGAAGTCCTCGTCCTTGTAGACGATGGGCTCGGTCCTTTTCTCCGCGTCCTCGGCGGCTGCCGCGGCCGACTTCTTCTTCTTCTTGAGGCCCGAGCCGCGCTGATTCGAGCGCTGCACGTCGTCGCAGCCCCAGGCCAGCACCAAGAAGAGCCCCATCGCGACTCGTGTGATCATGGCTTTCATGACTGCCGTTCCTCCACAGCGCTCACTTGGACTCCGAACGTCGGAATGTGGTCGCACGCACGCTCACCGAGAGGCGGATCGATTCCTCTTCGGCAGTAGCACCCTTGCCCTTGCCCATGTTGAGCACAATGTCTTCCATGTTGATCGCGCGCTCCAGGCGGCTGATGTTGTAGAAGAACTTCGCGAGCTGGTGATAGCCGCCGTTGATGGAGAGCGTCACGGGCACTCGAACGAAGAACTTGTCGCCTACCTCGGGGGCCGGTTGCACGTTCGCCATCTCGAGGCCGCTGAGCTCTGCAAGACGGTTGAGGTCATCGAGGAACGCCGGGATCTCTGCGGTCACGGGGAGAATGCGCAGGTTCTGCTGGTCGAGGGCCTCGCGACCGGCCAGCTCCTCGCGCAGCTTCAGGAACTCGGTCTGGCGCTCGTGGGCGTCCTCCAGTTGCTGCTGAAGCACGCCGTGCTTGCGTTGGGCCGAAGCGGTCTCGTCCTCCAGCGCCATATGGAAGCCACCGTAGTAGCCGGCAGTCATCACCCCGAGGCCGGCGAAGAGCAGGAAGATCTTCGCGCCGGCGGGCAGGGCTGCAAAGCTGTTTGCCTGTTTGGCTGCCATCAGTACTCCACCTTGCAGGTGAGGGAGAACTGGACCACTGGAAGACCTGTTCCGGGGTCCTTCGAGGCGGAGGTCTTCTCCAGGGTTACCTCCTGGAAGAGCTCCGAGATGTTGAGGCGGCGCAAGAACTCGGCCACGTCCTCGTTGGTCTTGCCGTAGCCGGCCATCGTGCACTGGTGGCCGGTCTCCTTGAAGGAGACGAGCCACAGGCGCCTGATGTCCCAGCCCGGGTTGAAGATCAGCATCGGGTTGTCGCGCCGGAGGTCCTCGAGCTTCTCCAGCTCGATGGATGGGCCGCCGCCCTCGCTGAGAATGCGGCTGAGCTCCATCAGCATGCGCGCCGGTCCCTGACGCGCGGCCTGCAGCCCGGTAACCACCTCCTCGAGCTGGCGGCTCTTCGCCAGCTGGGCTTCGATCTCACCAACGCCCTCGATGCGCTTCTTGAGCTGGTCGATCTGCGTCTCGAGCTCGCCGTTCTTGGCGTTCTGGTCTTCGAGGACGTTGCTGTAGTTCAGGTAGACCAGGAAGAGGACGACGCCCCAGGCGAAGGCGGCGAGCAGGTAGATGACGCCCCACAGCTGGGCGCCGCCGCCGGTGGCGGCAACCTTCTTCGCGTCCGGTAGTAGGTTGATGCGAATCATGCCGGTCGTCGCTCCCGGTCCTTGCGCAGGGCCAAGCCGTAGGCCACCACGGCCTGCGCGGTGCGCCCCTGCAGCGCCATCGGATCCACGCTCTTGGGGTCAGGCTGCGCCACCAGGAGGGGATCGAGGGAGACCACATCCACCTGGCAGCGCTCCGCGATTTCGTCGTGCAGTGCCTGCACGTTTGCGGTACCGCCCGAGACGTAGACCTTGTGAATCTCACGGTCGCCGCTGGTCGCCAGATAAAAGTCCAGCGAGCGCTGGATCTCGCCGGCGAGACTGTCGACCACCTCGCGGGTGATCTGAGGCACCTCGTCAGGAACGATGCCCTGCGCGCTGCCGCACTTGTAGGCTTCGGCTTCCTCCTGGCTGATTCCGAGCTGCCGCTGAATCTCCTCGGTGATGGCGTTGCCACCATTGACCACATCGCGCGTGAAGGCGGTGGTGCCCTGGGCGAGAATGTTCAGGGTGGTCAGCGAGGCGCCGACGTGGAGCAGCACGATGGTCTGCTCCGGATCAGGCTCACCATAGGCGCTCTCAAAGCAGTTCTGCACACTGAAGGCATCCAGATCGACGACCTTGGGCCGCAACTTGGCTTCCAACGCCAAGTTCGTGAGGTCACCGATCTCTTCCTTCTTGGCGGCGACCAGCAGTACGTCCATCTGGCCCTGGTCCTCGCGACGGCTGACGACCTGATAGTCGATCTGCACGTCGGCCAACTCGAAGGGAATGTGCTGCTCGGCCTCCCAGTTGATCTGCTCCGCCAGCTCCGCGGAGGTCATCACCGGCATCGTGATCTTCTTGATGATCACACTGTGCCCGCTGACGCGCAGGGCCACGTCGCGACGCTTCACCTTGTGGAAGAGGCGCTCGAGCCCCTCCACGATGGCGCCCGCGTTCATGATGTGACCGTCGACGATGGTCTGTGGAGGCAGCGGGTGGTAGCCGAAACGCACGAGCGAACGGCTCCCCTTCCTATCCTCTTTGATTTCACAAACCTTGATCGAGCTGGTGCCAATATCGACACCGACCAGGTTCTTACCTTCTGAGGCCATTGGCGGGCATCACTCCTCCTCGCCGAACACGCGAACGCGATCTGCGAGACTCAGTCCTAGA
>JAPPOT010000251.1:0-14464 GCA_028817855.1 Myxococcales bacterium
CTCGATGTACGTCGCGCAGCGCCGCGCGAGTACGGGTCGAATTCGCCGAGAATTGCGGGCGCAGTAGGCGCAGAATCCAGGGACACCCCCTAGGGGTCTCCAGTTTGGCGGCCTGGTGAACCTGCCACTGCCCGGGCCAACGAGGGCAGGGCGGTTTTGGGGGCCGGATAACCAGTGGGGTTGCGCGGCGTAGGGAGAAGCATAGAAAGGGGAAGGACAACGATGGCTGCGCTCGCCCGCATCTGCCCCACGCTACTCATCGCCTGCGCGCTGCTGCTCGGCGCGTGCAACGGGACCGTTGCCGCCGCCGGTCAGGACACGAGCAGGCCGGCCCTGGTGCAGCCGCGCAAGGGTGAGGCCCTGGCCACCTTCGCCGGCGGCTGCTTCTGGTGCATGGAGCCGCCCTTCGAGGGCGTCGCCGGCGTGCGCTCGGTGATGAGCGGCTACACCGGAGGGCCCGAGAAGGACCCGAGCTACAAGGACGTCGCCTACGGGCGGACGGGTCACACCGAGGCAGTGCAGATCGTCTTCGATCCCAAGAAGGTGAGCTACGAGGCGCTGCTCGAGATCTTCTGGCGCAGCATGGACCCGACCGACGCGAGCGGGCAGTTCGCCGATCGCGGCAGCCAGTACCGCCCGGGGATCTTCGTGCACGACACGGGCCAGCGCAAAGCGGCCGAGCGCTCCAAGGCCGCGCTCGCGGGCAGCGGCCGCTTCGACAAGCCGGTCGTCGTGCCGATCGAGGACTTCAGCATCTTCTACCCGGCCGAGACCTACCACCAGGACTACTACCGAAAGAACCCGGCGCACTACAAGCGCTACCGCAAGGGCTCGGGGCGCGAGGGCTTCCTGCTGCGGGTCTGGGGCAAGGCCGACAAGCCCAAGGCCACGCTCGAGCGCTACCGCAAGCCGAGCAAGGCCGAGCTACGCGCGCGCCTGACCGAGCAACAGTACCGGGTCACGCAGCAGGACGGCACCGAGCGCCCGTTCCAGAACGCCTACTGGGACCACAAGAAGCCCGGTATCTACGTCGACGTGGTCTCGGGCGAGCCGCTCTTCAGCAGCCGCGACAAGTTCAAGTCGGGCACCGGCTGGCCCTCCTTCACGCGCCCCCTGGTGGACGACCACGTGGTGAGCATCGTCGATCGCTCCCACGGCATGGTGCGCACCGAGGTCCGCTCCAAGTACGCCGACTCCCACCTCGGCCATGTCTTCGAGGACGGGCCGCCGCCGACCGGCCTGCGCTACTGCATCAACTCCGCGTCGTTGCGGTTTGTGCCGGTGGCGGATCTGGAGCGTGAGGGGTACGCGGAGTTTCGGGAGCAGTTCGCGCACTGAGCGGGATCGGGTGTGGGCGGGACCGCGGGCGCGAGCTCGGTCTCGGACTCGGGCCCGGTCTCGGACTCGGGCCCGGTCTCGGACTCGGGCGCGGTCTCGGACTCGGACTCGGGCCCGGTCTCGGACTCGGGCGCGGTCTCGGACGCGGTCTCGGACTCGGACGCGGTGCCCCCTAGTTCGCCGTTGGCTTCGGCTTCTTCTTCTCGAGGCGCGCGCTCAGCTCGGCGAGGCGCTGGTGCTCGGGGCTGGCTTTGGGGCGGCCGGACATGGCGGTGGCGACCTCGGTGGCGGCGTCAGCGCCGTAGATTTCGACGATGGCGTCGGCTGCGAGCTCGGCGTTCTTCTCGCCCTCGGCGATGTCGATCAGGTCGGCAAGCATGGGCGCGTGTTGCACCGCGGTGGGGTCCACCTCGAAGGCGCGGCGGTAGCGCACGATGGCGTCCTTGCGCCAGCCCTGATTCAGGAAGCCGCGGGCGAGCAGCAGAAAGGGACGCGGGTCGCCGCGATGGGCACGCGCGAAGCGACGCACGCGGCCGACCTCGCGCTTCGTGATGCCGTTGCCCTCACTCACCTTCGCGTGAATCGCGGCCAGATCCTCCGGCACGCCGCGCTCCTCCCAGAGATCGATGCGCCCCGCCGGCGTCGCCGCCGAGGACGCGCCCTCCTCGTCGCCGCCGATCAGCTGACCGAGGGCGAGCGCGGCGAGCACCGCGGCCACCGCCACCCAGCGGCGCTTGCCGCGCGCAAGGATCGAGCCGCCCGCATCCGGCCGCGGACGCGCCGCCACGCGCTCGGAGCTGCTGGCCTGCCAGATCGTGCGAATGCCGCTGCGCTCCTCGAAGGCCTCCTTGAGCGCCGCGAGCATCTCGCCGGCATCGGCGAAGCGCTCCTCCGGCCGCTTGCCCATCGCCTGCGCCATCACCGCCGACAGCGCGGTGCGCGAGCCGTCGTCGCCATCGCCGGGCAGCGTCGGCGCGGGCGTGACCAGGTGAGCGCGCACCACCTCCGCCTGGGACTCCGCCAGGAACGGCGGCTCGCCGGTGATCATCTCGTAGAGCAGGCAGCCTGCCGCGTACACGTCCACGCGCGCGTCGACCCGATCGCCGGTGCACTGCTCCGGCGCCATATAGAGCGGTGTGCCCAGCACCATGCCCGACTGGGTGAGCGTCTGGGAGATGTCGGCCGGCTCCACCTCGAGGAACTTCGCCAGCCCAAAGTCGAGCAGCTTCACCGCCGGCCGCTCGTCATCACCGGACAGGAAGATGTTGGAGGGCTTCAGGTCCCGGTGCACCACCTGCAGCTCGTGGGCGTAGGCCAGCGCCGAGAGCACCTCGGCCGCGATGTGCTCGCAGAGCTCGGGGCTGAGCGCGCCCTCGCGGTCGATGCGCTCGGCCAGGGTCTCGCCCGAGAGCCGCTCCATCGCGATGTAGGCCAGGGCCTGGCCACCCCCCTGGGCTTGGGTGGGCTCGTGGGTGCCCGCGTCGAAGACCCGCACGACGTTGGGGTGGTCGAGCTTCTGCAGGGCGGTGCCCTCGCGCTGAAAGCGGCGCAGGGTCTGGCCGCTGAGGTCGTCGTGGGCGGCCAGCACCTTCAGCGCCAGGGGCGCGTCGTCGCGCGTGTCGGTGGCCGCGTAGACGACGCCGACCGCGCCCGCGCCGAGCACCGAGGACAGACGGTAGCGCCCGGCGAGCACCTGCCCGAGCCGGGCCTCGGGCGCATCGCTCGGGGGCGAGTCGGACAGGCCCAGGGACATCGCGCGAAGCTTAAACGAGTCGGAGCCGAGCTGCAGGTCGCAGCACAAACCTTTGAAATCAAACGACCTATTCGCCGTATCCCAGACTCTTTTCGGGTTTCACCAGGGTCTCGCGCATGGCGACGACCACCAGCGCCGCGCCCGCCAGCCCGATGCCGGTGGCCACGCTCGCAGCACCCGCCAGGGTCATGGCCGAGGCCACCGAGCCCATCACGAAGGGGCTCACGGCCGAGCCCAGATCCGAGGTCAGGCCCCAGACCCCGATGAACTCCGCGCGCCCCTCGCGCGGGGAGTAGTCGCCGGCCAGCGTCATGTTGATGCCGGAGCCGATGCCGTTGCCGAGCCCGGCCACCAGCCCGCCGACCAGCAGCGCGCCGTAGCTGTCGGCCATCCCCACCAGCACCACGCCGATCGAGAGCACCACCAGGCAGGGGGCGGCGGTCCACTTGCGCCCGAGCCGGTCCATCGCGATGCCGGCCGGGTAGAAGAGCACCATGTCGACCCCCATCGACAGGCTCTTGACCACGCCCACCTCGGCCTCGCCGAGACCGAGCATGGTGCCGCAGATCGGGATCAGCAGCATGCGCGCGTGGCGCACCAGCGACAAGGCGAGCATGGCGATGCCAGCGGTCGCGAAGGTGTGGCGATGGCGCGACAGCACGCGCCCCACCATCGACAGGGGCGTCGACTGCACCGGCGAGGGCACGGTCGTGCCGGGGGGCAGGCGCAGGGCCAGCACCAAGAAGGCGAGCCCGCAGCACAGGGCCACCGCCGCGATCGCCGTAGGCCGGTCGACCAGCGCCGCCAGCGCGCCGCCCGCCGCCGGGCCGGCAAACAAGCCGATGCGGTGGCTGCCGCCCACCGCCGAGACCACGCGCCCGCGCTGCTCGGGCTGGACCATGTCAGCGAGGTAGGCGACGCGGGCAAGTCCGTTGGCACCCTGGCCCAGCCCGTAGGTGAAGGCGGCGGCCGTCATCAGCCACAGCGAGCCGGCGTAGGCGACGACCAGCGCCGAGACCGCCATCAGCGCCATGCCGAAGAGCATCACCGGCTTGTGGCCGAAGCGGGTCACCGCCATCGCACCTGGCAGGTTGGTGAGCACCGCACCGACCGCGAACATGCCGGGCAGGCTGAAGCCACCCATGAGCCCGCCCAGCTCCAGGCCCTGGATGGGAATGAGCAACAACATCGTGCCCTTGCCGAGCGCAGCCAGCAGGCTCCCGGCATAGATGGGGGGCGCCAGGGCGCGCGCGGACACGGGGCTGTCGACCGTCACGCACCCGCACTGTCACGGGCTCGGCAGCGCCGCAAGCACCGATGGCACGGGGCTTGCTGTTCCATCGCAGCGAGATGGGCCCCCTGGCACAGCTCGGCACCCCACCGGTGCGCCCGCAGCCCGGCGAGAGCCGGCTATTTGCGCCACTCCATGCCCACGCCGACCATCGGACCGGCGTAGTCCGCGCGCTCGTCGGTGCACTCGAAGCCGAAACAGCTCTGGTCCTTGAAGGCGTTGACGCCGCCGATCGAGGTGGTCAGGAAGACCGATTCACGGTCACCGTTGCCGCTCAGCAACACCCGCAGGGCCAGCTCGCCGTAGCCCAGGCCGAGCGAGCCGCCACCGCCGGACATGCGCAGCCAGGTGCCGCGCCCGACCGGGATCTGGCCGGTGACGCGGGCACTGGAGAACTCGAGCTCGCTGTGGAAGAGGGCCACGTGGGTGAAGGCCTCCAGGTGCAGCCCGTCGCGGGCGCCGAGCCGCACGCGCTGGACGATCGTGATGCCGCTGCCCAGCTCCAGCCCGAACTCGGGCTCGTTGACGCTCTGCCCGCCGAGACCCAGGCCGATCTCGAACAGGCGCGCGTCGTAGCTGACGGTGCCGAACAGGGCCCAGGCGCTGACGCCGCCATCATCGGCAGTGGCCAGCGCGAGCGGCTGCAGCAAGCCCTCGGTGTGCAGCGCGTCGTCGCCGCGATGGCCGGCGCTGCCGGGGAGGAAGCTGCCGGCACGCGGGTTCGCCAGCACCGCGAAGGGGCGCGCGACGAAAGCGTACTCCCAGACGTCGCCCACGCGCGGCGGCGCGGTGCGCGAGGAGCTGAGCCTTTCGTCCGTGAGCACCGCCTCGGCGTCCTCCGGCACGCGCTCGTTGATGCCGAGCACGACGCGCGCGGTGGCCGGCCCGAGGGAGTCGACCTTGCCGACGGCGATCTTCTCGCGCTGCACCGTGCGGTGGCCGGCCATGTCGCGCTGCACCGACTTGAAGAGCTCCACGTGCTCGCCGTGCTCGACGCCATCGCTCTGGCCGAGATCGATCACGACGTATCCCGGCCCCGCCTCGAGCACCTTACCGCGGCTGCGCAGCGCGCGCGCGCGGGTCGCGGGCGGCGGGCGCTCGGGGGTGGTGCGCGGCGGGTAGTGCGCGCGCGTGGGTGGAGGCGGCACAGGCGCACGCGAGGCCGGCGGGGTTCCGCCCGATGGCGGCGCTGTGCCAACGGTGGCGCCGGCCGGCGGGTACTGGATCACCGGCCGCGCCTCGAGCTTGACGACGCGCGCCCACAGATAGCCGCCCTGCAGGAAGAAGCCGGTGACCTCGCCACCCACGTCGCGGGCTTCGACCAGGCGCGGTGTGCCGCCGGTGACGTCGATCACCCACAACCCCGCGGCACCGCAGGCGACGTAGCGATGACTGCCGCGCGGAACGATCTGGCCGACGAGGCAGGAGCGCCCGAAGGCGTCGCGCTGGGCCGCGATGAAGGCGTCGAGCGCGGCCTTCGAGATCAGCGGCTTCGGCTGCGCCTGGGTCTGCGGCTGGGCAGGTGCCACTTTTGGCGCAGGCCGCTGGGGCGGCGCGGTCTTGGGCGCAGCCTTCGGCGGCGCCGGCGACGGTGTGCCGGCCGCGGGCCCCTGCAGCGCCGGGACCGGCTGCTGCGGCTGGGCCGGCGTGCCCGACTGTCCCTGTTTGGGCTGTGCGGAAGCGGGCACCGCGAGCGCGATGCACGACAGCAACAGCCCGATCCCCCTCAATCTGTACCAAGCCACGTGGTCTCCCCTAGCACGAAAAACGCGGAGGTGTGGAAGTGCCAACCAAGTTGACGACGTTTGTCCCGCTCGCTCGCCCCCCCAAATGGCCTTCGGCCATCCCTTTGATCGGTCGTCTGAAAGAAGCTAGCTTTCCAGACGACTCATTGTCCGACAGCAATTTCCGCAAGCAGGGGGGAACGATGATCGCACGTAAGCTCTGGCTCCTGACAGCGACCGCCGCACTGCTGGCGTGTAACGCCTTCGACGAGGAGGCCTCGGACGCCGACAGCAAGCTGGTGATCCCAACCGACACCCGCGCGGCGGTCCAGGCGCTCGAGACGCCGCCTCCGATCAGCGGCGGCACGCTCGCGATCGATCCGACGGGAAGCTTCGCCGTGGCCGCCGATCCCGATCGCGATCGGGTGAGCATCGTGGACCTGAACACGCACGGCGTGCGCCACGTCGAGCTCGACGCGGGAGACGAGCCCGGTCGCGTGGCGGTCGACAACGCGGGTCGCGCCCACGTGGCCCTGCGCCGCGCCGGCTCCGTCGTGAGCATCGACCTTCAGTCCGCCGAGGAGCTGTCGCGCCGCACCGCCTGCGCAGCCCCGCGCGGCGTGGCCTACGACGAGATCGAGGACAGCCTCTTCGTCGCTTGCTCCGAGGGCATGCTGGTGCAGCTGCCGGCCGGCGGCGGCGACGCGATCAACCGCGTGCACATCGCCGACGATCTGCGCGACGTGGTGCCGCGCGGCGACAACCTGATCGTGACCCGCTTCAAGTCGGCCGAGGCGATGGTGGTCAACCGCGACGGCCAGGTGCTCAAGACGATGCGCCCGCCGATGCAGGAGAGCTTCCGCAGCCGCTTCGACGCCATCAGCCCCGACGTGGTGGAGGAGTTCGTGATGCTCGAGCCCCACGTCGCCTGGCGCACCACGGTCGCGAGCAACGGCGACGTGATGATGCTCCACCAGAACAGCTCGCGCGAGAAGGTGGAGATCGAGGCGACCCACGACACCGACGGTGGGGGCGACGGCTTCAGCGAGGCGCAGAGCTCGCCCTACGGCGGCAGCTCCGGCGGCGGGTTCAACTGCGAGGGCATCGTGCAGACCTCGATGTCGGTGATGAGCGATGCTCAGGGCCTGCACGACAGCCGCACCTTCGGCGGCATGGTGCTGACCGTGGACATGGCGATCACGCCGGGCGGCCAGCGCGTCGCGATGGTGCAGGCCGGCGCCCAGGATCCGGACGCGCCGCAGCCCTTCACGGTCTTCCGCAACGACGACTTCGGCCAGGAACTCATCGGGCCGATGGCGTCCGGGAGCGGCAACGTGGTGATCTTCGAGCGCTTCCCGAACGACTTCCTGGCCACCGAGGGCGAGGATGTCGTGCCGCAGCTGTGCGAGTTCGGCACGAGCATGCACGTCGAAGGCCAGCCGACGGCGGTGGCCTTCCGCGACGACGGCGCGCTGGTCGTGCAGTCGCGCGAGCCGGCCACGCTCTCGATCTTCGACTCGGTGCCCTTTGGCGAGCGAATCGACGTGGACCTTGGCGGCGACAGCGTCGCCGACACCGGGCACGACATCTTCCACCGCAACGCCGGCGCGGGCATCGCCTGCGCGGGCTGCCACGCCGAGGGCGGCGACGACGGCCACACCTGGGACTTCGTGGACCTCGGCCGGCGCCGCACGCAGTCCGTGCACGTGGGCCTGGAGGGCACCGCACCCTTCCACTGGGACGGCGACATGCACGACCTGCCGATGCTGATGGAGGAGGTCTTCGTCGGACGCATGGGCGGTGTGCGCCAGAGCCGCGAGCGGCTCGAGGCGATGGCCGAGTGGATGTTCGCGCTGCAGCCGCCGCCGCCCGCGCTCGAGGCCGATGATCCGTCCGCGATGCGCGGCAAGGAGCTGTTCGAGTCGGCCGACGTGGGCTGCGCCAGCTGCCACAACGGCGACAAGCTGACCGACAACAAGAGCTACCACGTGGGCACCACGGCGACCGATCACGCGCTGCAGGTGCCATCGTTGGTCGGCGTCGGCTACCGCACGCCGCTCATCCACACCGGCTGCGCCGAGACGCTCGCGGATCGCTTCGATCCCGACTGCGGCGGCGGCGACCTGCACGGGACCACCTCGCACCTGAGCGAGGGCGAGATCGACGACCTGGTCAGCTACCTGCGCACGCTCTGACATGTGGGTCCGGGTGCTCGCGCCCGGGGCCGGTGTCCTACATGGCGCGGGCTCGCCCGGCGTCGGACAATGGGGTGTGGGCAGCGGCAAGCTCAAGGAACGCACGCTCGTGGTCGGCACCTTGCCGAACGACCCGGGCCAGGCTGACACCGAGCCCCCACCCCAACCCGAGGCGCAAGCCCCACCGCGGCCGGCCGATCCGATGGCGACGCGGCTCGAGGCGCCCGCCAAGGCGCTGGAGTACATCGCACAGGAGCTGAGCACCGCGGACACCGCACGCGAGCAGGTCCCGGAACCGACCGCGGACACCGCGCGCCAGGCCGTGCCCGCCGACACGACGGCAGACACCGCGCGCCAGGCCGCGGCGGCGTCGACGGCCGACACGATCGAGGCACGCGCGCAGCGCCTGCGCAGGTCTCCCGCGCGGGTGGATGCGCTCTCGATGGTGGGGCCACCAGGGCGCGCCCGGGCGCAGGTGACCGCACCGCAGGCAGTGGCGCATCCGCCGGCAGCCCCGCAGGTGCACGCACCGCAACCGACGGCCCGGGCGGCGCAGCAGGCCGCACCGCCCGCCCAGGCGCCGCAGCCGCGCTTCGTACGGCCGCTGCCGCAAGCTCCTGCGATGGGGGCGCCGCCAGCGCTCCAGCCGCAGCCCGTGCCGGAGCCGCCGCCCGAGCCGAAGGTGCAGCCGAGGCCGAGCGCCGCGCGCAAGCCGAAGGTCAGCGACAACGACGCCGCCGTCGCGCGGGGACTGGCCAAGAAGGCGCGCCGCCTGATGGACAAGGGAAAGTACGACGAAGCGCTGTCGATCGTGCACAAGGCGATGGGGGTGGACCGCGGCAACGCCGAGCACGCGGCGCTCTGCGGCTACCTGGTGCACCTCAGCGGGGCGACCGCCTCCGGCCAGATCGACCAGTGCCTGACCCTCTTCGAGCACGCGATCCAGCTCGACCCGCAGCACGCCGGCGCCCACTACTACAAGGGCCTGGTGCTCAAGGATGCCGGCCGCATTCGCGAGGCGATGGAAGTGTTCGAGCGCACCCTGGACCTCAACCCCGACCATCTGGAAGCCGCCCGGCAGCTGCGCGACCACGGCAAGAGGAAGAACGAGCCGATGGGAGGAGGCTTCGGCAGGTTGATGAAGGGACTGAAGAAGTAGAGGTTGCCCGTGCTGGCCGGGCGCGCGGGGCCACTACCGTCCACGTCGACTGCGGTTGCCGCGGTCTTCCTTCCTGCGGTTGCCGCGGTCTTCCTTCCTGCGGTTGCCGCGGTCTTCCAGGCTAGTGTCCTAACCCCGTCCCCAGCACCTGGGCAGCCTGGAAGACGGCGCTCGCGCTGCGCAGCGACGCCGACAAGAGGGGGCGCGCCGGCAGGCCGAGGCTGCGCAGGTCGCGCGCGAGGGGGTGGTGCTCACCGATCTCCGGACGCGCACCCCCGAGCTTGACGCTCAGGCCCTCGCCCTCGAAGCGCGCTTCGACGCGGCGCAGCTGACCGCCGCGCAGCGTCAGGTTGCTGGCGGACTCGGCGGCGCGGCGCGCACCGCCGGCCGGCGTCGTCATGGCAAAGACGAGCTCGCCGTCGGCGCTGAAGCGCGCGTGGGCTTCCGACTCCTCGAAGGTCACGTCGATCGTGGCGAGGAACTTCGGGTAGCCCCACATGAAGCGTCCGGCGTGGGCGGTGAAGGGCTGGTCCACCGGCATCGCGTGGACGAAGTGAGCGGCCGTCCCGCGCAGCACGTCGAGCCCACCCAGCAGCGGCAAGGCGCGCGTGCCCGGCGGGTAGACCGGCAACGAGATCACCGCTTCGTTGTAGTCGCCCAGGGGATTGTCTCGGTAGCGGACCCCCATCAGCGTGACCGCGGAGCGCCCCGGCCACAGCTCCGCCACGCGCAGTCCGGTGTCCGCCATCAGCGCCGCCGCGGCCGCGGTGGGCACCGCGAAGACCTGCACCATCAGTGCGCAGTCTGCGATCGACATCGGCAGCGACAGCTCGCGGCCATCGATGAGGTAGCGATCGCCCGCCAGCTGCTGGCACAGGTCGTCGGTGCGCCGCGGACCGCCCGGCCCGTCGATCGGGCGCTCCGCCAGATCGTGCACCGTCTACCCCGCGTCCTCGTCCCCGGTCCCGACGCCGGCGTCGCCCGACTGAAACTCGGGCAGGTCGCAGTCGCAGGGCTGCAGGATGCCGTCGTCGCCGCAGAGCTGAAGGCCGGGCCGGCCATCCTCGCAGTCGCAGGTCAGGCGCAGGGGTTGGCTGGGATCGCAGGCGCGGCGCTGGTTCTCCGGATTGGCGTTGCCGCACAGGCAGGTGCTGAGCTCGCCGCTGCCGAGGCAGCTTTGCGTGCCGCGCTGCCCCGGACCGCACTCACAGCTAAACATCTGCCCGGGATTCGCGCAGCCACCGATCGGCATCATCGGTGCAGCCGGCATCGGCATCGGCGCACCGGCCGAGTCCTCGCCACCGCCGGCACTGTCATCGCCGCACGCGACCCACAGGAGCGCGAACGCAGCCAGCCACCATGTCGTGCGAGTCGTCACGTCCCTTCCCGTGGCAAGCCTTCCGCAATTCCCCATCCGAAGTCCACCCCAAAGACCCGGGCGTGACCGACACCGTGGCGGCGGCCGCATCCGAGACCGGGCTCATGATTATCTATTTTTAATATATATCTATCGTGTACTACGATACTTTGTGACGTTCACCGCTTGATCGGCACCACCGCCCCCGACTCCTGCGCCTCGGGAGCGCCGACGCACGGTGGCATGCCGCGGGCGATGTGCGACGGATCGGCGACGCCTCGCGCCTGCAGGCTTCGCAGGGCGCGGCGGCGAATGGCGTCGCCGTCCTGACCGCCCATCATGGTGCCGAGGGCGTATCGGTAGATGTCCGGCCAGTGGGAGGTGCCGCGCAGCGTGCGCGCCTCGTGCTCGGCGTCCTCGATCGCCTCGCGCAGGTCGGCGATGGCCCCCTGACGATCGCCACGGGCGTCTGCGAGCATCGCGCGCGAGGCCATCAGGATCGGGGTGTGGGGGGCGTAGGGCTGGGTGCAGGCCGCGTCGAAGTCCGCCTGGGCGAGCGCCATCATGTCCGCGTCGCCGTCGCGGCGGGCGAGCTGCACGCGCGCAGCGCAGCGCAACAGCAGCGCCTCGTGACGCCAGCGCGACAGCAGGCCCTCGGCCGTGTGCAGGAACTGCTCGCAGCGCTCGTCGTAGATCTCCATGCGCGCGTGGTCGCCGGTCGACAGCGCACAGATCACTGCGACCATCTCCACCGGGAAGCGCACGTCGAAGCGCACATGGGCGACCTCCTGGCGCAGCTGCTCGATGCGCGTGCTGGCATCCTCCGGGTGCCCCGCGAGCATGGCGCCGAAGGTCTCGGCCAGGCCGTTGGTATACCGCAGCGCGACGTCGCGACGGCTCGAGGCGTCGGCCTGCCAGCGCTCGATCTTCTGCAGCTCGTTCCACAGCCCGCGCCAGGTGTACTCACTGACCAGCAGCGCGGAGGCCAGGCCGCGCTCCGGCGCGCTGCCGGCGCAGTGCCCGAGGAAGAGCTCGTGGGCCGACAGCAGCAGCGGGCCCGCCTCCGGGTCGCCATCGAGCCAGCGGTCGAAGCCGCGCGCGAGCAGGATCCACGCTT
Source organism: Myxococcales bacterium (assembly GCA_028817855.1). Lineage (GTDB taxonomy): Bacteria > Myxococcota_A > Polyangia > Polyangiales > JAFGIB01 > JAOUOP01. Next base: position 11,935 of record JAPPOT010000251.1, read on the forward strand.
CCATGCGCGGATCCTCGCAGCCCGCGGCCAGCTCCTGGGCACGCTCGAGCCCCGGCAGTGGCTCCTTGCCGAGCACCTGGCGCGTGGGCCGCTCGACGCAAGCGGTGTGGAAGCACAGCCCGCGCACGACGTCGTAGCGGTCGCCCATCTCGAGCGCATCGAGCAGGTACTGGGCCGCGATGTGGTGGACGCGCACGCCCTCGACCCGGAAGAGCCCGAAGCCGACCGCCCAGAGCGTGTCGAGCCGGCGCCGCTCGGCGGGGCTGACCTCCATCGGCTCGCGCTCGACCCAGCCGAAGCCGCGCTCGGCCAGCCGCTTGCGGCGCTCGAACCAGCCGGGCATGTCGTCGCCCCCGTCGATCGACTGCCCATAGCTCGCGAGCGCGTCGCGCATCAGCTCGAGGCCGCGATCGGTGAAGCCGGCGAGCACGAGCGCCTGACCCGCCCGGCGCCCCAGCTCGGCGGCCTCCTGATCGGGCGCCTCGCGCGCCGCCCACTGCAGCGAGGCGGCCGCGTCGGCGCGACGGCCCGCGAGGATCTGCGCTTCCGCCAGCGAGACCAGCAGCATGCGGCGCTCGTCGCCGTCCAGCGTGGCCCGCTCGATCGCGAGCTGGTAGAGCCGCGCGGCGCGGTCGAAGGCGAACTCGCGCACGGCGCGCTGGGCGCCCACCACCGCGTAGCGCGCGCCGCAACCGTGCTCGCAGGCCTCGAAGCTGTGATACGCCAGGGTCTCCATGTCCGTGCCCTGGCGCGCCTCGAGCACGCGCAGCAAGCGCCCGTGCCAGCGCACGCGCTCCGGCTGGGGCATGGCCGCCACCACGGTCTCGCGCACGCGGTCGTGATAGACCCCGAGCACGCCACCGGTGCCACCGGTACGAGCCAGCTTCGCCACCCGCAACTCGGCGACGGCGCTGGGCAGATCGACGTCGTCTTGACGCAGCAGCGCGTAGATCCCGCGCGCGAGCGGACGGCCCGCGATCGACAGCAGCGACAGCAGTGCCCGCGCATCCGCCGAGAGCGACTCGATGCGCCGCGCGAGCGCCGACGAGACTGTCAGGCCGACCGCGCCGGGCGTCTTCGAGTCGGCCGCGAACTGAATCAGCTCGGTGAGCAGGTAGGGACTGCCCTGCGCGTCGTTGACCAGGGCATTGGTGTCGAGCCGGGTTGCGCCACCCGACAGCAGCTCGGTGAGCGTGCGCGCCTCGCTGCTCGACAGGCCGCCAAGGGCGATCTCGCAGGCCGGTAGCCCCGGCGTGCGTACGCGCACGTCGGTGAGCGCACGCAGGCAGGGACTGCGCTCCAGGTCCTCGGTGCGGTAGGTGCAGAGCAGCGTGATGGGAGCGGGGTCCGCACCGCCGATCAGCGCCTCGATTAGCTCGACGCTGTCCACGTCGCCCCACTGCAGGTCGTCGATGTAAACGATCACGGTGCAGTCCTCGCACAGCCGACACAGCAGCTCGCGCAAGGCCTCGAAGGCCAGACGCCGGACCTCGGTGGGATCGGCTGGCAGCTCGAAGCGCGAGCGACTGCGCGCCTCGACCACCGCCGGCACGCGCGCGAGCACGGGAAAGACGTGGATCAGCACCTCGAGCCGGCGCGGCATCAGCCCGGCCACCGCGACCTCCGAGAGGTGACCCAGGTAGCGGCTGAGGGCGTCGACCACCGAGTCGAAGGCCTTGAAGGCGACCGACTCGTGCTCGAAGCAGCGCCCCGACAGCACGACGCAGTGCGCGCGCTTGCGCTGGGCACGCAGCAGCTGCTGGGCGAGGGTGCTCTTGCCGATGCCGGAGGGCCCATGCACGAGCGCCAGGACGGGCGTGCCCTCCTCGCTGTCGGCCACGGCGTGCTCGAGGCGCGCGAGCTCGGCGCCGCGCCCCACGAAGGGCAGTGCGGGCGCGGCCGCGGGGCGGGGCGCGGCCAGCTCGGTCACGGCGGCGCCCCCGCGCGACATCACGTCGAGCACCTCCTGGCCAGTGGGGCGGTGCTCGGGCGCGCGCGAGAGCAAGCCCATGCACAACTGCTCCAGGTCCGCCGCAATCCCACCGACCAGCTCGCCCGGTGGCACCGGGTCGGCGTTCGTCTTGCGCTCGAGCAGATCGACGGGGTCGGACTCGTCGAAGGGCAGCTCGCCAGTGAGGGCTTCGTAGAGCATGGCGCCGCAGGCGTACCAGTCACAGGTGGGCTCGCGCGCCGACTCGTAGGCCTGCTCGGGGGCCATGTAGGCGGGCGTGCCGACAACCACACCCACGCGGGTGTCGCGCAGGCCGTCGTCGCCGAGCTGGGCGGCGATGCCGAAGTCGAGCACGACCACGCGCCCGCTCGAGGTCACCATCACATTGGCCGGCTTGAGATCGCGATGGAGCGTGTTCTGATCGTGGAGCGCGCACAGGGCCTGGGCGATCTGCAGGAAGACGTCCCGCAGCGCGTCCATGTCGCGCACCGGCGAGGGCAGCCGCGGCACGACTTCGCTGGCATCGCGCGGGTCGAGCTCCTCCGCCTCGAGCAGCGCCGACTCGGAGCGGTGCAGGTG